>JBBQGZ010000013.1:0-34856 GCA_038323535.1 Caulobacterales bacterium
CCGAACACCAGGGCGGCGTGCAGGGCCCAGAATTTCGCTCCGCCTAGCGGCTCCAGCAGGCCGCCGAGCCAGCCGACCAGCATGTTGGAGGCGAAGAGGTTGAGATAATAGACGCCGATGATCAGGCCGGCGATCGCCCGGGGGCCGGCGCGGGAGAAGAGGGCCAAGCCGACCGGGAAGATATTGGCGAAGCCGATGTCGTTGACGATATGGAACACCAGGCCCCAGAAGAGGCCCACCTTGTGGCCGCTGGCCGCCTGCTGCAGGGAGGCGACGGTCAGAGCCAGGGGGGCCAGGCCGCCGATCAGGGCGCCGATGGCCAGCTTGGTGATCTCCTGCGGCTCGCGGCGCCTGGTGGCCCACCAGCGCCAGAAGGCCACCGAGGCGACGATGGTCACCGAGCTGATGATGGCGTCCAGCGAGATCAGCCAGGTGACCGGCATCGACTGGCCGAAGAACACCAGCTCGTAGTTGGCGTTGCCCCACACCAGGTAGGCGTTGAAGATCTCCTGGTTGCCGACTCCCGAAAGGGCCAGGACCGGCAACAGGGCGACGAGGACCGCGACGGTCTTCATCTCGCCGGGGGCCAGCCTGGGCCGCTCGATCCGCGCCGGCTTGCCTTCGCCCGGTCTGGCGGGGGCGCGGCGGACCGTGTCGGGGGGCAGCCAGCGCCGGCCGGAGAGGTAGACGGTCAGGCCGATCAGCATGCCGACCCCCGCCGCCCCGAAGCCCCAGTGCCAGGCGACTTTCTGGCCCAGGGTGCCGCAGACCAGGGGCGAGACGATCACCGCCACGTTCACCCCCAGCAGAAACACCTGGAAGGCGTCGGCGCGGCGCAGGTCGCCCGGGGCGTAGAGCTCGCCCACCTGACTGGCGATATTGCCCTTGAAACAGCCCACCCCGACCAGCAGGCAGGTCAGGGCCAGGAGGAAGGAGGCCTCGAAGGCCATCAGGAAGTGGCCGATGGCCATCAGGACCGCCCCGATGGTCACGGTGAGGGTGCGGCCCAGGAACCCGTCGGCGATGAAGCCGCCGGCGAGCGGGGTCAGATAGACGCAGCCGGCGTAGAGGCCGAAGATGGCCGAGGCCAGGGCGGCGGTCGAAAGGTGTCCGTAGACGCTCTCGATGCCAGCGCGGAAGGCGGCGAAGCCGGCCACATGCTCGACATGGCCGGGCAGGAGAAGTTGCTGGCCCATGTAGAGGACCAGCAGCGACTGCATCCCGTAATAGGAAAACCGCTCCCACGCCTCGGCGAATACCAAGTAGCCCAGGCCGATCGGATGGCCGAAGAAGGTCCTCACCCGCCGCGCTCCCACCGCCGCCACGGCCACGCTACGATTCCGCTCCATGAGCCTGGAAGCCGTCGCCGGCCTGCCAGAGATGGTCGCCCGGCCGATCCCGGCCAAGCCGAAGATCGCGGCGAACCCACCCGGAGCTGGCGCCATGGGTTGGGGCACGACCGATCCGGAAGAAAATCCGCGCCATATTTTTGTATATCAAACGGGCTCAAAAACGAGACACAAGCCTGTTAGCGTGTGTCGCGTGAGAGACAAGGGATTTTGTGTGCGCCCGAACCCGTCTCCCGAGAGTCTACTCGCTTATCCGTGTTTCGCCTCATGATTTGGGCGCGTCTCGCTTTCTCTTATCCGTCGAAAATCGCTACGCTCGGGCCGCCACATCAGAAGTCTTTGGCGAGGAGGAATTGGCAATGGCGGATAGCGATTTGTTTGAGAAGGGCCTCAAGAAGCGGCGACAGGTGCTCGGCGAGAAGTATGTAGATGCGAACCTCGCCGGTTCTGACGATTTCATGATGACGTTTCAACGAGCCGTTACCGAATTGGCTTGGGGTTATGCGTGGAGTCGTCCCGGGCTTGATCAGAAAACCCGGAGTCTTCTGACGCTTGGAATTCTCGGGGGGCTCGGCCGCTTTCAAGAGCTTGGCATCTACACAAAGGCCGCGCTTGCCAGCGGTGTAACAGTCGATGAAATCAAAGAGGCGTTGGTTCAGATTACCGTCTACTGTGGCACGCCCGCGGGCCGCCAGGCATTCTTGGCTGCGCACGATGCTCTAAAGTCTCACACGGATTAATCGCGTACGAGACGTGCGTAGTCCTACGCCGGCGAAAAGCTCGAGACCGCCATGGCCCGGCAAGGCGAGTGGACGTTCGAAATCATCAAACGGTCCGACGCCGCCAAAGGCTTCGAGGTTCTTCCACGCCGTTGGATCGTGGAGCGAACCTTCGCTTGGTTCGGACGAAATCGGCGACTGACCAAGGACCTCGAGGAGACCATCGAAAGTTCCACCGCCTGGCTCTTCCTCGCCTCGGTTCAGCTCATGGCGCGACGGCTCGCAAATCCATGATATCCCTCAGAAACATTATGAGTCAGACTCTTAAGCGTGAACGCTTGCCCAGTCGGCCATACGACGGGCGTTGTTTGCCTAGCCTGCGTCGTCCAGCAACCGCACGATCTCCTCCACCTGCGCCGCGACGGGCTGATCGATGTCGATGACGATAGGGTGCTCGTCCGGCGTGGGGGGCTCCAGATCCTGGAGTTGGCTGGGGAGAAGGCTGGGGGGCATGAAGTGGCCCCGGCGGCGGGCCAGGCGGGCGGCGAGCACCGCGGGCGAGCCTTGCAGATAGACGATCCTGACCCGCGGGCGCCCCCGGGTCAGGCGGTCGCGATAGGCGCGCTTGAGGGCCGAGCAGGTGACGATGCCCCCCTCGCCGACGGCGACTTGGCCGTCGATCCACGCCGCGATGGCCGCCAGCCAGGGGGCGCGGTCGGCGTCGGTGAGGGGGATCCCGGCTTTCATCTTGGCGATGTTGGCCGGCGGGTGGAGGGCGTCCCCCTCCTGGAAGGGCCAGCCGAGCCTGGCGGCTAGGGGCGCCGCCACCGTGGACTTGCCCGATCCCGAAACCCCCATGACCACCAGGACCGGGGGCGGGGTCATCGGCCGAGCGGCCGCCAATGGCGCCCGTCGCGGGCCAGGAGCGCATCGGCCGCCTTGGGCCCGCCGGAGCCGGCGGCGTAGCCATGCACCTCGCCGGCGCTCTTCCACGCCTCGAGGAAGGGCATCACCGCGCGCCAGGCGAATTCGATGTCGTCCGCCCGCTTGAACAGGGTCTGGTCGCCGATCAGGCAGTCGTAGATCAGGGTCTCGTAGCCGGTGGCCGGCTCGGCCTTGAAGTAGTCGGCGTAGCGGAAATCCATGCGCACGTCGGCGAGGCTGACGTCGGGGCCGGGGCGTTTGGCGTCGAACAGCAGGGAAATCCCTTCGTTCGGCTGGATGTGCAGCATGAGGGTGTTGGGCGTGGACGGGCCTTGGGCGACATCCTGGAAGAGGGTGCGCGGGGCCGGCTTGAACTGGATGGCGATGTGGGTGTCGTGGGCGCTCATCGCCTTGCCGGTCCGAAGGTAGAAGGGCACGCCGGCCCACCGCCAGTTGTCGATGGCGAGCTTCAGGGCGACGAAGGTTTCGGTGCGGCTGGTCTTGGCGACATTGGGCGCGTCGCGATAGGCCGCCGTCTTCGTCCCGTCGACGATCCCGGCGCGATACTGGCCGCGCACCGAATCGGCGAGCGCCTGGCCAGGCGTCTGGCGGCGGATGGCTTCGATCACCCGGCCTTTTTCCGCCCGCACGGCCTCGGGGTCGAAGGAGTTGGGCGGCTCCATCGCCACCATGGCCAACAATTGGAAGAGGTGATTGGGCACCATGTCGCGCAGGGCGCCGGCCTTGTCGTAATAGGAACCGCGCAGCTCGACCCCCACCGTCTCGGCCGCGGTGATCTGCACCGAATCTATATGCATCCGGTTCCACAGGGGCTCGAAGACGCCGTTGCCGAACCGGGTCACCATGATGTTGCGGACCGTCTCCTTGCCCAGGAAATGGTCGATCCGGTAGATCTGGGTTTCGTCCAGGCAGCGGCCGATCCGGCGGTTGAGGGCCTTGGCCGAGGCCAGGTCGTCGCCGAACGGCTTTTCGATCACCACCCGGCGAAAGGCGCCCGCCGGCGCCCGGGCCAGGCCCGCCTTGGCCAGGCGCGCGACGATATCGCCGAAGAAACGCGGCGCGACCGCCAGATAGAAGAGCGCGCTCCCGCCCCCCACCTCCAAGGCGCTCGCCAGGCGCGCGAAGGTGGCGTCGTCCTCGAAGTCCCCGACCTGATAGGAGAGGCGGCTGGCGAGCCAGTTCCAGGCCTTGGGATCGATCTTCGCCGCGCCGAATTCGCTGTCCTTGCTGGCGGCGAGACCCTTGAGGAAATCGCCCAGCCCCCGCCGGAACGATCCGTCATCGCCGGCCCCGTGGTCGACGCCGATCACTTTGAAGCCGTCCGCCAGCAGGCCGGCGTGGGAGAGGTTGTAGAGGGCCGGGACCAGCAGCCGCTTGGCCAGGTCTCCCCCCGCCCCGAAGATCACCATGGCGCACGCCGGCGCGGGCGGCGGCGCCTTGGGCTGGGGAGGGGATTTTGGCGCTCTTTGGCTGCGCAAATCCCTACACCTTGGCCTTGTCTTCGATGTGGCCGCCGAAGCCCAGGCGCATGGCGGAGAGGAGCTTTTCGCCGAAGGTGTGGGTCTCGCGGGAGCGGAAGCGGGCGTAGAGGGCGGCGGTGAGCACCGGGGCCGGGACCGCCTCCTCGATCGCCGCGTCGACCGTCCAGCGGCCCTCGCCGCTGTCGTCGACCACGCCCGAGAAAGCGGCCAAGCGCGCATCGCCGGCCAGGGCCGAGGCGGAAAGATCCAGCAGCCAGGAGGAGATCACGCTGCCGCGGCGCCAGACCTCGGCGATGTCGGCCAGGTCGAGATCATAGCGCTCGTCCGCCGCCCCGGCCCCCGCGCCCTTGCCGGCCAGGATGTCGAAGCCCTCGGCATAGGCCTGCATCAAGCCGTATTCGATGCCGTTGTGGACCATCTTGACGAAATGGCCGGCGCCTGACGGACCGGCGTGGATGTAGCCGTTTTCGGCCCGTTCGTCGGCGCCCGCGAGGCGTTTGGTGCGCGGGATGTCGCCAAGGCCGGGGGCAAGGGTCGCGAAGATCGGATCCAACCGATCCACCGTCGCCGTCTCGCCGCCGATCATCATGCAGTAGCCGCGCTCCAGCCCCCACACCCCGCCGGAGGTGCCGACGTCCACATAGCCGATCCCCTTCCCCGCCAGCGCCCCGGCGCGGCGGATGTCGTCGCGGTAGAAACTGTTGCCCCCGTCGATCACGGTGTCGCCCTTGGAAAGGACCTCGCCGAGCGCCGTCACGGTCTCCTCGGTGGGGCCGCCCGCGGGCAGCATGACCCACACCGCGCGCGGCGCGGTCAGCCGGGCGACAAGATCGGCCAGATCCCGAGCGCCGGCCGCGCCTTCGCCGGCGAGGCCGGCGACCGCCTTGGCGTCCCGGTCCCAGACCACGCAGTGATGGCCCCCCTTCATCAGGCGGCGCGCGATGTTGGCCCCCATGCGGCCAAGCCCGACGACACCCAGTTGCATTGGCCTCGCTCCTCGCCCTGTTCAGCCGAACGCGCGGTCGATGGCGCGGGCCAGGCGGCGAAGGCCGCCTTCGACGTCCTGGCCAAGATCGATCCGCAGGAGGCGGCGGCCTCGCTCGGCCAGGACCTCGAAATCGCCCCGGGCCTGAGCGGCTTCGACCACCCCGAAGCTGATCGATCGCCCAGGCACGGGGATGTCGGCCGCCGGCTTGGCCGTGATCTGAAGAAACACCCCGCTGCTGGGGCCGCCCTTATAGGCTTGGCCGGTGGAGTGCAGGAACCGGGGGCCGAAGCCGGCCACGGTGGCGACCTTGCCATGGTCGCGGATGCGCCGGCGCAGGGCGCGAAGCGCGTCGGCATGCTTCGGGTCACGATCCAGCCAGGCCAGCAGGCCGATATAGTCGCCCTTGCCCGCGCGGGCGAAATGGGCGCCGAGCCACGCCTCAACGGTCTGGACGCCGGCGGCCCGGCCCAGGATCTCGGCGTTGGCGGGATCGGCGAAGACCGCCAGGCCCTCGGCTTCGAAGATCGGGGCCTCGACGCCCGCCCGCCCGGTCTTCTCATAGGCGTCGGTGAGGGCGCGGGCCTTGACCTTGCTGGCTTCGACGTCGGGCTGGTCGAACGGGTCGATCCCGATCACCGCCCCGGCCACGGCCACGGCGATCTCCCAGCGGAAGAACTCCTGGATGAGCTGGCGCCGGTCGGCCAGGGTGATGCGGATGACCGGCTGACCGGCCTCCTCCAGCGCCTTGGCCGCCTGGTCCCGATCGACGTCGTCCTCGCCTTCCAGGCGCAGATAGGCGAACAGGCGGTCGGCGCCGTAGACTTCCGGTTTGCCCAGGGGCTCGCCCGCCACCGGGATCAGGCCCTTGCCCAGCTTGCCGGTGCTTTCGGCCAAAAGCTGTTCGAGCCAGGCGCCGATGTCGGCGATGGCGCGGGAGGCGATCAGGGTGACCTTGTCGCGCCCGGCCTTGGCCGCCGCGCCCAGCACCGCGCCCAGGACGAAGCCGGGGTTGGCGGCGGGCGGCGCGCTGGCTCCGCAGGCGCGCACCATCGGGGCGGCGGCCTCGAAGAGAGCGCGCGCATCCAGGCCGAGGACGGCGGCGGGGACCATGCCGAAATTGGAGAGCACCGAATAACGCCCGCCGATCGCCGGGTCGCCGGGGAAGACGTGGGCGAAGCCGTCCCGCCGCGCCGCCTCCTCCAGTTTGGAACCGGGATCGGTGACCGCGATGAAGCGCCCGCCCGCCTTGCCAGCCCCGAGGGCCTTTTGGGCCTTCTCGAAGAAATAGCGACACAGGATATCGGGCTCCAAGGTCGAGCCGGACTTGCTGGAGACGATATAGAGGGTGGCGGCCGGGTCGATCATCGCCTCCACCCGCGCGATCTGCGCCGGGTCGGTGGAATCGAGGACCAGAAGTTCGGGAAAACCCGGCGCCGCGCCAAAGGTTCTGGCCAGCACCTCAGGGCCCAGGCTCGAACCGCCCATGCCCAACAAGAGGGCGTGTTTGTAGCCGGCCGATCGGACCTCGTCGCGCAGCCCCTCCAGGGCCGCCAGGTCGACCGCCCCGCCCGAACCGGCGGCGAGCCAGCCCAGCCACTTCGCCTCTTCGCCGCCCGTCCACAGGGAAGCGTCCTTGGCCCACAGGCGGCGGGCCCAGCCCTCCCGGGTGGCGCGGTCGAGGGTGTCTTTCACCGCCGCGCCCAGATCATCCGGCAGCTTGATCGACTGGGCGTTCAGCGCGTTGCCGAGAATCTTGCCGCGCTTCATGGCCACGGCGCCCAGCAGGGCGTCGAAGGCCTGGGCGAACTTGGCCACGCCATCGGCCACCAGCGCGTCGGTGACGCCGTCCAGATCCAAACCCAACCGCTCCGTCTGGGTCAGAACCGCGCGGGCCATGTCCACCGCCTCGGTCAAGGTGGCGCGCGCCACCCCGTGGTCGCGAAAGGCGTCCATGGTCTTGGGCGGCATGGTGTTGACGGTGTCCGGCCCGATCAGGGTCTCGACGTAAAGGACATCCGAATAGGTCGGGTCCTTGGTGCCGGTCGAGGCCCACAGGAGCCGCTGCGGCTTGGCGCCGGCGGCGGCGAGGGCTTGCCAGCGCGGGGCGGCGACCATCTCCAGATAGCGCTGATAGGCGATCTTGGCGTTGGCGATGGCGACCTTGCCGCGCACACATTCGAGGGCGGCGGCGTCGGTGTCCGACGCGGTCTTCAGGCGCGCGTCGATCTCCTTGTCGATCATGCCGTCGATGCGGCTGACGAAGAAGCTGGCCACCCCATAAACCTTGGCGACGTCGCCGCCCCCCGCCTTGAGCGCCTCCAGCCCCGCCATATGGGCGTCCGCCACTGCCAGATAGGCGTCGATGCCGAAGAGCAGGGTGACGTTGACGTTGATGCCCTCGCCGATCAGTGCGCGGATGGCGCCGACCCCCGGCTTGGTCCCGGGGACCTTGATCATCAGGTTGGGCCGGCCCACCGCCCGCCACAGCCGCCGCGCCTCGGTGATCGTGGCCGCCGTATCCATGGCGAGGTACGGCGAAACCTCCAGGCTGACATAGCCGTCGGCGCCGCCCAGGCGTTCCCAGGCGGAACGGAAGATGTCGGCGGCGGCCTGGATGTCGGCGATCGCCAGGGCCTCGTAGAGGTCGCCTACCTCGGCGTCCCGGCGCTCGATCAGGGCCCTGATCGCGGCGTCGTAGTCGTCCCCCTCGCCGATCGCCTTTTCGAAGATCGAAGGGTTGGAGGTCATGCCCTTGAGGCCATCCTCCGAGATCAGGCGTTTCAGTTCGCCGTCTTCCAGGATCTTGCGGTGCAGGTAATCGAGCCAAACGGCCTGGCCGGCGTCGGCCAGGGCGAGGAGGGGGTTGGCGGTCACCACGCCCCTCACCCCTTCCCCAGCTGCCGCTTGGCCGCTTCGTAGACCGCCTCGGCGGTGAAGCCGAAGTGGGTCATCAGGGGGCCGATGGGGGCGGAGGCGCCGAAGCTTCGCATGGCGATGATCTCGCCGGTGGGGCCGGCGTAGCGGTCCCAGCCGAGCGGCGAGGCCGCCTCCACCGTCACCCGGGCGGCGACATCGGGGGGCAGGACATGGTCGCGCCAGGCGCGGTCCTGGGCCTCGAACAGCTCCCAGGACGGCAGGGACACCACCCGGGCGGCGATGCCCTCGGCGACCAGGCGCTCATAGGCCCCGACAGCGAGGCCGACCTCCGCCCCGGTGGCGATCAGGATCACCTCGGGACGCTCGTCCCGGCCGCCGGCCAGCATATAGCCGCCCTTCGCCACCCCGTCGGCGGGGGCGTATCGGGTCCGGTCCAGGGTCGGCATGGCCTGGCGCGACAGGATCAGGCAGGCCGGCTTTTCGCTCTGGGCGAGGATCACCCGCCAAGCCTGCGCCGTCTCATTGGCGTCGCCGGGGCGCAGGACGATCATGTGCGGAATCGCCCGCAGGGCGGCGAGCTGCTCGATGGGCTGGTGGGTGGGGCCGTCCTGGCCCAGGCCGATGGAATCGTGGCTGAACACGAACGCCACCGGCAGCTCCATCAGCGCCGCCAGGCGCGTGGGCGGGCGCATGTAGTCGCTGAAGATCAGGAAGGTGCCGGTGTAGGGCCGCAGCTTGGAGACCGCCATGCCGTTGGCGATCGACCCCATGACATGTTCGCGCACCCCGAAGTGCAGGTTGCGGCCGGCGGGAACCCGCGGCTCGAAGTCTCCCGCCCCGTCGAACTCCAGCCGCGTCTTGGTGGAAGGCGACAGGTCCGCCGAGCCGCCGATCAGCCAGGGGATGCGCGGCGCGATGGCGTTGAGCACCTTGCCCGACGCCTCCCGGGTGGCCATGCCCTTGGGGTCGGCGGGGAAGGTCGGGATGTCGCCGTCCCAACCCTTGGGCAGGTCGCCGGCCCACATGGCGTTGAGTTCGGCGGCCGATCCGCCCTCGCCCTTGGCGTATCGATCGAACATCTCGCGCCACGCCGCGCGCTGCTTGCCGCCCCGCTCGCGCAGGGAGGCGGTGAAGCGCTCCTTGATCCCGTCCGGAACCAGGAACTGGGCGTCCGCCGGCCAGCCGTAGGCTTTCTTGGTGAGCTTCACCTCGGCCTCGCCCAGGGGGTCGCTGTGAGCCTTGGAGGTGCCCTGCTTGTGTGGCGAGCCATAGCCGATGACGCTCTTGACCACGATCAGGGTCGGCCGGTCGTCGGTGGCGAGGAAACTCTCCACCGCCCGGGCAAAGGCCTCGCAGTCATTGGCGTCGTCGACCACGCGCGTGGCCCAGCCATAGCCGCGGAACCGCTCGGCCACGTCCTCGCTGAAGGCCAGTTCGGTATGGCCCTCGATGGTCACGGTGTTGTCGTCCCAGATCCAGCACAGCTTGGAGAGGCGCAGATGGCCGGCGAGGGAGGCCGCTTCGCTGGCCACGCCCTCCATGAAATCCCCGTCGCTGCAGAGGGCGTAGACATTGTAGTCGAAGAGGGTCGCGCCGGGCTTGTTGTAGCGCGCCGCCAGCCAGGCCTGGGCGATAGCCATGCCCACGCTGTTTCCCGCTCCCTGGCCCAGGGGCCCGGTGGTGGTCTCCACCCCGGTGGTGATTCCGTGCTCCGGATGGCCGGGGCAGACGCTGCCCAGTTCGCGGAACGCCTTGATGTCGTCCAGGCTTACGGCGGGGCTGTTGCGCGGCCGGCCGGCCTCGTCCAGCGCCACCACGCCGGTGAGATGCAGAAGGGCGTAGAGCAGCATCGAGCCGTGGCCGGCCGAGAGCACGAACCGGTCGCGGTTGGGCCAGGCCGGGTCGGCCGGATCGTAGCGCAGGAAGCGGTTCCACAGGGTGTAGCCGACCGGGGCCATGGCCATCGGCGCGCCGGCGTGGCCGCTGGCCGCCTTCTCCACCGCGTCGATCGCCAGGGTGCGGATGGTGTCGATGGCGAGGAGGTCGAGATCCTCGGCGCCGCGGCCCTGGGGCGTCTCGACCGTCATCACCCCGGACGCTGTCATCACCTGTTTTGTCTCCATGCCGCTGGGACTGCTTGTGAGGCTACGGGCGGGCCAAAATCAAGTCGCGCGCGATCCGACATGCCAACGGGTCGGGCGCGGGGGAGTTCCGAGGCGCGGACCTAATGCGCGTCGTCCCAGTTGGCGGCGGCGCGGGCTTCGACCAGGAGGGGGACGGAGAAGCTGACCGCCGGTTCGGCGGCGTGCTCCATCACCTGGCGGGCCACGCGGCACACCTCCGGCGCTTCGTCCTTGGGCGCCTCGAACACCAGTTCGTCGTGGACCTGCAGCAGCATGCGGGCGGAAAGGCCGGCGGCGGCGAGGGCGGCGGGCATGCGGATCATCGCCCGGCGCATGACGTCGGCCGCGGCCCCCTGGATCGGGGCGTTGATCGCCGCGCGCTCGGCGAACTGGCGCTCGGCCACGGACTTGGAGCGGATCATCGGGATGTTCACCCGCCGGCCGAAGGCGGTGGTGACGAACCCCTGTTCGCGGACCAGGGCGCGGGCGCCGTCCATATAGGCGCGGATGCCGGGGAAGCGCTCGAAATAGGTCTTGATATAGGCCCCGGCCTCGTCCTGGGGGATGCCCAGCTGGTTGGAGAGGCCGAAGGCGGAGATGCCGTAGACGATGCCGAAGTTGATCGCCTTGGCCCGGCGGCGGGTCTCGGCCGGCATGCCCTCGATCGGCACGCCGAACATTTCCGAGGCGGTCATGGCGTGGATGTCCAGCCCGTCCTTAAAGGCGCGCTTGAGCTGGGGGATGTCGCCGATGTGGGCGAGGAGCCTAAGCTCGATCTGGCTGTAGTCGGCGCTGATCAGCAGATTGCCCGGCTCGGCGATGAAGGCGGCGCGGATCTTGCGCCCCTCCTCGGTGCGGATGGGGATGTTCTGCAGATTGGGATCGGAGGAGGAAAGCCGCCCGGTGGTGGTCGAGGCCAGGGCGAAGGAGGTGTGCACCCGTCCCGTGCGCTTGGCGACGGCCAGGGCCAGGGCGTCGGTATAGGTGCCTTTCAGCTTGGAGAGCAGGCGCCAGTCCAGCAGGACGCGCGGCAGGCCGTGGCCCTGGGCGGCCAGTTCCTCGAGCACGCCGGCATCGGTGCTCCACACCCCGGTGGCGGTCTTCCTGCCGCCCGCCAGCCCCATCTCGCTGAAGAGGACGTCGCCGATCTGCTTGGGGCTGCCGAGGTTGAACGGCCGCCCGGCCAGCTCCTGAGCCTTGGCCTCCAGGTCCGCCATGCGCAGGGAGAAGTCGTGCGAGAGATGGCGCAGGCGCTCGGGATCGATATGGATTCCCGCGCATTCCATCGCCGCCAGGACCGGCGGCATGGGGCGCTCCAGGGTCTCGTAGACGGTCAGCAGGCCCTCGCGCGCGAGACGCGGGCGAAGCACATTATAGAGCCGCAAGGTGACGTCCGCGTCCTCGGCGGCGTAGCAGGTGGCCGGCTCCAAAGGCACGTGCTTGAAGCTCTTCTGCGCCTTGCCGGTCCCGGCCACCTGTTTGAAGCTGATCGGCTGGTGGCCGAGCCACAGGGCCGAGAGCTCGTCCATGCCGTGGCCGTGCAGGCCCGCCTCCAAGACATAGGAGATCAGCATGGTGTCCTCGATCGGCGCCACCGTGATCCCATGGCGCGAGAGGACGGCCAGGTCGTATTTGGCGTTCTGGGCGATCTTCAGCACCGAGGGGTCTTCGAGCAGGGGCTTGAGCGCCGCGATCGCGTCGTCCAGGGGGATCTGGTCCAGGCCCGCGGCCTCCTCGAGGGCCAGGCCTTCGGCCTCGCAGTGGCCGACCGGGATGTAGCAGGCCTCGCCCGGGGCCACGGCCAGGGAGACGCCGCAGAGGCCCGCGTTGGCCGAGGAGAGGGCGTCGGTCTCGGTGTCGAAGGCGACGATCCCCGCCTCCCGCGCCCGCGCGATCCATCCCGCCAGCGCCGCCATGTCGCGCACGCAGGCATAGGCGGTGGTGTCGATCGGCGCGACCGGCGCCTGCGTCGGAGTCGGCGCCGGCGCGGGCTTCAGTCCCGCCGCCTCGCCCACCCGCCGCGCCAGGGTGCGGAACTCCATGGCCTCCAGGAAGGCGGCCAGGGTGGCCGGCTCCGGCGCCGCCACCGCCAGGGTGTCGATTGGCGCGGGCAGGGGCGTGTCGCAGTCGAGCCTCACCAGGTCCCGCGAAAGGCGAATCTGGTCGGCGAAGTCGATCAGGGTCTGCCGGCGCTTGTCCTGCTTGATCTCCCCGGCGCGGGCCAGCAGGGTGTCGAGGTCGCCATATTCGGTGATCAGGGCCGAGGCGGTCTTGACCCCGATCCCGGGGGCGCCGGGCACATTGTCCACCGAATCGCCGCACAGGGCCTGGACGTCCACCACCTTTTCCGGGGCCACGCCGAACTTCTCGAACACCTCGGCGCGGCCGATGCGGAGGTTCTTCATGGTGTCGAGCATGGAGACCCGATCGCCGACCAGCTGCATCAGGTCCTTGTCCGAGGAGACGATCACCACCTCGCCGCCGGCGTCGCGCACGGAACAGCAATAGGCGGCGATGAGGTCGTCGGCCTCATAGCCGGCCAGCTCCAGGGACGGCACCCCGAACGCCCGCGTCGCCTCGCGCACCAGCGCGAACTGGGGGATCAGATCCTCCGGCGGCGGCGGCCGGTGGGCCTTGTAGGCGGGGTAGAGCGCGGTGCGGAAGGTCTTCTCCGAATGGTCGAACACCACCGCCAGGTGAGTCGGCGCGTCGGGCGCCGCCTTCATGTCCACCAAGAGCTTCCACAGCATGTTGCAGAACCCCTGCACCGCCCCCACCGGCAGCCCGTCCGACTTGCGGGTGAGCGGCGGCAGGGCGTGGTAGGCCCTAAAGATGAACCCCGACCCGTCCACCAGATAGAGCCGCGCGGCGGGCCCGTCCTGGGTCGGCGCGCGGGGGATGTCTTCGAGCGTGGCGGGGGCGTCGGCGAGGGTGTCGGTCATGGGGCGAAGATAGGACGCGGCGGGCGCGGGGTCACGCTTGCGCTAACCCTAATGGCCGCCCGGCCCCTCATAGACGCCCGGCGCCAACCGCTCGCTCTCCGGCGACTCGTCGCTCGTGGCCAGAACGAAGCGGCGGTCGCAGTAGCCGCATTCGACGAAGTCGGCCTCGCCCATCTCCAGCCAGACGCGAGGGTGGCCGAGCGCCCCGCCCACGCCGTCGCAGGCGACGCGCCGGGAGCGGACGGGGATCACTTCCGGCGCGGGGAGATCGGGCATCGGCTTTGGGCGGGCTCTCAGGTGATCCAGGCGTCCAGCCTTGGCGGCGGCCCCGGGGGCGCCTAGGTATGCGACCGACCGGCGCGCCGTCAATCGGCCGCGCGAACTCGCGCGGAAACGCCATGACCCTTCCCAATTTCGCCATCCAAGCCGCCGGCCTGACCAAGACCTATCCGGCGACCAAGACCACGCCGGTCGTGGAGGCCCTGAAGGGTATCGACCTCGCCATCCCGCGTGGGTCGATCTTCGGCCTGCTGGGCCCCAACGGGGCGGGCAAGTCGACCTTCATCAACATCCTGGCCGGCCTGACCAAGAAGACCGCCGGCGCGGTCTCGATCTGGGGCCGCGACATCGACGAACGCCCGCGCGACGCCCGCGCCGCGATCGGCGTGGTGGGCCAGGAAATCGCCATGGACGTCTTCTTCACCCCCCGCGAATCCCTGGAGGTCCAGGCCGGACTCTACGGCGTTCCCAAACGCGAGCGGCGCACCGACGTGCTGCTGGGCGCCCTCGGCCTCTCCGACAAGGCCGACGCCTATGTGCGCCAGCTCTCCGGCGGCATGAAGCGGCGGCTGATGGTGGCCAAGGCCATGGTCCACAACCCGCCGGTGCTGATCCTGGACGAGCCCACCGCCGGGGTGGACGTGGAGCTGCGCCGCCAGCTGTGGAACTACGTCGTCTCGCTCAACCATCTGGGCGTGACCGTGGTGCTGACCACCCACTACTTGGAGGAGGCCGAGCAGCTCTGCGACACCATCGCCATCGTCAATCGCGGTTCGGTGGTGGCCTGCGAGCCGACCCGCCAGCTCCTGCGGCGCCTGGATTCACGCACCCTGGTGGTCACCCCCGAGGCGCCCCTGGCCGCGGTCCCCGACCTCACGCCGTTCGATGCCCGCCAGCGCCCCGGTGGCGACTTGGCCGTGACCTTCAAGACCGCCCAGGCCGGCGTCGAACAGGTGATCGCGGCCGTCCGCGCCGCCGGCGTCCAGATCAAGGACTTGCGCACCGAGGACCCGGACCTGGAAGACGTCTTCGTCTCCCTCACCTATGCGGCGGCCGACACCAGCGTGATCGCCGTCTGAGCGGCGTTGGCGCGCCGCCGGCTTTTCCGCTAAGCCGTTGGCTCCACGCCCACGCACTCGTAGCTCAGCTGGATAGAGCGCTGCCCTCCGAAGGCAGAGGTCACAGGTTCGAATCCTGTCGAGTGCGCCATCCTGCTTCGCGCGTTGACCGCCAGCTACCAAGGGCGCTGGAAGCTGTTTTCGTGCAGCCAATGGATCGTGCCGGCCATGGCGTCCAGCTGGGCCTCGAGATCCGTCGTCTGATTGTCCGTGAGTTGGCCCTTCTGATGATCGCGCATCGCGTCCTCATCGGAGCGGAGGTGTTTCAAGTCGGCTTCGATCCGGTCGTATTCGGTTCGGCTCAGCGAGCTGTCGTCCCGGGCTTTTTCGATCCGGCTGTGCAGCCAATCCTCCCGTTCCTTGAGCGTCCAGTTCCCGGAGTGCGGGGCGACAGCGGGCGCCTCGTCCTGGGCGTGAGCCACCGCCATGGGGCCCAACGACAAGAGGGCCGCCGCGCCGCCGGCCAAAAGTGAAAATTTGAGCGCCTGCATCGTCATCTCCTTATCCACCCCCGTTCAAGCGTATGGAAACGCGCGGACGGCGGAACGGATGCAACGATGGGGGATCCGAGGCGGCGAACAGCGGCGGGCGTGACGGCGCCGACAGCCGCCGAGGGAAGGAACGCCGGTTCGATCAGCAGCTGTTCGCCGACCCGAGCCGCCCTCGCGTCGGCGTTTCCGCCCCGGGGAGGCCTCCGCTCCTACTGCACCGTCACCGCGACATTCTTGGAGGCGATGCCGTTGACGATCGCCTGGAGGTGGCTCGCGCCGACGTCGCACGGCTGTTCCCATGCCGGCGGCGTGGCCGCGGGCATGTCGAAGGAGGCGTGGTCGGCGGCGTGGTCGTGCATGACGCCGAAGCAGACATGGCCGCTGCCGATGTTGGTGATGCGCACGATCGGATAGCTGGAGGCCATCTGGGCGTCGTCGCCATAGGCCGCGCCGTTGGAGACCCCGTGCAGGCGCGTCCCGCTCAAGGTGTAGTTGGCTTGGCCACGCACCAGAGTGGCGCTCACGCTGGTGACCTTCGGCTTCCAGGCTTTCCTCGGCGATCCGACCGGGGTGTAGACCTCCACGTCGCCGGGGTCGCCGTCGCTCCATAGAATCTGACCCGTCGGCAGCACCAGCATCCGCCCTTCGAACGCCGCCACGCTCGGAGCGGTGACCGGCTCGTTCACGCGCGTGAGGGTTGCGCCGTCGAACTCGAAGAAGTGCGAGGGCGAGCAGAACGCCGAGCCGCAGGCATAGGCGGGGCTCGCCTGCACCAGCACGTTGCCGCCGGGCAGGATCGCCGCCGGGCCGTCGGTGACGTCATAGTTGGAGCCGGAAATGGCCGGGAAGTCGGGGCCCGCCGCCCATGTCCCCGTCGGGCCGTAGACCGCCGTATGCCCCACGCAGCTGGCCGAGGCGCACGACTTTGATCCGCTCTGGAAGACGCTGCCATCGGGAAGGCGAACCGCCGGGCCAATCTCGTGGGAACTGGGATCGACCAGGATGCTGGGCGCGGTCGCGGCCGCGGTCCAGGCGCCGGTGGTCGGCGAATAGAGTTCGGCCGGCGTGTTCGATCCCAGCGACCGGTTGGTGTCGAGGGTCAGGATGTCGCCGTTCGCCAGGGTGTCCCAACCCTCCTCGTCGTTGTTGTCGGCCTTGCCCGTTCCGGTGGCCGCCCAGGTCACCGATGTGCTCGGCCGCGGGGCGACGGTTCCGATCGCCTGCAGCTTGCCGCTGACGCTCTGCAGCATGTAATTTCCATTGGGGAGCACCGCGCTGGCCGCGTCGCCGATCTGGCTCCAGCCCGACGGCGGGGCCACCGACGTCCAGTGGTCGGACACCGGATCATAGAGCGCGCCGAGGGTCGTCCACACCGGCGAGCAGGACGTGCCGTTGTACTCGCCGCCGTTGACCGCCATCCGGCCGTCGGGCAGCACCGCCGAGGCGAAATAGAGCGGCGAGTAGCCGCTGGGCAGCCGCGCCATCTTGCGCCAGGTCCCGCCGACGTAGCCGCCGCCGGTGTCGGCGGTCAGGCGATACCAGTCCCGCGTGCAGGAATCGTGCATCAGCACCGTGCCGTCGGTGAGCAGCAGCGCCGTGCCGGGCGAGGCGCCGGGGAAGGCCGCGGTGACCTTGGTCCAGGTTCCCGATACCGTCGGCGGGGCGCCGGTGTAGGCCGCCAGCATCGGCCCGACGTGCCCGCCGGAGTGCACGGGGCGATCCGCGAGGGCGGCCGCCGGGAGCAAGCCCAGGCACGCCGCGATAGCCGCGCGCGAGGCGAGGCGCCGTTTCGAAATCATGTTTGTCCCCCAGAATAAAAGCTGATCGATCGGCGCCGTCGGAGCGCGCCGCGACCTTGGCCGTCATTGTGGCCCCGGTCCACCCCTCCCGCGGGTTTATTGCCGCCGGCAGGGTCACGAGCGTGTTATCGTTCGATCCTCAAGACGCTTGGGGGCGAGCGGATCAGACGCTAAAGGCCTCGGGGGAATGATCGGTTCCCACATCGCGGTTTCAAGGCGGACTCGCCGCCCGCGCGATCGGAGGCTAAGGTCCGTTCCGGGGAAACCAAGCTGCATCGAGGGACATCCATGCGCACCGCAATTCTGACCGTTCTGGCCGCGGGGGCCTTGCTTTCGGCTCCGGCGGCCTTCGCCGAGGTTCTGCACTATGCCGTCACCCTGGACGGGGCCTCGGAGACCCCGCCCAATATGAGCAAGGCCTCGGGGACGGCCGACGTCACCCTCGATACGGAGTCCAAGATGCTCAGCTGGACGGTGAACTACGCCGGCCTGAGCGGGCCGGCGACCGCGGCGCATTTCCATGGGCCTGCGGCGGTGGGCGTGGCCGCCGGCGTGACCGTGCCGATCCCGGCGCCGCTGAAGAGCCCGATCAGCGGCTCCGCGGCGATCAACGACGGCCAGATCGGGGATCTGCGCGCGGGCCTTTGGTATATCAACGTCCACACCGCCAAGAATCCGAAGGGCGAAATCCGCGGGCAGGTGCTGGCCGCCAAATGAGCGCTTGGCTCCGGCCATCGGCCGATGGGCGGTTGATCGGCCGCGCGAACCTCCGGCGCTCCGCTTGTCGCCTTGCGCCCCCACCCTCACCGCGCAAAATCGCGCCGCGCCACCACCCCCCCTTCGCATCGGAGGAAGAGGAAAGGGTATGGTTCGCGCACCTTCAATCCTCCCCCGCCCTCTTGCGGGGGAGGGGGACCCCGAAGGGGTGGAGGGGCGCGGGGACGGGGCTGAACGCCACGAATAGATCGTGCGGCCACTCGGTCCCTTACGCCAAGTGAACCCTCGGCGCGCCCAGCATGAAACGCGGCGCGCTCCACGGCTCGACTCCAGCGTTGACCGATCCGGCGGCGCCGGCCCCGAAGCCCGCCATGGCCGATGAGAACCTCGCCGGGGCGGCCGCGGCGCCGCCGCCGGTGAGCACGAAGTCGGCGGCGGTGAGGGCGTGGTTTCCGGTGATCCAGATTCGCCCTTGCGGACTTGCCCCCTTCTTGTCGTAGAGATCGATCACGGTGCGGTCATGGGCGACGTCGTAGGCGGCCACCAGATCCCCCACCTTGCCCGTCTGCGACCCCAGGTGGAAGGGCTGAAGGCCGGCCATCTTGAGGTTGGCGTCGATGGCGGACAGGTCGATCAGGTCGCCGGAATGGAAGTCGCCGATGGTGTCGGGGGCGGCGACCGTGCTGTCCCCGATCGCGGCATAGGCGAAACGGGTGTTCCCGCTTCCGCCGGTCAGGGTGTCGCCCCCGCTGCCGCCTTGGATCACGTCGCCGGCGTCGTCGCCGGCCAGGGTGTCGGCGAAGCTGGAGCCGAGCAGGCGGTGGACGTTCAGATAGCTGTCCCCGGCCGCGTCGCCGGTGTTCAAGGAGGGGTTGGCGAGGTTCGCGACCACCCCCGCCGCCGCGTCCTGATAGGAGGCCCAACTCGGCCCGAACCAGCCGTTGATCGTATCGGCGCCGGCCCCGCCGTCCAGATAGCTGACCCCCGAGCCGCCGACGAGAGTATCGCCGCCCCCCTTGCCCCAGACGGTGTTGGTCCCCGCGCCGATGGCGTAGATGGCGTCCGCGCCGGCTCCTCCGGTGATGATGTTGCTGGTGCTCACTCCGCGAACCGTCTGGCCGCCACCCTTCAAGACCTGGGTCAAGGTGCTGGTGGCCGCATCCCACGACCAGGACTTGTCCTCGTTCGCCGCCATGGACGGCGTGCCGTAGATCGCCTGGATGGCCTGGTAGTCGGCGCCGGTGAGGTCGGTCAGCGAGGTGGCCCCCGACGACATGATCGAGAAGCCCGGATCGTAGGTGATGTTCGGATCCCATTGGTTATGCACGACGTCGATGTAGCCGGGGACATTGTCGGTCCAGGCGTCGGTGGGGTGCTTGAGGCCCAGCGCATGGCCGATCTCGTGCAGCACGGTGGCGTAGCTGAACAGGCCGCCGCTTTCGAAAGCGGTGTTCATCAGGATATTGCCGGCGCCCGGAAGGTCGGCGCCGAAATGGATGCTCCCCGCCTGGCCGGTGCTGTAGTTCCAATTGCCCCAGGGATAGAAGCCTTCGCCGCCCGAGAATTTGGCGTTGGGATCGGAGGTGAAGTCGTAGGACGCGAAGTTGATGTCGCCCTGGCCGGAGGGAACCTCCAGGAAGATGATCCCGCTGCCGCCGCCGGCGACCGTGGAGGCGCTGCTCCATTCGGCCAGGGCCTGCCGCGCCTGGGCCTGCTGCGCGGCGGTATAGGGGGTGAAGGTGGCCAGGGCCGAGGCCGACAGGTGACCGGCGTCGGAAGCCGGGGCCGTGGTGTCGAAGGAATAGGTGATGAACACCGGCTTGGCGGTGATCTCCGCTCCGCTCCAATAGGATCCGGTCAAGAGGGTGGTGTAGTCGGTGGCGTAGGACATGATCGTCTTGGACGAGGGGTGGCGTCGCGGGCCGGCCAAAGTTAACCTCCTCGACGCCGCCCGTCACGCGGGGTGGCGGGGGAGCGCGCCGGCCGGGGGGTCTCATGTTCGGGTTTGCCAAGCGCGCCACGGCCGAGCAGGCGGGCCACTCCCTCGCCTTGAAGGCGCTGGATCCCGGCCTATGCCTCAAACAGGCCAATCGCCTGCCCGGCCGGCCGGGCCACGACCCGATCGCCTGCTGCGAAATCGCCTTCGCCAAGGCCGGGACGCTCAAACACGTCATCGCCGATACCCAGGACGCCGCCGTCGCGGCCCGGATGAACGCGGCGGTCGACGCCGCCGTGACCGAGACCTTCGCCGGGGCCCACACCGCCGAAACGCGAGCTCACTATGGCCCGCGGGATCTGCGCGAGATCGCCGCCGAGGCCGTGGCGCAATATCAGAACGACGGCTTCTGGTCGGACCGGGTCGCCCAGACGATGGGCCGGCGTCTGGGCCAGGCCGGGCGCCCGTCGGCCGAGGCGGCGCGGATCTTCACCGACCTCACTCAGGAAACGGTGCTGACCCTGTTCAAACTGCGCCTCGTCTAGGAACGCGCCTAGCGGCCCCGCACCAGGGCGACGGCGTGGACCAGCATGGCCACCGTGGCGGCGAAGGCGAGGACCATCAAGAGCCGCCAGGGAACCAGCCGGGGCGCGGCGAGCGGCCGGGCCGGGCGCGCGCCCAGCCAGCCGAACAGAACGGTGAGAGCGGCGGCGAGCGCCGCGATGGCGGCGGTGAGGGTAAGGGTCATCGGCTCGCCAAGCTCCATCGCCGCCCCGACCCCTGGCCGACTTCACGTTTACACACAACCATTCGGTGCTACCGTCCGCCGTCGAGCCTTTTAAGGAGCTTAGATTCGGATGACCGCGTCGCCGCGCCAAGGCGCGAAGTGGATCGGCCTTAGCGCGCCGCCGGCCGGGCGGGACGCGGGACCCGGCGAGGCGGGCATCGACCGCCTGCACAATCAGGCCAATCCCTCGGCCGAGGAGATGGCCGAAATGCTGCGCGAACTCCAGGATTCGCTGACCGCCCTGGACGAGCGCCTGGCCGGGGTCGAAACCGCCGAGGGCCAATCGGCTCAGACCACCCGGCGCCTGGGCCTGGAGGTGGCGCACATGGGCCGGGCCCTGGCCGGGCGCGTGCGCGCCATGGAAATGAACCTCGCGGGCGCCGCGCCAGAGGCCCCGGCGCCGGTCATTCTCCCGCCCCGCAAGCGACCGCCCGAGAGGACGCTTTGGCTCAGTCTCGCCCTCGCCGTCGCCCTGGCCGCCGTTCTGGCCGGGTTCTGGCTCCGCGAGGAGCAGGGCTCCGGCCCCGTCGCGCCGCCCGCGAAGATGTCCGCGCCCCTCAGGCCGACGGCCCCGCCGCCGACGCCCGCCCCGGCGCCCGCCGCGGCCGTCATCGCCAAGCCTGCCCCGGCCAAGGCGGTTCACCCGGCGTGGCGGCGCGGGGCGAGGTATCGGCCCGCGCCCCGTCGCGCCTCGTCCGGCCCGGCCGCTCCCGCCGGCGCGCCGACGACCGGGTTCCGTTCCTATGGTCAAGTCCCCGCCCCCGCGCCGGCCCCGAAGCCGCCGACCTAGTCTCCTCTGAGCGAAGCCCAGCCCACCGCATGCACCCGCCGCTCGCCAAGGACCGCGGCGAGGGGCGGTCGGCGCAGCAGGCGCGCGAAGGCTTGGTCGCGGACGTTGAGCCCACCGGCGAAGGCCCCGAAGGCGGGCAGGATCAGGCGCTCGGCGTCGGTGACGAAGCAGCGGCGGCGGACGGCCCCGCCGGCGACCGCCACGCGGGCGCAGGGGTGCAGGTGACCGGCGACCTCGCCTGACGCCGGCCCGCGCGCGGGCTCGTGGACCAGGGTCAGCCCCGCGACCGTCAGGCCCGCGACCACTTCGCCCGGAAGTCGGCGGGGCCCCTCGCGATCATGATTGCCCACCACCCAGATCAGGGTTCGGCCGGCGGCGAGAGCTACGAGGCGAGCGATGTCACCGGCGGCGAGGCGTCCCTCCGCGCGTCGGTCATGGAAGCTGTCCCCGAGAAAGACCAGGATCCGGGGATCGAGCGCCGCGACCTCCGCCTCCAGGCGCCGCAGGGTCTCGCCGGTGTCGTAGGGCGGCAAAAGTTGGCCGCGCGCGGCATAGGCGGAGCCCTTCTCGAAATGGAGATCGGCGACGATCAGGGCCCTCCACCCCTCCAGCCACAGGGCGCCGGCGGGGCGGCAGACGACCTCGGCGCCGGCGACGCGAATCCGGAGGGCGCCGCCGGGATGCGCATCGAAGGCGTAGCGCCAGCCGGCCTCAGCGCCCGTCACGCCGAGGCCTCGGCGATCAGGTCCTCGGCCGCGTCGGTCAGGATCATCTCGCCCGCGCCGCCGGGCGAGCGCTGCTTGCCGATCTCCAGGATCACCGACACCGAGAAGGGAGAGAGATGATCCAGGGCGACATGGCGGATGCGCCCCTCGATTCGCGCCAGCAGCTGGCCCAGGCGCGCGACATCGATCAGCCCCCGGGCGGCGTCGTCCCGGGCGCAGCGCAGCAGCAGATGGTCCGGCTGGTGACGGCGCAGGACATCGTAGATCAGGTCGGTGGAAAAGGTCACCTGACGGCCGGTCTTGCGCTGGCCGGTGAAGCGCCGCTCGATCAGGCCGGCGATGAGGGCGCAGCCCTTGAACGCCCCCTTCATCATCGCGCTCTCCGCCAGCCAGGCTTCCAGGTCGTCGCCCAGCATGTCCTGGGCGAAGAGCTCGGCCATATCCAGGCCCTCCATGGGCTTCAACGCCCATACCGCCAGGGCGTAGTCGTTGCACACGAACCCCAGTGGCCCGACCCCCAGCCGCTCCAGCCGGCGGGTGAGCAGCATGGCCAGGGTGGTGTGGGCCAGGCGCCCTTCGAACGGATAGCAGACCAGGAACTGGCGATGGCCGCGCGGAAAGGTCTCCAACAGCATCTCGTCCGCGGCGGGAATGGCCGAACGGTCGCGCTGCAGTTCCAGCCATTCGCGCACGTCGCGCGGGAGCACCTCCCAGTGATGGGCGTCCGACATCATCGCCCGCACGCGTCTGGCCAGGAAGGTCGAGAGGGCGAATTTCGACCCGCCCCACGAGGGCATCTTGGCGTCCTCGCCCGGGGCGGGGGTCACCAGGACATCTAGGCCGGTCACACCCATCAGGCGCCACACCCGTCCGGCGAAGACGAAGGTGTCGCCCGCCTCCAGCACCTCGAGATAGCCTTCCTCCACCTCGCCGATCTTGCGCCCGGGCGTCGAACGACGGCCGGCGATGCGCACCGACAGCATGGCCGGCGACACAATGGCCCCGACGTTGAGCCGGTGACGGAGCGCCATCTCCGCGTTGCGTGCGCGCCACAGGCCGTCGCGCCCTTTGACGATGCGGGCGAAGCGGTCGTAGACCTTGAGGGCGTAGCCGCCGGTGGCGACGAAATCGACGACCGCCTCGAAGTCCTCCCAGGAAAGGTCGCGATACGGGCCCGCGGTCCGGACCTCGTCGTGGAGGGCGATGAGGTCGAAGGGCCCGGAGCAGGCGCAACCCATGACGTGCTGGGCTAGGACGTCGAGGGCGCCGACGCGCCACGTCTCGGAGTCCAGGGCGTTCTCGGCGATGGCTTCGCGGGCCGCCTGGCATTCGAGCATCTCGAAGCGATTGGCCGGGACGAAGAGGGCGCGGCTGGGCTCGTCCAGCCGGTGGTTGGCGCGGCCGATGCGCTGGACCATGCGCGAGGCGCCCTTGGGCGAGGCCAGCTGGATGACCAGATCGACGTCCCCCCAGTCGACCCCCAGGTCCAGGGTCGAGGTGCAGACCACCGCGCGCAGGTCCCCCCGGGCCATGGCCGCCTCGACCTTGCGCCTCTGCTCGGCGGCCAGGGAGCCGTGGTGGAGGGCGATGGCCAAGTTGTCCTCGTTGAGCCGCCACAGTTCCTGGAAGGCGAACTCGGCCTGGAAGCGGGTGTTGACGAAGACGAGGGCGGTGCGGGCGGCGCGGACGGCGTCATAGACCTCCGGCATGGCGTGGCGGGCGGTGTGGCCGGCCCAGGGAACCTGGTCTTCCGAGAGGAGCACATCGACCACCGGCGCCGCGCCCGGGGCGCCTTGGACCAGATCGATGGCCTTGGGATCGCCGCTCGCCATCCACCGGCGGATGACGTCGGGATCGTCCACCGTGGCCGACAGGCCGACCCGGCGATGGGCCGGCGCGAGGGCCTGGAGCCTGGCCAAATCCAGGGCCAGGAGGTCGCCGCGCTTGGAGGGCCAGACGGCGTGGATCTCGTCGAGGATCACGCAGCGCAGGTCCTCGAAATACCGCCTGGCCCCCTCCCAGGCGCAGAACAGGGCGAGCTGTTCGGGGGTAGTCAGAAGGATGTCGGGCGGCTTGACCCTCTGGCGCTGGCGCCGGGCGACGCCGGTGTCGCCGGTGCGCGATTCGGCCTTCACCTTCAGCCCCATCTCCCCGATCGGCGCCATCAGATTGCGCTCCACGTCCACCGCCAGGGCCTTCAGCGGCGAGATGTAGAGGGTGTGGACGCCGGGTGGCGGAAAACGGGCGGGTCGCTGCGAAATCTCGATCAGGCTGGGCAGGAAACCGGCCAAGGTCTTGCCCCCGCCGGTCGGCGCTATGAGCAGGGCGCTGCGCCCGGCCCGGCCCTTTTCCACCATCGCCAGCTGATGGTTCCGCGGCGCCCAGCCGCGCGATTTGAACCAGCCATCAAAGAGAGGCGGGAGGGTAGAAGAAATCTCCTCCCTCCCCTTCATGGGGAGAGTGGCGCGAAGCGCCGGGTGGGGAAGTGTGGATCATCCCAAGCCTCGCGGGCCTCCCCGTACTTCCCCACCCTGGCCGCTACGCGGCCTGTCCCTCCCCATGAAGGGGAGGGAGGAGAATGAGATTGGAATTCGGCGGTCATTCAAACCGCCGATAGCATCGAGGTCCCGAAACGCAAAACGATGTTCCCGTTCCGTTTCAGCCCGCCATGGGTTACCAAAGCCCGTGAACGCGCCCGCCCTCGATCTCGCCACGGCCCTGATCGTGCTGCCTGGAGGGCGGGCGGCGGTCGCCGATGGGGCGGGTTCGCGGGCGGCGTCTCCGGAGGAGGCGCGGGCGTTGTTCGAGGCCGGGCCGGTGCTGCTGGCCCACGCGGCGATGACGGCGCGGCGCCTGGGGCTCTATGCGCCCCCCCGCTCGGCGCGGTTGTTCGATCTGCTGGAGCTGTTCGCCTTCGCCCGGCCCGCGCGGTTCTGCGCGCCTTCGGCGGTGGGCCTGGCGCGGGCGGCGGGCCTGGCCGAGCCCCGCGACGCGCCGTCCCAGGCGGTCGCCCTGCGCGCGGTGGCGGGGCTCCTGCTGGTCGAGCTGGCCGCTTCGCCGACGCCCAGCCGCGAGGAGGCCCTGGCCCTGGCCGAGACCCTCGGCCGCGCGGGGTGGGCCTGGGCCGCGGCGGTCATCGGCGCCCTGCGATCCGCGCCGCTTGGCCGGGCTTGGCGGAGCGCGGGGCTGGACGTCTGGGGCCGCCTCGCCGAATGGGAGGACCAGGCCCCGCCGGGCGAGGCGGGATCCAAACCGATCGATCCGGCCGCCGCCGCCGAGCGGCTGGCCCAGCTCCTGGCCCGTTCGGGCCTGGACGAGGCGCGGCCGATGCAGGCGGTGTTCGCCGCCGAGGCCGCCCACGCCTTCCAGCCTAGGATGCGCGAAGGCGAGCCGATGATGATGCTGGCCGAGGCGGGAACCGGGATCGGCAAGACCCTGGCCTACCTCGCGCCGGCCTCCCTGTGGGCCGAGGCCAACGGGCCTGGCGTGTGGGTCTCCACCTACACCCGCGCCCTGCAGCGCCAGATCGAGCGCGAGAGCCACGCGGTCTTCCCCGATCCGGCCACCCGGGCGCGCAAGGCGGTGGTGCGCAAGGGGCGGGAAAACTACCTCTGCCTGCTCAACTTCCAGGAAGCCGCCAACGCCGCCATGCTGGGCGCCGGCGACCTCATCGGCCTGGGCCTCGCCGCCCGCTGGGTGCGCGCCACCCGGGACGGCGACATGACCGGCGGCGATTTCCCGGCCTGGCTGCCCACCCTCTTCGCCGTCGGGCCGGCGGCCCAGGCCAGCGCCGCCAATCTGGTCGACCGGCGCGGCGAGTGCGTTCACGCCGGCTGCCCCCACTACCGCGCCTGTTTTATCGAAAAATCGGTGCGGGCCTCCAGGACCGCCGACCTGGTGATCGCCAACCACGCCCTGGTGCTGACCCACGCCGCCTTCGACGGCGCGCGCGCCGCGCGGGGACGCGGCGGGGACATCGAAACGTCCACGCCCCGGCGCATCGTGTTCGACGAGGGCCATCATCTCTTCGACGCCGCCGACAGCGCGTTTTCGGCCGTGCTTTCGGGGGCCGAGGCGGCGGAGATGCGCCGCTGGATCCGGGGGCCCGAAGGGCGTGGGCGGCGCGGGCGGGGCCTGGAGGCGCGGTTGTCGGAGCTGCTCGGCGAGCGTGAGGACTCCCGCCGCGCCCTGGACGAGGCGGTGCGCGCCGCCGCCGCCCTGCCGGGAGAGGGCTGGTCCGGCCGGATCGCGCCGGGCGCGGGGGCGGCCAGCCCCTCGGGCCCCATCGAAGCCTTCCTGGCGGCGGTCCTCACCCAGCTTCGCGCCCGCGCCGCGCCCTCGGACGTCGGCATGGAGTGCGCGGCGCGCCCGGCGCTGGACGAGGTCCGCGAGACGGCGCGCGCGGCCACCGTGGCCCTCTCCAGGGTCGAAGCCCCGCTGCTGGCCCTGGCGCGAAAGCTGGAAGACGTTCTGGACGCGGAAGCCGAGACGCTCACAACCACCGAGCGGGCGCGGATCGAGGGCGCCCTGCGCGGCCTGGACCGCCGGGCGCGGATGATGTTGCCGGCGTGGCGGGCCATGCTCACCGCCATCGCCGAGGACGGAGAAGACGATCCGGAGTTCGTCGACTGGTTCGACGCTGCGTTCCTCTTCGGCCGGGTGGTCGACGCCGCCGCCCGCCGCCACTGGGTCGATCCGACGGCGCCGCTCACCGCAGCGGTCATCGCCCCGGCCCACGGGGTGCTGGTGACCAGCGCCACCCTGGCCGATTCCACCCTGGCCGACCCCTTCGCCCTGGCGGAAATGCGCACCGGCGCGGCCCGGCTTCCCGAAAGGCCCAAGACCCTGCGCCTGGCCTCGCCGTTCGACTATGGCGTCAACGCCCGTGTCATGGTGGTGACCGACGTAGCCCGCGACGACGCCCGGCAGGTGGCCACGGCGATGCGCGAGCTTTTCCTGGCCGCGGGCGGGGGCGGCCTGGGCCTCTTCACCGCCATCCGCCGGCTGCGGGCGGTCCACGAGCGGGTCGCGGCCGACCTGGCGGGCCACGGCCTGGCCCTCTACGCCCAGCACGTCGATCCGCTGGAAATCGGCGCCCTGGTCGACATCTTCCGGGCCGAGGAGGACGCCTGCCTGCTGGGCACCGACGCCGTGCGCGACGGGGTGGACGTGCCCGGGCGCTCCCTGCGCCTGCTGGTCTTCGACCGCGTCCCCTGGCCGCGCCCGGACATCCTGCACAAGGCGCGGCGCGGGCGCTTCGGCGGCAAGGCCTATGACGACGCCGTCGCCCGCGGCCGCATCGCCCAGGCCTTCGGCCGCCTGATCCGCCGCGCGGACGACAAGGGCGTCTTCGTCCTGCTCGACCCCGCCGCCCCCACCCGCCTCTTCTCCGGCCTCCCCGAGGGGGTGTCGCTGGAGCGGGTGGGTTTAGTCACGGCGATCGAGGCGACGGCGGCGCATTTGCGGGGGTAGGGGAGGTGGGCTTGCAGGCGAAGGCGCCGCCGGTCTTTTCTCCACTCGCTCCCTTCCGTTTTCCCCGCGAAAGCGGGGATCCAGGCTTTTTTAGTCATGGCCTTCTTCGTCTACATCCTGGCCAACCGGCGCAATGGGACCCTCTACATCGGCCAGACGGATGACCTTTGGCGGCGGGTCGCGGAGCATGAGGCTCACGCCATACCCGGTTTCACCGCCAAGTACGGCGTGACGCGGCTGGTCTGGTACGAGGGTTATGAAACGCGCGAGGAAGCGAGGCTGCGGGAAAGCCAGATGAAGAAATGGAACCGGGCTTGGAAACTCGAACTGATCGAGCGCTTCAACCCTGGCTGGCGTGATCTCTTTGAAAGCGAAGCGCTCTAAAAAAGCCTGGATCCCCACTTTCGTGGGGAAAACGGGGAAGGGTTGATTCGGGGATCTCCAACTACTTCGACCCTTTCACCCTCTGAACCAAACGGCCGCCGCGCCCGTATGCTCCGGTGTGCGTCGCGGGGACCAGGGCATCGGCGGATGCAAGGAGTTGGTCGATGAGACGCACGAGCGTGGGATTGGCGGTTCTCGCCGCGGCCGTGTTCCTGGCGGGGCCCGTCCTGGCATGGGCGCCGAACGCCCGGGTGCAGCGGGCGCTCTTAAGCGGCCAGTCCTGGGCCGAGGTCCTGCCGGCGGCCGATGGCGCGGGGCTGATCCACGCCGCGATCGACATCGCCGTTCCACCCCGCGTGGTGTGGGCGGTGATGACCGACTGCAAAATGGCGGCGCGCCTGATCGCCACCCTGACCAGCTGCAAGGTGGTCGAGGGCGACCGGGATCGCGGCTGGGACGTCCGCGAACAGATCACGCGGGGCAATCTCTTCGTGCCCGCCATCCGCAACCTGGTCCGCAACGACTACCAGCCCTTCAGCCTGATCCGGTTCCACAGGGTCGGCGGCGACCTGAAGGTCGAGGAGGGGGAATGGCGACTGGAGCCTCTCGATGGCGGCGCGGGAACGCGGGTGATCTATGTCAATCGGGTGGCGGCCCGGATCGTCGCCCCGGCCTTCCTGGTGCGCGCCGGCATGAAGCGCGACACTCCCAAGGTGCTGCTGAACCTGCGCCGCGAATGCCTGGCGGCGAACCGGCGTTCGAGATCGTGAGCCCCGGCTGTCCGATTCGCCCCCTTCGCCAAATCAACCCTGCGTGAAGTCGCGGCATCGTGACCGCACCTGGCCGGCGCTTCGTGAAACCCTTCGATCTCCGCTTGCGACAGCGAGCGCGAGAGGCTCGACGCGTCACGTCAAAGAGGAGATCGATTGTGGGAACGGTTGAGAGAGAAGGCCTGTCGGAAGCCCTGCGGTTCAATCCCAGTTGGTTCATCGACCCGGTGCCGTGGCCCTTGAGGGACCTGCTCGTCGACAAGGTCCAGCAGGTGGAAGTGGCCAATATCCAACTGCAGTTCGTCAGGGACGTGCTGGGCGCCCAGATGCGGGCCGCCGAAGGTTTCCAAAAAGCGCTGGGAGCGGTGGGCCGATAGCCCCGGCGGCGCGGCGGTCTTCGGGGCGCCGCGCCGGTCGCGCCTGAAATCAACGCGGAACCACCAAGATGATCTCCAAACCCGAGGACCGGGCGGCGGCCAGGATCGCCGGATCGGAAAAGACCGTCGTGCTGATCGGCTTCCAGAAGCTGGGCAACCTTGGCCTGGGCTATCTTTCGGCGGTGCTTCGCGGCGCGGGGTTCAAGGTCCGGGTCCTGGACATCGAGGCGCCCGCGGAGGAGATCCTAAGGGCGGTGACCGCCGCCAATCCCCTGCTGGTCGGGTTCTCGCTGATCTTCCAATACTACATCCGCCGCTATGGCACCTTGATGGAGGATTTGCGACGAAACGGCGTGGACTGCCACTTCACCATGGGCGGCCACTATCCGACCTTGAGCTTCCAACAGACCCTCAAGGCGGTTCCCGAGCTCGACAGCGTCGTGCGCTTCGAGGGTGAGATCACCCTGGTCGAACTGGTTCAGGCCCTGGCATCGGGCGGGGAGTGGCGTGGCATCCAGGGGCTGGTTCATCGCGCGGGGAGTGAAATCGTGGCCAATCAGGCCCGCCCGCTCGTCCCGGACCTGGACAGCCTGCCGCACCCCGACCGCGATTTCGATCCGACCGTCATCCTCGGACGCAGGGGCATGCCGATCCTGGCCAGCCGCGGGTGCGCGCGAACCTGTTCCTTCTGCTCGATCCACACCTTCTACCGGACAGCGCCCGGCAAGGTGGTGCGGATCCGCAAGCCGGCGGAGGTGGTCCGCGAGATGCGGATGCTCCATGAGGAGCGCGGGATCACCATCTTCCTGTTCCAGGACGACGATTTTCCGCTCTTCGGCCTCAAGTGGCGCGCCTGGGCGGGCCAGCTCGTCGATGAGCTGCACGCCAGCGGCCTCGCGCGAAAGGTCATCTGGAAGCTCAACTGCCGGGCCGACGCCGTGGAGCCGGAGCTTCTCTCGCGAATGCGCGACGCGGGGCTCTACCTCATCTACATGGGGCTGGAATCAGGCACCGAGGAAGGGCTGATCACCCTCCACAAGCAGATCACCGTCGAGCAGAACCTCGCCGCCGTGCGTACCCTCAAGCAGATCGGCATAAGGTTCGAATTCGGCTTCATGCTGCTCGACCCGTCCAGCACCTTCGACGCGGTCCTGGGCAATATCGCCTTCCTGCGCGAGATCGTCGGCGACGGCTGCGCGCCGGCCACCTTCTGCAAGATGCTTCCCTACGACGGCACGCCGATCAAGGACGCCCTGGAGGCGGCCGGCCGGCTGAAGGGCGACGTCTGCGCGCCGGACTATGATTTCCTGGATCCCCGCCTGGACCGCTTCTACTCGGATCTGGCCCGGATCATCGACGTCACCGGCTGGGTGCACGGCCCACGCGCCCTGACCATGCAGCTCGAATGGGCTCACACCGAGGTGGCGGTGATCCGCCAGCTCTTTCCCCGCCTGGCGGATATCGACGCCTATGAGGCTTCGCTGCGGCGCCATACGCGCCTAAGCAACGAGGGCCTCTTCGCCATGGTCGAGGCGCTGGCGGCGCTGCACGCGACCGGCCGCGGCCCGGCCCCGGACGCGCGGGCTCTGCGCGCCCAGTGTGAGCACACCCTGGAGACGGTGATCGGCGAACGCAATGCCTTCATCGGTCTCCACCAGGACACCCTGCTGGACGCCCTGCGCATCGCCGCCTGACAGCGCCGGACCCGCGCGGCCCTACTCTCCCTTCCGCTGTCGCCCGAAGTTGGGTTCGGGAGTTTCCTGGCCCGCTTCGATGACGCCGCGCCGGATCTCGCGGGTGCGGGTGAAGAGCGCTTCCAGGGTGTCGCCCTCGCCCCAGCGGATCGCCCGGGACAGGGCCTGGAGGTCCTCGGTGAATCGCCCCAGGATTTCCAGCACCGCGTCCTTGTTGGCCAGGAAGACGTCGCGCCACATCACCGGGTCGGAGGCGGCGATGCGGGTGAAGTCGCGAAAGCCGCCGGCCGAATATTTGATCACTTCGCCTCGGGTGACTTCCTCCAGGTCGGCGGCGGTGCCGACGATATTGTAGGCGATCAGGTGCGGCAGGTGGGAGGTCACCGCCAGCACCAGGTCATGGTGGCGCGTATCCATCAGCTCCACCTGGGCGCCCAGGGCGACCCAGAAGGCGGTCAGGCGGTCCACGGCTTCCAGATAGGGAGGGTCCCGTCGCGCCTGGGGGGTCAGGATCGTCCAGCGGCCCTCGAACATGCCGGCGTATCCGGCGTCGGGTCCCGACTCCTCGGAGCCCGCGATCGGGTGGCCGGGAATGGCGAAAACGGCCGGCGGAACGACCCGCGCGAAAGCCTCGGCCACCGCGGCCTTGACCGAACCGACATCGGTCACCGTGGCCCCGGGCTTGAGGCGATGGGCGGCGTCGGCGGCGGCCGGCCCGATAGCCAGGGGCGGAGCGGCGAAGACGATGAGATCGGCGCCCTCAACGGCCTCGCCGGGATCGGCGGTGATCAGGTCGGCCAGCCCCAGGGCCGCGGCACGCTCCCGAACCAAGGCGCTGGGATCCGCCACCGCGATGGCGTCGGCCAGGCCGCGGGCGCGGGCGGCGCGGGCGATCGACGAACCGATCAGGCCGCAGCCGACGACCGCCAGCTTGCCGTAAAGGAGGCCGGTCACGACGGCGACTGATCGCCCAGGAACTCGGCCAGGGCGTCGATGACGGCGCGGTTGTGCGCCTCAAGGCCCACGGTGATTCGCAAATGGTCGGGAAGTCCGTAGTTGCCGACGCCGCGCGCGATCAGGCCTCGACTGGCGAGGAAGGCTTCCGCCTCCGCGGCGGTCCTGCCGGCGATCTTCGGAAACCCGACGAGGACAAAGTTGGCGGCGGAGGGAACCACTTCGAGGCCCAGCCCGCCGAGCTGCTGGGTCAGCCACGGGCGCCACCGTTCCACCAGGGCCAAGGATTTGGCCTGGAAGTCGGCATCGGCCAGGGCGGCCACGGCGGCGGCCTGACCCGCGATCGAGGTGTTGAACGGCAGGCGGATCCGGTTGACCGCGTCGGCGATCGGCTCTGGCGCATAGCCCCAGCCGACCCGCAAGGACGCCAGGCCGTGCAGTTTCGAAAAAGTGTGGGTGACAACGACGTTCGCGGCGCCCCGCGCCAAGCCCAGGCCATCAGTATAGGTCGGATCGGTGTTGAATTCGGCATAGGCGCCGTCGAGCACCAGCACGACATCGGGCGGCAGGCCGGCGTGCAGGCGCAGGATGTCGCGTTCGCCGATGAAGGTGCCGGTGGGATTGGCGGGGTTGGCGATGAACACCAGGCGGGTGCGTTCGTCGACCTCGCCCAGCAGGGTGTCGACGTCGATCCGGTAGTTCGGTTCGGCGGCCCGGCGCACCTCGCCCTGGTTCGCCCGGGCGCCGATCGCATAGGCCCCGAAACCGTACTGACCCTGAACCATGTTGTCGCCCGGCTCGAGAAACACCTGGTTCAGCAGCGCGAAGATCTCGTCGGTGCCGCAGCCAAGGATCAGACGCTCGGGTTCGAGCCGATAGTGGGCGCAGAGCGCGGCGCGCAGGATTTCCCCCCGGCCGTCCGGATAGGCGCCCAGATGGTCGGCCGCCGCGACGAAGGCTTCGCGGGCCGCTGGGCTGCAGCCGAGGATGTTCTCATTGGCCGACAGCTTGATCGGGCGCTCTATCCCGTCGGCCTTGGCCTTGCCCGGGATGTAGGGGCTGATGTCCAGGATTCCCCGCTTGGGCGCCGGCGCTTCGCGGCGGTCGCCCGAGCCGGCGCGGCTTTCGTCGGGGGGCTGGAGGGTCATGGCCGGCGGGTATGGCGGCCATCGAAAGACCCTGTCAATAAACCTTGGGCGCGGGACCGATGGCGGCCGGCCCCAGGGTGGTCCGCCCGGCCTGGAAATCGAGGGTGACGGTGGCCAAGGAACCCTGGCCCCGCGCGCCGACCACCATGGCCGCGGCGCCCGCCGCCTCGGGGGCGATGGCGCCGGCCTCGCCCATCGCCGCCAGCGCCCTTTGGGCCTGGCGTAGGGTGGCGGTGAGCGATCCCCGCAGGCGGCCGTCGGGGCCGACGGTCAGGGTTCCGGCCCGTGCGTCGAGGACCGCGTCGCCCGCGTCGACCTCGATCCGCCGCACGAAAAGGGCGCCTCCGGCGCTCGTCCAGGCGCGCACCGCCGATGGCCAGTCCTCGCCGGCCAGGGCGCCGGCATGAGAATAGACCGCGTCGGCGGCCAGGCCCACCGGCTTGCCCGCCGCGATCCGGCCCATCAGCCCGGAGAGCCGGACGCTCGCCTGTCTGAGTTCGACAAAGAGCGCTCCCCGATCGCCGGGGCCCGGTCGGGTATGGAGATGGAATTCCCGGGCGGCAGTGACGAAGAAGGGTTCGGCGCCTGCCGCTGGGGCGAAGGTCAGGCCCTCGCCCTCGATCGAGAGGCGCGGCGGGCGGGCGCCGGCGTCCGACAGGCTGGCCCGCAGGACCCGCGCCCCCACCGCCACCGGCCCCCCTGACCGGCGGATGAAGGTGACGCCCTCCGGCGCGACGGCCACCCAGTAGCCGGGCGAAAAGACGAAGGCCTCGGCCTCGAGGCGCGGCGCGGCCAAAATCCAACCGGAGCGCCCACGCAGCCGGGCGTCGGCGAGATCGAGATCCAGGCGGAAGGGAAAGCCCGATAGCGCCCGGCTTTTCCAGCTCACCTGCCAGCTTCCGCCGGCCAGGGAGGCGCGCGCGGAGTCCATGCGCCGCAGGGTTTCTCCGCTCAGCCAAACCCAGGCCAGGCTCCAGGCCCCGGCCCCGACGAGCACCAGGGCGAAGGGCGCCCAGAGGCCGAGCCGCCTGGGCCTCGGCGGGCGCGCGTTCACGGCGTCACTCCCCGAGCAGCGCGGTCGAAGCGCCCTCCAGCGTTTCCTGCAGCACACGCATGAACTCTTGCCGGCTTAGGCCGGCGGGAATGGGGCTGAGGAACTGATAGACGATCGTCCCGGGGCGGCGAAGGAAGCCGTGAGCCGGCCAATGGACCCCGGAGTTGGTGGCCATGGGGGTGCAGGCCAGGCCCAGATCGCGATAGAGGGCGGCGATGCCGGGCTTGTAGTCGCCGGTTTCTCCGGGCGCCATGCGCGAGCCTTCCGGGAAGATCACGACCTGACGGCCCTGCGCTATGCGCGCGCGGGCGTCGGCCAACAACTTGCGCAGCGCCTTGGCGCCGCCGTCCCGATCGACAACGATCATGCCCACCGTCCCGGAATACCAGCCGAAGAAGGGAATCCGCATCAGTTCCTTCTTCATCACGAAGCAGGCGTCGGCGAAGAGCGACAGGCAGCCCCAGGTGTCGAACATACATTGGTGTTTGGCGCCGATCAGGGCCGGGCCGGCGGCCAGGTGCTCGCGCCCCCGCACCTCGACCCGGACGCCGCAGATCGCGGCCAGGAGGGCGATCACGGTCTTGGCCCAGGCCCGCGTGGCCGCGAGCATCCAGCCTCGGGGCGCCAGAAGCAGGGGCAGGAGAGCGATCGCCACGATCGCCGACCAGAGATAGAACAGGGCGACAAAAACGACGGATCTCGCCGCGGTCATGGCGCGCCCGCCGATCGGGGCGCGGGGGCGCCGAGGCGGAGCACCCCCTCGCGGGCGAGAATCACCAGGTATTTGCAATACTCTACGATCATCCGCCGCGCGCCCTCCGAGGTGGCGCCCCAATGGCGGGCGTCGAGGGCGGAGGTGACCACCGGATAGGCGGTGATGCGGGCGCCCGGAAGAGCGCCCCTGAGTTCCATCATCGCTCGGGGCATATGGTAGTCG
>JBBQGZ010000014.1:0-33546 GCA_038323535.1 Caulobacterales bacterium
GGCCGACAATGGCGTTGTTCTTTTTTTTCGAGCGGTGGGGGGCGGCGTCGATCCGGCGGGGGGGGGGGTTGGCGCCGAGGACGCGGTCGGCCGGCGCGCCGGCCCCCAGCCGGCCGGCGGCCAGGCCGATGGCCCGGGCCGGGGCGAGGGTGACGGCGTGGATCAGGCGCGCGAGGGGCACATGGCCTTCGTGGCAGAGGGTCAAGAGAGCGGGGAGAAGGGTCTCCAGCCCGATCGCGCCGGGCGCGGCTTCGCCGTAGGGCAGGCGCTTGTCCTCGGGGGGCGCCGGAGCGTGGGCGGAGACCACGATGTCCACCAGGCCCGAGGCCAGGGCTTCGATCAGCGCGATCCGGTCGGACTCGGCGCGCAGCGGCGGGATCAGCTTGCAGAAGGTGCGGTAGTCGCCGATGTCCAGTTCGTTGAAGGTGAGGTGGTTGATCGAGGCGGTGGCGATGATCGGCAGGCCCCGATCCTTGGCCCGCGCCAGGCTCTCCAGGGGCGCGGCGGCGCTCACCTGGTCCACCATCAGCCGCGCGCCGGTGAGCGCGACCAGGGCGATGTCGCGCTCGATCATGATCGTCTCGGCCGCCACCGGCTCGGAAGCCAGCCCCAGGCGGCCGGAAAATTCGCTCTCGGTGGCGCAGGCGCCGTCGGTGAGCCAGGGGTCGGCGGGCCGGTGGGCCACCAGCACGCCCAGGCTTGCGGCGTAGGCCAGCACCCGGCGCATGACCCGCGAATCGACGATCGGGCGATCGGCGTTGGTGACGTAGACGCAGCCGGCCTCCCGCATCAGGCCGATCTCGGCCATGCCCGCGCCCTTCAACCCCTTGGTGGCCGCGCCGGCGGGATAGACATGGACCAGCTGGATGTCCCTGGCCCGGCGCAGGATGAAATCCGCCACGGCCGGGTCGTCGATGACCGGGTCGGTGTCCGGCTGGACGACGATCGAGGTCACCCCTCCCGCCGCCGCCGCCCGCGCCGCCGACTTGAGGGTCTCCTTGGGTTCGGACCCCGGCTCTCCGGTCTTGACCCTCAGGTCGATCAGGCCGGGGCAGAGCAGGGCGCCGGCCGCGTCGACGACCCGGATGTCGCTCGACAGGGCGTCGAAGCCGGCTTCGTGGGTCACCTCACCGATCAGGCCCTCCGATGCGATCAGCGCGCCGGGCCCATCGTACCCGGTCTCCGGATCCACCAGCCGGGCGCCCACGAACGCGATTGGCCGGGGGCTCATCGGTTGTCCAGCCGCGCGGCCAGGGTGGCGAGGATCGCCATGCGCACCGCCACGCCCATCTCCACCTGATCCTGGATCAGGCTGACGGCGAGGTCGTCGGCGACGTCGGAGTCGATCTCGACCCCCCGGTTCATCGGCCCCGGATGCATCACCCGCGCACCCGGCGAGGCGAGGCCGAGCTTCTCGCGATCCAGGCCCCAGAGGCGAAAATATTCGCGCATGGAGGGGACCAGCGCGCCCTCCATGCGCTCGAGTTGGAGGCGCAGCATCATCACCACGTCGGCGCCAGCGATCCCAGCCTTGAGGTCGTGATGAACCTCGACCCCCCAGCGGGCGACGTCGCACGGCATCAGGGTCGGCGGCCCGACCACCCGGACGTGGGCGCCCAACATGGTCAGCAAGGCCACGTCGGAGCGCGCGACACGGCTGTGCAGCACGTCGCCGCAGATGGCCACGGTCAGCCCGCCGACGCGGCCGAAGGCGCGCCGCATGGACAGGGCGTCGAGCAGGGCCTGGGAAGGATGCTCGTGCTGGCCGTCGCCGGCGTTCACCACGCGGCAGCTCACCTTCTGCGCGAGCAGCGAGGCCGCCCCGGACGATCCGTGACGGACGACCAGTATGTCCGGCTGCATGGCGTTCAAGGTCACCGCCGTATCCACCAGGGTCTCCCCCTTGGCGATGGAGGAGGACCGGGGGCTCATATTGACCACGTCCGCCCCCAGGCGCTTGCCGGCCAGTTCGAAGGAGCTCTGGGTGCGCGTGGACGCCTCGAAGAAGAGGTTGATCAGGGTGCGGCCCTTGAGGAGGTCGAGCTTCTTGGCCTGCCGCCGGTTCAGGGCAACGAATCCGTCGGCGAGGTCCAAAAGATCGCCGACCACGACCGGGTCGAGGTCGCTTACCGACAGGAAATGGCGTTGCGGAAAAGGAAAGATCCGCGCGCGGACGTCGTCGGCGCCAGGAGCGATCGGCGGAGTCGGCGGGGTCATCAAAGCCCCGTTCTAGGGGCCAAGGCGGCGCCGCGCAACCGATCCAGCGCCCCCTGCAGGATCCAGGCGGCCGCGGCCTTGTCCACGATGCCCGCTCGCCGCGCGCGCGTGACGTCTCCCTCGGCGATCAGGGTCCGGTTTACCGCCACGCTGGAAAGCCGCTCGTCCCAGAAGGCGATCGGCAGGTCTCTCAGCCGCAGGAGGTTGCGCGCGAAGGCCCGGGCCGACTGGCACCGGGGCCCCTCGGTCCCGTCCATGTTCAGCGGCAGGCCTATGATGACACCCTCGGCCCCGCGGTTTTCCATCAGGGCGAACAGGGCCCGGGCGTCCTTGGTGAATTGGGTCCTGCGGATGAGTTGAAGCGGGGACGCGATGGTGAGGGCAGTGTCTGACACCGCCACGCCGATGGTCTTTTCCCCCAGATCGAGGCCGACCAGGGGCGCGGCCGAGGGGAGGGCGCCGGGAAGATCGAGAAGGTCGAAAAGCGCCATGCCCGCCTGTTGAATTTGAGCGTTCCTCCCTTCGGGGCGGTCGCCCTGTCCCCGCCCCCTCCACCGCTTCGCGGAGGAGGATCAAGAAGAGACGAGATCTGCAAATCCTCCCCCGCCGTCTTGCGGGGGAGGGGGACCCCGAAGGGGTGGAGGGGGCGGGTAGTCCACCTGGCCGATGCCCAGGGCGTCGAGCACCGCGACCATGTCGTCCACCGCCAAGCCGGTGCCGTAGAGCACCGAGGCCTCGCCCAAGGACCGCCCGCACGCGCCCACCGCCCCCACGGTCGGGTATTTCTGCGTCTGGAGCTCCGGGCAATCGATCACGCCCGAATCGCCGGTCCCCCGGGCGTCCACCATCAAGAGGTCATGGTCCACGCGAAGCGGCGCATAGAGGGCCAGATAGGCGCCGCGGCTGCCGATGCTGGGCAGCCCCGGCCCACCCTCCTGCGCCACGATGGTTCCAGCCGTCGCGCCCGGCCCGGTATGGGCATAGAGGATGAAGGCGATGGGGATGTCCTCCTTGACCCGGCCCGACGGGTCCAGCTTGCGAGAAATCTGCCCGCAGAAGGCTGCCGCCCGAGGGCAGGGCTGCAAAATCACCCCGCCGAACTGTCGCGGGCCCGCCGGCGGCGGCTCGTCGGCTGGCGTTGGCCGCGCCGCCGCCGGGGCTGCGAACGCCAGCGCCAGGAGCCCCATGCAGAATGCCAGGCGCATCGGCGTGAATTCTCCCAGCTGAAGGCGTCGCCGCTTTCTACCACTAAGTTCACAAAGGTCACGAAGTCGCCGCGCCTGGCGCGCGGCCGGCCGTGGACAAGGGGGGAGGGGACGGGTAGTGCGTCCGCTCCTTTCAAGGAGCCCTCATGGCCATCGACGCGGAGACAGTGCGCAAGGTCGCCAAGCTCGCTCACATCCGGGTGCCGCAAGAGCGCCTGGCGTCTCTGGCCGGCGAGCTGAGCGGCATTCTGCAATGGATCGAGCAGCTGAACGAGGTCGACACCGATGGGGCCGAGCCGATGAGCTCGGCGGTGGCCGTCGCCTTGCCCATGCGGGAGGACGTGGTCACCGAAGGGGGCGACGCGGCGGCGGTGCTGGCCAATGCGCCCAAGACCCGTGGTGGATTCTTCGTCGTGCCCAAGGTGGTGGAATGAGCGAATTGACCGCCTTGACGCTTGGCGAGGCCCTGGAGGGCCTGCGCGCCAGGCGTTTCTCCTCGGTCGAACTCACCGGCGCCCATATCGCCGCCATCGAGGCGGCGCGGCCGCTCAACGCCTTCGCGTTGGAGACGCCCGAAAAAGCGCTCGCCATGGCGGCGGCCTCCGACGCCCGGCTCGCGGGCGGAGCGGCTGGGCCGCTCGAAGGCGCGCCGCTGGGGATCAAGGATCTCTTCTGCACGAAAGGCGTCCGCTCCACGGCCGGTTCGCGCATCCTGGGCGACTTCATCCCGCCTTATGAATCCACCGTCACCGCTAACCTCTGGCGGGACGGGGCGGTGATGCTGGGCAAACTCAACATGGATGAGTTCGCCATGGGTTCATCCAATGAAACCAGCGCTTTCGGACCGGTGGTTAATCCATGGAGATCGCGTGATTCCAACCGCGCCTTGAGCCCGGGAGGGTCGTCGGGCGGGTCGGCCGCGGCGGTCGCGGCCGATCTGGTGCTGGGGGCGACGGCGACCGATACCGGCGGGTCCATCCGCCAGCCGGCCTCGCTGACCGGCACGGTAGGGGTCAAACCAACCTATGGCCGCTGTTCGCGCTGGGGCGTCGTCGCTTTCGCCTCGTCCCTCGACCAGGCCGGGCCCCTGGCCAAGACGGTGGAGGACGCGGCTATCCTGCTTTCGTCCATGAGCGGGCACGACCCCAAGGATTCCACCAGCTTGGCCGTGGAGGCGCCTGATTTTCCGAGCTTCGTCGGCAAATCGGTGAAGGGCCTGAGGATCGGCGTGCCCAAGGAATACCGCGTCGCCGACATGCCCGCGGAGATCGACGCCCTGTGGTCGAGGGGCGTCGAGTGGCTAAAGGACGCGGGATGCGAGGTGGTCGAGGTCTCCCTGCCGCACACGAAGTACGCCCTGCCGGCCTATTACATCATCGCGCCGGCCGAAGCCTCCTCCAACCTCGCCCGCTACGACGGCATGCGCTACGGCCTGCGCGTCGAGGGGCCGAGCCTGAACGACACCTATGAGCTGACGCGGGCCGCCGGCTTCGGCGAGGAGGTCAAGCGGCGGATCCTGATCGGGACCTATGTGCTGTCGGCGGGATATTACGACGCCTATTACCTCAAGGCGCTGAAGGTGCGCCGCCGGATCGCCGATGATTTCACCGCCGCGTTCGAAAAGGTCGACGCCCTTCTCACGCCCACCGCGCCCTCGGCCGCTTTCGCCCTGGGCGACAAGGCCGCCGACCCGATCGCGATGTACCTCAACGACATCTTCACCGTGACGGTGAATCTGGCTGGGCTGCCGGCGATCAGCGTGCCGGGCGGCCTCGACGCCCGCGGCCTGCCGCTCGGTCTTCAAGTTATCGGCCGGGCCTTGGACGAGGGGACGATGTTTTCGTTGGCCGCCGCACTGGAAGCCGCAGCGGGGTTCCGGGGGAAACCGGAGCGCTGGTGGTAGGGGCGGCATGGCGCAAGCCGCCGTGCGCCCCCACCACCACGTCGTGGTCCCCCTCCCCCGCAAGTGGGCGGGGGAGGAAGAAAACGCGCGAACTCCTTGTTTATTAAATCCTCCCTTGCGAAGCGGGGGAGGTGGCGCGGCGCGATCTTGCGCCGTGACGGAGGGGGCGCAAGGCGGCGAGCTCCACGCCGCGATGTAACAGCCCCTATGGCTTCTTCGCGGCGTCCAGGTCTTTCTGGATCGCGGCGAGCTTGGCGTCGTCGAGCTTGGCCTGGGGGTATTTGGAGATGTCGCGCAGGGTCATGCCCTTGATCTGATCAAGGCCCGGATAGGTGATCAGATCCGGCATGTCCTTGGCGATTACCGCCTGGCTGGTCGGGTTGGCCAGAAGATCCCCGATGGTGGTGGTTTCCACCGAGGGGGCGGTCGGCGCGGCGGGCGCGACCGCCGCTGGGGGCGGACTGGCCTGGGCCGCAGCCCCGGAGGCCGACGCCAGGGCGATGGAAAGGCCGGCGACGCCGACGAGCAGGTTTCGCATGAATGTCCCTTTATTTTCGAAAAGTCGCCCCGACCCGGGAATTGGGATCATTTCGCGCGGTTTGTCCAGCGCGACGCGCGGTGTAAGACGCGGGCCATGAGTGAAGCCGACCCACGCCTGATCGAGGGCCGCGACGGCCCATGGGAAATCGTCCTGGGCCTGGAGGTCCACGCCCAGGTCGCCTCCAAGTCCAAGCTGTTCTCCGGCGCGGCGGTGGGCTTCGGCGCTGGCCCCAATGAGCAGGTCAGCCTGGTGGACGCGGCCATGCCCGGCATGCTGCCGGTGATCAACCGCCACTGCGTCGAGCAGGCGATTCTCACCGGCCTGGGGCTCAAGGCCAGGATCAATTCGTGGTCGCGGTTCGATCGCAAGAACTATTTCTACCCCGACCTGCCCCAGGGCTATCAGATCAGCCAGTACAAGGACCCCATCGTCGGCGAGGGCGAGATCGAGGTCGAGCGCGACGACGGTTCGGTCTTCACCGTCCGCATCGAGCGGCTGCATCTGGAGCAGGACGCCGGCAAATCGATCCACGATGCGGATCCCGGCTCGACCCTGGTGGACCTCAACCGCTCTGGTGTGGCGCTGATGGAGATCGTCTCCTTCCCCGACATGCGCTGCGCCGAGGAGGCCACCGCCTATGTGAAGAAACTTCGCGCCGTCCTGCGCTACCTGGGCAGCTGCGACGGAGACATGGAGAAGGGCAATCTGCGCGCCGACGTCAACGTCTCGGTGCGCCGGCCCGGGGCGCCGCTGGGAACCCGCTGCGAAATCAAGAACGTCAATTCCTACCGCTATATCCAGCAGGCCATCGGCTACGAGGCGCGTCGCCAGGTGGAGATCCTGGAAGGCGGCGGAGCGATCCGCCAGGAGACCCGGCTGTTCGACCCAGCCAAGGGCGAGACGCGCCCGATGCGGTCGAAGGAAGACGCGCACGACTACCGCTATTTTCCCGATCCAGATCTCCTGCCGCTGGAGCTGGACCCTGCCTGGATCGCGGCCATCGAGGCGTCGCTTCCCGAACTGCCCGACGCCAAGCGGGCGCGCCTAGCCTCGCAATACGGGCTTTCGCGCTATGACGCCGGGGTCCTGGCCATCGAGCGGCCCCGGGCGGATTATTTCGAACGCGCCGCGGCCGGCCGGGACGCCAAGCTGGTCGCCAACTGGGTCACCAACGAACTCCTTGCCCGCCTGGCCAAGGACGGGCTCGAGATCGATTCCAGCCCGATTCCGGCGAGCGACGTGGCCGAACTGGTTCGGCTTCTCGAGGAGGGGGTGATCTCCTCCAAGATCGCCAAGCAGGTGTTCGACCACATGTGGGCGGGCGAAGGCGCCCCGGCTGGAATCGTCGAGCGGCGCGGCCTGGTCCAGGTCACGGACACGGCGGCGCTGGAGACGCTCATCGCCTCGCTGATCGAGGCCAACCCCGGCCAGGCCTCGGCGGTCAAGGCCAGGCCCCAGGCGGTCGGCTGGTTCGTCGGCCAGGCGATGAAGGCGACGGGAGGCAAGGCGGACCCCGGCGCGGTCAACCGCATCCTCAAGGCCAAGCTGGGGGTTGAAGAGTGACCGCGCCGATCGAGGTCTATTTCTGGCCCACGCCCAACGGCCACAAGGTCACCATCGCCTGCGAGGAGATGGATCTGGCCTATGAGATCAAGCCGGTGAACATCGGCAAGGGCGAACAGTTCACCCCCGAGTTCCTGGCCATTTCACCCAACAACCGGATGCCGGCGATCGTCGACCCCGACGGGCCGGGGGGCGCGCCGATCAGCGTTTTCGAGTCCGGCGCCATCCTGCAGTACCTCGGCCGCAAGACCGGCCTTTTCTACCCCGCCGAGGAGCGGGCCCGGGTCAAGGTAGACGAATGGGTGTTCTGGCAGATGGGCGGTCTTGGCCCCATGGCCGGCCAGCGCAATCATTTCCGCAACTATTCGCCGAGCTTCCTGCTGGACCAGCGCCACTCCGCCTATGGCGCCATCCGCTACACCAATGAGGTGGAGCGGCTCTATGGCGTGCTCGATAAGCAACTCGACGGGCGCGATTTCATCGCCGGCGACTACAGCATCGCCGACATGATCAGCTGGCCGTGGGTGTTCGCAAGGTCCAGCGCCGCGCTCCAGGCCGAAGCTTTCCCTCGTCTGGTGGCGTGGCACGAACGCGTCGGCGCGCGGGCGGCGGTCCAGCGGGCCCTCGAGCGGGGAAAGGGGATCGGCGGCGGCGCGTCCCTCCAGCAATCGAGCAAGGAAGCGGCGGCGGCCCGAAAGATGTTGTTCGGTCAGAGGGCGCGGTAGGCGGGTTTGTTAATCGCCTGTTCAGGGTGAATGGGGTTTGATTCAGGCTTCCATCCTTAAAAAAGGAGGGAAGGAATCGCCGATGCTGAGCCAAGCCACTCTGAACGCCCACGCGCCGCTGCCCCCGCCGGGTTCGCGGCCCACCGGCGACGAACTCTTCCAGCTGGGCCTGCGCTATTCGACCGGCCTGGGGGGCGCGCCGCTGGACTATGTGTCGGCCCACACCCTGTTCAACCTGGCCGCCCTGCGCGGCTCGGTGGAGGCCAAGGTCTATCGCAAAGAATTGAGCGGGGAGATGGATCCCGCCGACGTCGCCGAGGCCCAGCGCGTCGCCCGCCAATGGCTGGCCCTGGCCTGAGCGATCGTCTGGGCGCGGCGCGATTGCCACGCCCCAGCGGACAGGCTATCGCACGGCCCCCGAAGGTGACGTGGCCGAGTGGCTGAAGGCGGCGGTTTGCTAAACCGTTGTACGGTGTAAAGCCGTACCGAGGGTTCGAATCCCTCCGTCACCGCCACCTTCTCAACCTACGTAGCTGATCTTGCGTCGTTTTTCGGGGCATCGATATTCGTCGCCCCAACAAATGCCCCAATAAATTCCTTGGAAAGCATCGTACAGGGCTGGACGCCTCCCGACAACGTGAGCCTGTTCCCGAACGGACAGCGGCTGGGTCGCGCCCGTCAGGCGAAATCCGAATAGGGTCTGATGGCCGCCGACCCGAGGATGTCGATGTTCTTCCTCGCGAGCACATGCAGTTCGATGAAGCGCAGGGACGCGGGAATATCCCCGGCCTCCGCAGATTCACTGGCGCGCGCTCCCGCCGACCCGCTGATTTCTTTCCAGAGGAGAATTTCGGTGGCTTTGATGATTGGCTTGCTTGATCTCCCGGATGCGCGGGGTTGCGGTTCCATACCACGCCTTCGTTCCCGAGCCAGCCGAAGCGGGCGGGATGGTCGGTGTGACCTGCCGTACAATTTCAAGCCGACGCCGGCGCCCTTTGTTGCTCCAATGAGCTGATGAACTCTTTCGAGTCGCTTACCCACCCGAAGAGCGCCTCTACGACTGTCACGGAGGCGGCATAGTTGCTCCGAGGGGCGTCGTCTCCCACCGGCTCCGCGGTGCAATCCTCCAGCAGGAGGCAGCGGTAGTCTCGGAACATCGCATCGCGAAGCGTGGACTCCACGCAGACGCTCGTGGTGCAACCCGTAAAGATCAGTTCCTTCACGCGCCGATGCTTCAGGATGTCGTCCAATTCGGTCTCAAAGAATCCGCTGAACCGATGCTTGTAGACGACTTCGTCACCCTTCTGGGGTGTCAATTCCGTCAGAATGTCGGTGTTCCAGGTCTCGCGAATGAGGATACGGCTGGGTCGCCCGTCGGGTGCGATCACCGCCTCACCCGCATGCAACCGTTGATGCCTGAGCCAGTTGGGCGAATCGGACGCTCCCGCATCGGACAAATCGGGCCGAAAGGCCATCTTAAGGTACACGACCGGCACCGCGCTGGCGCGCGCGGCCGCGAGCACCCGCCGCGTCGGCGCGACAGCCGCCTTGATTTTCGAGATGTCGACACCGGCTCGTTCGAACATTCCCCCCGTCGAGCCGAAATCATTCTGCATATCCACGACGATGATCGCGGTGCGGTTTGGATCGAACTCAAATGGGCCGGGCCGAGCTCGGACTACGACCGGACCCCGCCCGTCTCGTGCTTCCACTTTCCTGAGGCCGCGAGTCATCCCAGCCGCCGGCAAGCTTACGGCAGCCACCACGCTGGACGCTCCCGCAAGCGTTGAGCGCCGGGACAATCGAGCCATCACATTACCTCGGTAGCGGGGCGGAAACAGGTCAATAGCCGCGTGTTTCCGACGCGTCGACGTCAAAGCCTGATTGCCAAGGTTTGTGCACCTGAACCGCAGTGGGCCCCACAGGGACCGGGGGGACTACTGAGTCTTAGCTGCCGCGTCCGCCGCTGCGTCGGCCTTGCGGGCGGCGACGCCGGCCGCGTCGCGCGTTTTGTCGGCGGCCTTGTCCGCGGCGGAGGCGGCTTTGGCGCCCGCGTTGTCGATAGCGGCGTCGGCGTTGGCGGCGGCGTTTTGGGTGGCCACGCCAGCGTCGTTGGCCGCCGCCGCCGTCGCGTCCGCGGCGTGATCCGCCGCCGCCGCGGCATTGTCCCCGGCCGCCGCGGCTTCGGTCTTGGCGGTCTTGGAGCACGCCAGCAGCGCGAGGCTCGCGGCGGCGATGGTGAGGGTGAGGGAAACGCGCATGGCAGTGTCCTTGATATTGGGCCGCGCGGAATCCTTACGCCGCGGGGTGCGGGGCAGGGGGCGCCCGGGATATGTAAGGAAGGGCGGGGGCAAAGGTTCCGCCGCGAGGGGAACCGGAGTGATCGAACGGGCGTTTTGAAACCATCGCGCCTGGTGGTCACGAATTAGGTCTAGGCGCGAGGCGAGGGTCGCCTCGGTCCGCCCCCCCTATCGTCGGAGCCGATGAGCGATCAGATCTTCATGGCCGAGGTCGTCCCGCCGGTCCTGATCAAGGACGGCGGCCTTTTCCTCTGCTGCAAGGCCGATGGCGACATCGCCGCCGCCTGCGGCTCTGGCCTGGGTCTTTTCCATCGCGATACGCGGTATCTCAGCCGCTATGAACTGCGGATCGGCGGCGAGCCGCCGCTAACCTTGATGAGTAGCGCCGCGCGCGGCGGCCAGTCGGTGCACGAACTCACCAACGCCGCGATCCGGCAATTGGACGGCGCCCCCCTGGACGTGCAGAGCCTCGGGCTTCGGCTGGAACGGACGGCGGACGGGGAGGCCTCGAGCCTGACCGACCGGCTGGCCCTGCGCAACTTCACCGCCAAGCCGGTTTCCTTCCGCGTCACGGTGACGCTCGACGCCCTGTTCGAAGACCTGTTCGAACTGCGCGGCGCGAAGGCGAAGCGGCGCGGGCCGCCCCGCAAGGTGACGGCGAGCAAGGCCGGCCTCGCCTTTCGCTACCGTGGCGCGGACGGCGTGGCCCGCTCCCTGACCGCGGCCTTTTCCCGGGCGCCGAGCCTCTCGATTTCGCGGGGCGGGCGGGTGGCGGCGTTCGACGTGCGCCTGGAGAGCCAGGCCAGCGAGACCCTTGAATTCGCCTTCACGGTCAAGGAGGTCGGGGAGGCGGCCCACGCTCCTCCGCCAGCGCCGGCGTTCTACGATGGCGTCGCGGTGACCAGCGACAACGCCGCCCTCGACCGGGTCATGGACCGGTCCTTTCGGGATCTGGCGATGCTGCGAACGGGCCTGGAGAGCAACTTCATCGCCGGCGGGATGCCGTGGTTCGTGGCCCCGTTCGGCCGCGACAGCATCCTGGCCGCCCTGCAGACCTTGAGTTTCGACGCCCGCCCCGCGGAGGGCGTGGCGAGGCTCTTCGCCGCCTACCAGGGCCGGCGGGACGATCCGGAGACCTGGGAACAGCCCGGCAAGATCCCGCATGAACTTCGGCTGGGGCAGATGGCGCGCCTCAAGGAGGTTCCGCATCGGCCGAGCTACATGTCGATCGACGCCACGCCGCTGTTCCTGATCCTGGTCGGCCGCCACGCCGAGTGGACCGGCGCCCTGGCGCTGTTCACCGAACTGCGTCCCGCCGTCGACGCCGCCCTGGATTGGATGAGCCGCGAAGTCGACGCCGGCGGCGGCTTTCTCGCCTATCGCGGCGAGACGCCCGCGGGCCCGATCAATCAGGGGTGGAAGGATTCGACCTTCGGCGTCCCGCGCAAGGATGGAAGCGTTCCGGCCTCCCCGATCGCCCTGTGCGAGGTCCAGGGCTACGCCTATCTCGCCTGGTCCCTGATCGCCGCGGCGTTGCGGCGGGCGGGAGAGGCCACCGAGGCCAAGCGGCTGGAAACCGCCGCCGCCTCCCTGCGCCGGCGGTTCAACCGCGATTTCTGGATGGAGGGCGAGGGCTGCTATGCGCTGGCCCTGGAGAAGGGCGGCCGGCAGGTCACCGTGGTCACCTCCAACGCCGGCCAGGTGCTATGGTCGGGCATCGCCGAGCCGGGCAAGGCGGAGCGGACGGCCGCACGCCTAGCGCGCCCGGACATGGATTGCGGGTGGGGCATAAGGACCCTCTCCAATCTGGAATCGACCTACAACCCCCTCAACTATCACCTCGGCAGCGTGTGGCCCTTCGACAACGCCCTGATCGTGGACGGCCTGCGCCGCTACGGCCAGGACGTGGCGGCGGTGAAGCTTTTCGACGCCTTGCTGGACGCAGCCGGCTGTTTCGCGCTCGGGCGCCTGCCGGAATTCTACGTTGGCTTGGAGCGTGAAGCGGATCTGTTTCCGGCGCGTTGCCCGTTCGCCGAACCGATGCAGGCGTGGTCGTCGGGCGCGGCGCCCTACATGCTCGCCTCTCTGCTCGGCCTTCGGAGGGGGCGGCGGGGCGTGGAATTCGACCGGCCCGTGCTGCCCGGTGGGGTGACCCGGCTCGCCATCGCCGGTCTCGCGATCGGCGAGGATCGCTTCGATTGCGAGATCACCCGAGGGCCGTGGGGCGGGATCACCGCCAAGAGCGAAAAAGCTTACGGGAGCAGGGCCGTGAGCGAGAAACCTCTGGCGGCGCAGCGAGCGATCGTCACCGGCGCCAGCTCCGGGCTCGGGGCGGCCATAGCCGAGGCCTATGCCGCGGCGGGCGCGGCCGTGGTGATCAACCACCATGACGCCGCCGAAGCCGCCAAGAAGATCGTTAAATCGATCGAGGGCAAGGGCGGCCGCGCGGTCGCGGCGGCCGGCGACGTCTCCCGCCCCGCCGATATCGAGCGATTGTTCGACGTCGCCCGCGAGCACTTCGGCGGAACCGACATCCTGATCGCCAATGCCGGCCTGCAGAAGGACGGCGCGTTCACCCAGCTCAAGCTTGAGGACTGGCGGGCCGTGATCGACCTGGACCTGACCGGCGCCTTCCTCTGCGCCCAGGAAGCGGTCCGCCGGTTCCGCCGCCAGGGGCTGGACCCGAAGCGCTCCAAGGACCTGGGCAAGGTCCTGTTCGTCAGTTCGGTTCACCAGACCATCCCCTGGGCCGGCCACGTCAACTACGCCGCCGCCAAGGGGGGCGTGAAGATGCTGATGGAGAGCATGGCGCAGGAACTCAGCCCGGAGAAGATCCGGGTCAACGCCATCGCGCCCGGGGCCATCCGCACCCCGATCAACAAGGCCGCCTGGGGTTCGCCCGCCGCCCTGCGCAAGCTCTTGAAGCTGATCCCCTACGGCCGGATCGGAGAGGTGGAGGACGTGGCCGCCGCCGTCTGGCTGGCCTCCGACGCCGCCGACTCCATGGTCGGCGCGACCCTGACCCTCGACGGCGGCATGTCCCTCTATCCCGGGTTCGCCCACGGCGGGTGAGGCGTCACGCGAGCTGCCGTTTGGCGTCCCGCAGGCACGCCCGGAGGCTCTCCTCGAGCGTGGGATGATAGAAGGGGAGGGCCAGGGCGGCCTCGACGGTGAGTTCCAGCTGCGCCATCCAGGCCAGCATCTGGGCCAGGTGCTCGACCTGGGGACCGAAAAACTCGCCGCCGATGATCACGGAATCCTCATGGCGGACATAGGCGCGCAGCACCCCCGCATCGACCCCCTCCACCCGGGCGCGGCCATTGTCCCCCGAGCAGCCGATGGCCCAGACTTTTTCCTGTTTCGGATCGAACCCCTCGCCGACGATCGCCATGTCGGGGTCGGTGTAGGCGATGGCGAGCATGACCCCCGACGGCCGTTTCTCGACCTTCGGGTAGCGCGCGGCGTTGGACCCGGCCAGTTCACCCTGGGCGGACGCCTCGTGCAGCACCGGCCGGGCGTTGTTGGCGTCGCCGGCGATGAACACGGCGCTGTCGCCGCACCGCAGCGTCGAAAGGTCGAAGACGGGAACCCCGTGCGCGTCCAGCTCGACGCCCGCCATCTTCAGATCCAGGCCGTCCAGCGCCGGCGGCCGGCCGGCGGCCGAAAGCACATATTCGAACATCGCGCTCCGGGCGCGGCCCTGCTTCGCCCGCCAGGACACCTTCACGTCGCCGGCGCCCGGCCGTTTAGCTTCGACCTTGACGCCCAGGTGCATGGCGAGTTCGCGCCCGAGGCGCTCCCGCGCCGCCGCCTACACGACGGGGTCGGCGACGCCGCCGATCATTTCGCCCTCGTCGAACACCGCGGTGCGCACGCCCAGCCGGGCGAAGGCGACCGCCAGCTCGATGCCCAGGGGGCCGGCCCCGATCACCGCCAGGGATTTGGGCAAGGCGTGGAGGTCGAACACCGTTTCGTGGGTAAGGACGCGGTCGCCGCACGCCTCGGTCAAGGCCCCGGGAATCGAGGGCCGCGCGCCGGCGGCGATGACGATCGCCCGCGCCTGGATCCTGGAGTGGTCATCCACCGTCAGGCTGGTCGGCCCGTCGAAACGCGCCTGTCCCGCTAGCTTGTCCTTGGCGGGAATGGCGGCCACGTCCTTGAATACCGCGGCGACGAAATGGTCCCGCTCGCGTTGGACGCGCGCCATGACGGCCGCCCCGTCGATACGGACCTTGGCGCGCGACCCGACGCCGAATTGCGGCGCGGCGCGCATGTCCCTCGCGGCGCGGGCGGCGGCCAGCAGAAGTTTGGAGGGCATGCACCCGACGCGCGCGCAGGTGGTGCCTCCCGGCCCCGCCTCGATGAGAACCGTCTTGGCGCCGGCCTCCACCGCCGCCCGATAGGCGGCCAGGCCCGCCGACCCCGCCCCGATGATCGCAACGTCGCACGAGATCTGCTTCATCAACCGGCTCCTCGCCCGCTCGTCGCCTGGGGCGGAACGCCTTGGTGGCCGATTGGATCACCGCCCTCGTCATCGCCACATAGCGCCCGCGACGTTCGGCTGATACGAAGTTGCCTTCCGCGGCTGGGCGCCTTGCGCTGAGTGGAAACCCGAGGCGCGCCGGCGCGGGCGGGCCGAGGAAACGGGAGGGGAAGAGCGCGCGATGAAAGCGGCTGTCTATTACGAGAACGGCGATCCTAGCGTCCTCAAATACGAGAAAGTCGCCGATCCGGAGTGCCATCCGAAGGGTATCGTCATCCGGGTCGAGGCGATCAGCGTCGAGGGCGGCGACGTCCTGAACCGGTGGCGCGGCGCGCTGACGGCGCGGCCCCATGTGGTCGGCTACCAGGCCGCCGGCGAGATCGTCGAGGTCGGCGCCGAGACGGGCGACCTGAAGGTCGGCCAGAAGGTGGCGACGGTCGGGGCCTCCGGCTCGCACGCCGAGCTGCGGGCCGTGCCGTCCAGGAGCGCTTGGCCCATTCCGGACGGTTTCAACGTCGGCCAAGCGTCCGTCATGCCGGTGACCTTCGGCACCGCTCAGGAATGCCTGTTCGAATTCGGCGCCCTGAAAGCCGGCGAAACGGTCCTGATCCAGGCCGGGGCCGGTGGGGTGGGCGTGGCGGCCATCCAGCTGGCCAAACGCGCCGGGGCGACGGTGATCGCGACCGCGTCCAGCGACGAGCGGTTGGCGCGCCTCATGCCCCTGGGCCTCGACCACGCCATCAACTACCGGCGCGAGGATGTCGTCCAGTCGGTGATGAAGCTCACCGGCGGCAAGGGCGTCGACCTGGTGGTCGATCCGGTCGGCGGCGCTACGCTGCAGGCTTCGATCCTGTGCCTGGGCTACCGGGGACGCATCTCGATGGTCGGGGCGGCCGGCCGCGAGCCGATGAAGGTCGACGTCTCGACCATGATGGGGGGCAACCGCGCGCTCCGCGGCGTGTTCCTGGGCGCGAGATCGCCACCGACCGGGTGCGCGGCGCCATCCAGCGCCTGTTCGACGAAGCGGCGCGCGGCGAATTGAGGGTGTTGATCGACCGAACGTTTCCGCTTCGTGAGGCGGCGGCGGCCCATGCCTATATAGAAGCGCGTCAGGCGGTCGGCCGTGTCCTCCTCATCCCCTAGCGCCGCCTGGGGCGCGCAACCGAAGGGGGCCGTCGCGTGTTGACCCCATGGCCCCCGGCCCGGCATGGGGTTTAGGATTCGACCCGGCCAATTGGCCGCCTACGGAGATTGAGCATGGCGCCATCCGACGATGCGCCGGCCCGCGACGAGGCGGCCCAGACCGAGGCCGCGGCGCCCGGTGATCTCGCCGCGCGCTACCGCCAGGTTCGAGACGCGAGCGCCGCGCTGGCCTCCCCCCTGTCGCCCGAGGACCAGAGCGCCCAGTCCATGCCGGACGCCAGTCCCACCAAGTGGCATCTGGCCCATACCAGCTGGTTCTTCGAGACCTTCATCCTCGCACCCCACGTGGAAGGATACGAGCCGTTCGACCCGATCTTCGGCTACCTCTTCAACTCCTACTACGAAGCGATGGGCGCGCGTCACCCGCGCCCCGCGCGGGGGTTGCTGACCCGGCCGTCCGCGGCGCGGGTGATGGCCTATCGCGCCCATGTGGACCTGGCCATGGAGCGCCTCCTGTCGCGTCCCACGGCCAAGGCCGTGCGCGATCTGACCGTCCTGGGCCTCGCCCACGAGGAGCAGCATCAGGAACTCGTCCTGATGGACATCTTGAGCCTGTTCGCGGTTTCGCCGCTCGTCCCGGCCTATGCGCCGGACGCCGCGAGGCCCGAACCCGCGGCTCGGCCCCCGAGCTTCGTTGAAGTCCGCGGCGGCCGGGTGGAAATCGGCCGCGATGAGGGGCCGTTCGCGTTCGACAACGAATCGCCGCGCCACGAGACCTTGTTGTCTGCCTATCGGCTGGCCAGCCGTCTGGTGACGAACGGCGAGTGGCTGGCGTTCATGGAGGAAGGAGGCTATCGGCGCCACGAGTTCTGGCTGGCGGACGGCTGGGCGAGGGTCTGTACGGAGGGATGGGAGGCGCCGCTCTACTGGGAACGCGATGGCCAAGCGTGGCGGACGACGACGCTTCGCGGGCCGCTCCCGGTGGATCCCGAGGCCCCCGTGGTCCACGTCAGCTTCTACGAGGCGGCCGCCTACGCCGCCTGGGCCGGCAAGCGCCTGCCGACCGAGGCGGAATGGGAGCACGCGGCGGTCGCTCACGCCGGCGACCTGGAACAGCTTGCTGGCGAGGTGTGGCAGTGGACCGCCAGCGCCTATACGCCGCATCCCGGCTTCGCTCCCGCCGCCGGCGCGGTGGGCGAATACAACGCCAAGTTCATGGTCGGGCAGATGGTGCTCAAAGGCGGCGCCTGCATCACCCCCGCGGGGCATGCGCGCCCGTCCTACCGCAACTTCTACTATCCCCACCAGCGCTGGATGTTCGCCGGGGTGCGCCTGGCCGAGGATGTGGCCGAGCCGGCGGCTGACGACGCCTTCCGCGCCGATGTGATCGCGGGCCTGTCGGCGGCGCGAAAAAGTTTGGCGGCCAAATGGTTCTATGACGCCGAGGGATCGGCCCTGTTCGAGGCGATCTGCGATCTGCCTGAATATTATCCGACCCGCCAGGAAAGCGCCTTGCTGACGCGCATCGCTCCGGAGATCGCCGCCCGGGTCCCCGCCGGCGCCACCCTGGTTGAACTGGGCAGCGGCGCCAGCCTCAAGACCCGCCTTCTGCTGGACGCCGCGCCGCAGATCACCGCCTACATGCCCATCGACATCAGCGCCGCGGCGGTCCGGGCCGGCGCGGCGGCCATAGCCGGCGACTATCCCCGCCTGACCGTGACGCCGCTGGTCCGCGATTTCACCCGGGCGCGCGACCTGCCCGAAGTGACCGGCGATCGGCCTCGAATCGGCTTCTTCCCCGGTTCGACCATCGGCAATTTCGCCCCCGACGAGGCGGTGGCCCTGCTGCATCGCCTCAAGGGCGTCCTGGGCGCCGGAAGCCTGTTCATCGTCGGCGTGGATCTTGCCAAGGAAGCCGCCACGCTCACCGCCGCCTATGACGATTCACAAGGCGTCACCGCCGCCTTCAACCTCAATCTCCTGGCCCGCATCAACCGCGAACTGGGCGGTGACTTCGACCTTGCCGGTTTCGCCCATCGGGCGGTGTGGAACCGGCTGGAAGGCCGGATGGAAATGCACCTCGAGGCCCTTGAGAGCGGCGAGGCCCATGCGGCCGGGCGGACCTTCTCCTTCGTGGGCGGGGAAACCATCCACACCGAAAATTCCTACAAATACACGTTGGAGGGTTTCGCGGACCTGGCCCGGCGCGCCGGATGGGCGCCCCTGCGCCAATGGGTCAGCCCGGCGCCGACCTTCGCCGTCTTCCTGTTGACCGGAGCATGAACAACCCCACCGCCGGCCGTCACGCCAGTGGCTTCGGGCGATGATGGCGCATTGGCGATTGGGGCTGGGGTTGCTGACGGGACTGGCGGCCTGGGTCGCGTGCTTCTTCCTGGGCGCGCCGGCCCCGGCCCGGGCGCTGATCGGCTGGAACCTGGGCGCCATCGTCTTCGTCCTGGCGATGTCGCGGCTCTTCATCACCGCTTCGCAAGCCGAGGTGCGCGACCGGGCGGCGCGCCAGGACGAAACGCGCGGCGTGATCCTGATCCTGGTGACCATCGCCATCGGGGCGTCCCTGGCCGCCATCGTCGCGGCCCTGGTCGGGGCCAAGGGCCAGCCCGCGCCCGCGCGGATCTTGGTGACGGCGCTGGCGGGCTTGAGCCTGGTGACCTCCTGGGCGGTCCTCCAATCGGTGTTCATCGTCCACTACGCCCACCGGCATTTCCAGGCGGTCGAAAAGGGCGGCGCCGGGTCGGGTTTCAAGTTTCCCGGAGACCCGCCCAGCACCTATCTGGACTTCGCCTATCTCGCCGTCTGCATCGGCGCCACCGCGCAAGTCTCCGACCCCTCGGTTCAGACCACCGCCCTGCGCAACCTGGTCACGGCTCATGCGGTGACGTCGTTCTTCTACAACACCGCCGTCCTGGCTCTGGGAATCAACATCCTCTCCGGGCTGCTCAATCATTAGGGACGCGGACGGTCGGCCATGACGTTCCTTTGGGGATGTCGTTTGGAGTTTACCCCTTCGACAGCGCCAGCGGCAGGGAGACCCGGGCCCGAAGGCCGCCGCCGGACAGATTGCCCAGGGCGACGTCGCCACCGTGACCGCGGGCGATGGCGCGCACCACCGCCAGGCCCAGGCCGATGCCGCCGGTGTCCCGGCTGCGCGAAACCTCCAGTCGATGGAACGGCTCGAACGCCCGTTCCACCTGGTCCTGCGGGATGCCCGGCCCGTCGTCGTCGATCTCGATGACGGCCATCCCGTGCTCAGCGAACACACGGCCGCGGGCGGCCGATCCGAACTTCAAAGCGTTTTCGACCAGATTGACGACCAGGCGCTTGAGGGCCAGGGGATCGCCGTCGACCACGACGCGGTCGGCGCGTTCGACGGCGGCGTCGGCGCCGGTCTCGGCTGCCTCGTCCATCACCGTCTCGACCAGGGACGCCACTTCGAGCCTCTGGCGTTCCCTAGGCCTGGCGGCATGGCGCACGAAGTCGAGCGTCGCGGCGACCATGGCCTCCATCTGGTCGATGTCCGCCGCCAGCTTGCCACGCAAATCCTCCGGGACCGCCTCGATGCGGAAGCGCAGCCGGGTGAGGGGCGTCCGCAGGTCGTGCGCGATGGCGCCGATCATGGTGGTCCGGTACTCGACATAGCGGCGCAGGCGTTCCTGCATCTCGTTGAAGGCGCTCACCGCCACGGCGACCTCGGCCGAGCCCCGAATGTTCAGGGGAGGGGCCCCGGGATCGCGTCCCAGGCGCTGGGCGCCGGCGGCGAGCGCGGCGATGGGGGCCGCCAGCCGCCGCGCGAACCACCAGGCCAGGGGCGAGACGGCCAGGGCGGCGATGGCGACCACCAGCAGCAGCCGCTGCTGCCATGGATCGACCCCGAAGGCGGCCTTGGGCCGGACCACCAGCCAACGGCCGTCCGGCCGCCGAACGCCCAGTTCGAACCCTCCGAAGAGCAGGGGTTGTTCGGGCGCCAGGGCGGCGGCGCCCGAGGGCTTGGCCGGCGCGGTGAAGGCGATGAACCGCACGCCGCTTCGCGCCACCACCACCCGCGCGGGTTCCACGCCCAGGGCCCGCGCCACCGCGCCGCGGAACGCGAGGCGGCGGTAGCTTTCCACGGCGGGGGCTGGCGGGCCGGTCTCGAGCCTGACGACCAGCGCGCGCCCCCCACGGGTGGGCGTGGGGGCCCGCGATCCGATCGCCTGGACCACCTCGCCGACGGTGTAGATTTCCGGGGTTGGCGGCGGCAGGCTGAAGATCACCAGCAGCGTGGCGGCCTGAGCCGCCACCAAGGTCGCGATCACCAGCCCCAGCGCCTGGATGAAGAGCGGCGTCGGCGGCCATCGCCTCATGGAGTTCGCGATACCTTGGGCGTGAAGAGATAGCCTTCGTTGCGCACCGTGCGGATCAGTTCGGCGCCGTCCCCCGCGTCCAGCTTGCGGCGCAGGCGGCTGATCTGAACGTCGATGGCGCGGTCGAAGGCGTCCGAGCTGGGCCCACGCGCCGCTTCCAGGAGCTGGTCGCGGGTCAGCACCCGGCCAGGGCGTTCGACCAGCGCTCGCAGGAGCGAAAACTCCCCGCTCGACAGATTGACCGCGACCCCTTGGGGTGAGCGAAGCTCATGGCGGACCAGATCCAGCCGCCAGCCGGCGAACTCGCAGGCCGCATCCAGACTGTCCGCCTCGCCGCGCGGCTCGCCGCGGCGGCGCAGCACCGCCCGGACCCTGGCCAGGAGTTCGCGCGGGTTGCACGGCTTGGGCAGATAGTCGTCGGCGCCCAGCTCCAGGCCGACGATGCGGTCGATCTCCTCGCCCATGGCGCTGAGCATGATGATCGCGGGGCCGTCGCGCCGGGAAAGCCGCCGGCAGATCGCCAGGCCGTCTTCGCCGGGCAGCATGACATCCAGCACCACCAGGTCGGGGCGGCGGCGCGCCAGCGCCTGCTCCATCGCCTTGCCGTCCGCGGCGGTTTCGACCTCATAGCCGTGGCGGCCCAGGAACTCGGCGACCAAGTCGCGGATGCCCGGATCGTCATCGACGACCAGGATATGCTCGGCGAGCGGGTCGGCGGGGCTCATCGCGGAAGGTTCATCCATGGCCGCCTAAGCTGCGGCCAAGCGGTGGCGTGGTGATGTCCCGGCTGAAACATTGACGCAAGGCTATTCCGGAGCGCGGGCTTCCAGCCCGCGTTTTTGCTAGCCATTTCAAGAATCTCGACAGGACACGTCGCGGGCTGGAAGCGCGCGCTCCGAAGGTGCGACGACCACGGGCGTTGACCATTGCCGGATCGTGATCGAGCCGCTAGCGTTACTTAGGACTCGGCGGAATGGTCGCGGGGTGAGAGGAAAAGCCGGATGGCGAGTGTTTCAGGCGTCGGCCTTGGCCTTGGCCGCATCTTCCTGCGCAAATCCGTCGCCCAGATTCAGGCCGAGCTCGAGCACGGGGAATTGAAGCGTTCGCTCGGCGCACTGAACCTCGTTCTCCTGGGCATCGGCTGCATCATCGGCACCGGAATCTTCGTGCTTACCGGCCGGGCGGCGGCTCAGTTCGCCGGGCCGGCGATCATGATTTCGTTCGTGATCACCGGCGTACTCTGTGCGCTCGTCGCCCTCTGCTATGCTGAACTGGCCTCGGCCCTGCCGGTCTCCGGCTCGGCCTATTCCTACACCTACGCCTCCATGGGTGAGGGGGCGGCCTGGATCATGGGGCTTTTGCTCCTCCTGGAGTACGGCTTGGCGGCGTCCACGGTCGCGGTCGGCTGGTCGGGGTATTTCGTCAGCCTGATGCAGGACATGCACATCGCCATTCCACCGGCTTTGACCGCCGCTCCAGGAGAGCTGGTCAAGAATCAAGCCGGGGTGGTGATCGCCACTGGGGTGGTGAACCTGCCGGCGATCGTGGTGATCGGCGCCGTGACCGCCTTGCTCACCGTCGGGGTTTCGGAGTCGGCGACGGTCAACAACATCGTCGTCGCCATCAAGCTGACGGTGGTCGTCGCCTTCATCGGCATCGGCTCGCAATATGTGAATCCCGCCCATTGGTCGCCGCTCATTCCGGCTCAGATTCCGGCCCCGGCCCCCGGCACGCCCATGGACATGGGCCACCAGATCGGCACGGCCCTGTGGGACGTGATCACCGGCAACAGCCATTCGCGCTACGGCATCGGCGGGGTGATTCACGCCGCCGCGGTGATCTTCTTCGCCTATCTCGGTTTCGAGGCCGTCTCCACCGCCGGCGCGGAATCGCGCAACCCCGCCCGCGACATGCCCATCGGCATCCTGGGCGCCCTGATCATCTGCACGGTGCTCTATATCGCCACCTCGGCGGTGCTGGTCGGCATCGTTCCCTACGCTTCCCTCGACAACCCCGCGCCGATCGCCACGGCGGTCAATCAGATCGGCCTGCCGTGGTTCGCGATCCTGGTGAAGATCGGCGCCATCGCGGGCCTCTCGAGCGTGATGCTGGTGCTCCTCTACGGCCAGACGCGGATCTTCTACACCATGTCCCGGGACGGCCTGCTGCCATCGTCCCTCGCCGTCGTGCACAAGACATTCAAGACGCCGTGGATCAACACCATCATCGTCGGCGCCGCAGCCTGCGGCGCGGCGGGCTTCATGTCGCTTGCCGCGCTGTCCGACGTGACCAATGTCGGCTCCCTGGCCGCGTTCACGCTGGTCTGCGTTACGGTGATCTATCTGCGCTTTTCCAGTCCAGGCCTGGCCCGTCCCTTCAGGACGCCGTTGTTCCCGATCACGCCCATTCTGGGCGCGCTCATGTGCCTCGTGCTGTTGATGAGCCTCATGGCGGTGGCCGTGACCCGCAACTTCTTCCTCGTCTACCTGGCGGTGGGTGTCGTGATCTATTTCGTCTACGGGATCTGGCACTCGAAACTCGGAAAGGGCATCCGGGTCCTGGGCCACGAAGCCGCGCCCATGGAACTGCCGCAACAGGGCGACTAGGGAGCGTTCGGCCTCGCCCCTATCCCGTCGGCGCGGGAACGGGTTCTTTCAGAGCGGGCGTGGGGGACAGGTACAGCCGCCCGTGCGGCGCATCGAAGGTAGTCACGAACCGGCGGAAAATCTCCATGCCGATCGCCGGCCCTGGCCCGCCGGGTCCCCAGACTCGTCTGATCGTGAACGGGCCCAGATGGACGGCGTCCATCAACCCTGAAACCGCCACGAAGTTTTCCCCCAGGCCGTTGCCCACAGTGGTCCTTTTCGTGACCAGCGCCTGGCCGGCGATGGGGTCGTTGACGGTTTCCTCCGCCCCGGTGTCGACCCGAAGCTTGTGGATGACCGAGAGGCCCGGCTTTACGTCGAGCCTGGCCTCCACGAACATCTTTTCCCCCTCGATGATCAGTGGGACGACTGCTTCACCCTTGACGGGCCGGAACCTCGCCGGATCAAAGACGCTGAGGGTCCCGCGCACGGGGTCCACGCGAACCACATGGTTTTTCCAGAGGTCGGCTCCGATCAGGCCCCGAACGTCGCCGGGAATGGGGACCTTGCTCAGGTCGATTTCCCAGGGGTCATCGGCCCTCAGGGCCAAGGCGCCGATCCGAATCGAGACGGGCCTGAGATGGCCGACGCCGACCGCGCCGGCACCGGTCCCGGTGGTGGCGCCGCGCGATGTCGGCTCGAGCCTCAGCCGGGCGGTAAGCCTAGGATCGAGGACCAGGTGCGGCGCGCCGGAATCGAAGACGAACCACTCGTTCCTTCCACCGATCGCAACTGGCGCCAGCATCAGATGTCCGTCCGCGCGGTAGTGGATGACGGTCAAGGGCCTGGAGGGGGGAGGGTGGTCGGCGGCCACCTCGCACGGGCCTGCGAACGCCAGGGCCAGCAGCATGGATTTCCACATTCGACCGCTCCTTGGGTAAGGTCGCTCGAACGGTTATAATCGATATATATAGAGTTTAGCAATGCCTCGAACGCCACATTCATCGCCGCAAACGCGCACGCTGCTCGCCGCGCTCGTCGCCGCCCCCGAGGCATGGCGGCATGGCGTGTCGTTGACGAAGGAAACGGGCCTTCGACCGGGGACGCTCTATCCGCTCCTGGCGCGGCTGGATGAGCAGGGCTACCTCGAATCACGCTGGGAGCCGCCGGAACGGGCCGGGCGTCCCGCCCGGCATGTCTACAGGCTAACGCAATCTGGGCGCGCCCTGGCGCGCGCGCGCGGTTCGGTCATGGAATCCGGCTTGTCGGCGCAAGCGCGGCTCAAGCCGGCATGAGCGCGAGGGCTCCGCGCGAAGCGCTGTTCGCTCTCCTGGCCGGATGGGTCGAGGGGCTCACGCCGCCTGGCAAACGCGATTGGAGCCGGGCCATGCTGGCCGAATGGCGCGACCTGGACGGCGACTCGTTGGATAGCGCGCGCTGGTTGTTCGATTGCCTCGTCGGCGCGGCGGCCCTGCGGGCGCGAGACGGGCATTCGAGACGCACAATGTTGGTCGTGGCGATGGGCGCGCCGATGATCGCCATCGACTGGAGCACCGAGGCGGTCGCGCCGTCCCTCCTCGTGCTCGGCGCGATGGCCGCGGCGCTGGGCTTCCTCGCTCCCTCTCGCGTCGGCGGCTGCGCCCTGTTCGCCGGCGGAATCCTGCCCCTGGCGCACGGCGTCGCCAACGCCAGCCCGGCCCTGTGGCCCTTCTATCAGTACAAACCCCTCGACCCGCGCGACTGGGCCATTCTCATATCGTTGTTCGTCCCGGCGGCTGCTGCGGCGGCGGCCGGAGCGATGATGGCGCGGATATGCGGCGAGCGGGCTTAGCGGAATGTCCCTGGGCGGCCCACGCCGCCGTTGTTGTTTTTTCTCAGGCCCTTAATACCGGTAGTTCACCTCCACCCCGAACGTCCGGGGCGTGCCGACGATGCCTTGGATGAAGCCGACGAACGAGAGGTCGAAGGCGTCGAGCAGGTATTTCTCGTCCGACAGGTTGCGGACGTAGCCCGCGACTTCCCAATGCGACCCCGGCGGCGAATAGGCCACCCGGGCGTTCTCCAGCCAATAGCCGTCCTGGGTGGTGTAGGGGTCGTTGGCGGTGTCGAAGAACTGGTGGCTCTTGTAGGTGGCGCTGAACTGCAGATCGAGAGCGCCCTGGCCGACGGGAACCCTGTAGTCGATCAGGCCGGCGGCGGAGAAATGCGGCGCGTTGGGCAGCTGGTTCCCGGAAAAGTCCGGTTGATTGGGGTCGCGGTTGGCGACGAACTCGTCGAGCTTGGTGTCCAGGAGCCCCACCTGCACCGACGCCGTCAGGGCCGGGAAAGGCCTTGCCACGACCTGGGCCTCGATCCCCTCGGTATGGGCCTTGGGCGCATTGTCCAGGACATTGACCGGCAGGCCTGTCCCGCCCTGCGGCGGCGGCACCAGGGTGAACACCTGCAGGTCGCGATAGGCGTTGTAGAAGGCGGCGGCGTCGAAGACGAGACGATTGTCGAACAGGCTCGACTTCAGTCCTATCTCATAGCTGGTGACATGCTCCGGGCCGATCGGTTGGAGCTGTAGGGCGATTTCGGCTGGGACGAGGCTCAGGAAGCTGCCGTTGAAGCCGCCGCTCTTGAATCCGGTCGACACGCTGGCGTAGGCCAGGATTCCGCGCGCGAGACGATAGTCGACCGCGGCCCGCCAGGAGAAGGCCGAGTCGGTCAAGGACTCGCGGGTATTGGCCAGGGGGATCAACGGGCCGAAGTGATCCATGCCGCCCTCCTGAAACTGGACCGACCCGTCGTACGTGAAGCCGCGCTCTTCCTCGGTATAGCGGCCGCCCAGGGTCAGTTTCAGCCGATCGGTCAGGGAATAGCTGCCTTGGCCGAACACCGCATAGGCGTCGGTGGTCTGGTCGCTGCGGTCGAAGGCCTGGAAGGCGACGCCGTCGGCGGCGCCGGGGCCGCCGAAGAACGTGTCGCCGTCCAGCAGGATGAAGATCGGCTGGTTCTGCTTGAGATCCTCGTGCAGGTAGTAGGCGCCGACGACCCAGTTGTACTTTTCCGCCGTCTGGGCGGCGCGGAGTTCCTGGGTGAAGGTGTTCGATCGGACGCCGAAATTGATCTCCAGCAGGCGGTTGGGCGAGGCGTCGCTGTCTTCGGGATGGATCTTGTCGTTGTGCTCGAAGGCGCTGAGCGACGTCAGGGTGATCGAGCCCAGGCTCCAGTCGGCCCTGGCCGAGGCGCCCAGATTATTGACCTTCAGATGCTCCTGACGGTTGAAGGCGCCGTGGTAGAAGTCCGAGGGTGTCCCGTAGCCGAAGATATCGACGCACTTTCCGGCATAGGTATCGGCGACCGAGCATTGTTCGAAGGTCGTCGGATTCAGATCGCCATAGTGTCGGTATTCGGTGGGCCGGTTGTCGACTTGCCCGCCATGGACGTTGAAGAGAAGGGTGAGGTCGTTGGTCGGCTTGGCTTGCAGCATCGCCCGCACGGCATAGTTGTCCGTGCCGTTTTCATCGTTCCCGGTCAGCTCGTTGTGCATGAACCCCGAGGAATTGTTCTTGACGAAGGCGACGCGGCCATCCAGCCCCGGCGCCAGCGGCCCGCCCACCGCGCCTTCGAAATTGAAGGTGTTGAAGGAGCTGTACTCGGCATGAAGATTGGCGGTGAATTCGTCGGTGGGCTTGTTGGTGATGAAGTTGATCGCCCCGCCGCTGGTGTTGCGGCCATAGAGGGTGCCCTGCGGCCCCTTGAGCACCTCGATCCGGTCCAGGTCGAAGGCCTGGAAGGACTGGGACGAAGGCGCGCTCAGATAGACTTCATCGACATAGATCCCGTTGGGCCCGGCGTTGTTGGTGTCGTAGTCGTTGAGCCCGATCCCCCGGATGGTGATGATCGGCTGGTTTCCCGGCCCCGCCACCAGGGCGATGTCGACGTTGGGGGTCACCGCGCCCAGATCGATCGAGGACTTGATCCCCAGGGCCTGGATGTCCTTGGCGCTGAACGCCTGGATCGAGATCGGGACGTCCTGGATGTTCTCGCTGCGCTTCTGGGCGGTGACCACCAAAGTCTCGACTTCGGTGGCGGACTGGGCGGTGTTGGTTGCCGTCGCGGCCCAGGCCCCCGCCGCGCCGCCCAGGCCCGCGATGCAAAGCGCCGTCCCGCAAAAGAGTCTCGCCGAACGCTTGATGGTCGCCGACATTTGAAAGTCCCCCGTCTTGCCGAGCCTCGCGGCGGTAACCAAACCTCACGCCGCCAAAAAACGCATCTTCTCCACCGGCGCGAGCGTCGGCGCCTGTAATTTCAAGGCCTTGAAGGCCCCGTCCGCCGCCTCCAGGGCCTGGTCTATGTCCGCCGCGGTCATCGCCGCGCACAGGAACATGTTGTGCCAGGGGTGGACGTAGACGCCGCGTTTCAGCATCTCGCTGGACCAGCAGAAGCCCTGGCGAAGGTCGGGGTCCTCCTCGAACAGGAACAGCGGCATGGTCGTCGGCCCGGTCTGGCGCAGGCTGAAGCCGTGGGTCGCGGCCAAGCCGGCGAGGCCCTCGCGCAGTTGCGCCCCCAGCGCCTGGATGTGCTCAAGATAAGGCGTTTCGCGCACCCGCTCCAGGGTCGCCAGGGCCGCCGCCATGGGGGCGGCCTGGTACCAGAACGAGCCGGTGGCGAACACCGACGCGGCGGCGCGCCGGGCCTTGTCGGCCCCCAACAGGGCGGAGATCGGGTGGCCGTTGGCGATGCACTTGCCCCAGGTGGAGAGATCCGGCGCCACGCCCACCGCCGACCAGCTGCAGTCGCGGGCGATGCGAAGGCCGGCGCGCACGTCGTCGACCACCAGAAGGGCGCCGGCGGCGTCGCAGAGCTCCCGCGCCCGGCGGGCGTAGGCGGCATTGGGGAGGGCCTGGTCGACGAAGGCGTCATGCTTCAGCGGCGCGGCGAAGATCGCCGCCAGGTCGTCGCCGGCGGCCGCCGCCGCCGCCTCGAGGCTGGCGATGTCGTTGTAGTCGCAGAGGATGCGGTTGGCCTTGTCCTCGGGCGTCGTCCCGGCCGGCCCAAGCGCGCACCAGGGAGCGGCGCCGTGGTAGGCGCCCTTGGCCAGGACCACGGTCTTGCGCCGGGTGTGGGCGCGGGCGACCATCAGGGCCATCAGGGTGGCGTCGGCGCCGTTCTTGCAGAAGATCGCCCAGTCGGCATGGGCGACCATCGCGGTCATCGCCTCGGCCAGCTCGACGATCAGGCCGGTCGGGCCGGTGAGGGTGTCGCCCAGTTCCAGCTGGCGGATGAAGGCGGCGTCGATCAGCTCGTCGCCATAGCCCATCAGATTGGGCCCGTAGGCGCACATGAAATCGAGGAGTTCATGGCCGTCGGCGTCCCACAGCCGGGCGCCCATTCCCCGAGAGAAGCACTGCGGATAGTCGTCGGGCAGGAGCCTGACCGATTGGTGGCCGTACATGCCGCCTGGGATCACCGCCTCGGCCCGCTCCCGCAGCGCCCGATCCTTGCTGTTGGGATGCGCCATCGAAAGGCCTCGCCTGCGAAAAGATAGCTTTGACTAGCACAATGAGGCGGCTATTCACCGCCGTCAATCGTCGCGAGCACGGAACGGCGGCGCGGGAGGGGAGGGGCATGGCCACGACGACGATGCCCGCCTGGATCGGCGCGCCGCCGACCCGGCTCCAGGCGACCGCCATCCTCTACGTCGGGATCACGGCGGTGATGATCGCCGGCCTCCAGCCCCTGCTTCTGGGTGCGCTTCAGGCCGAGGGGCGGCTGACCGCCGCGCAGCTCGGCCACGCCGCGACCGCGGAACTCCTGACCATGGGCGTTACGGCAAGCTTGGCCGGGGCATGGCTGAAGCCCAAGGGGCTGCGCTGGGTCGGGCTGGGCGCCGGCCTGCTCCTGGCGGTCATCGACGCTCTGACCCCCAAAGGGTCCGGCGAAGGCGTGACCTTGATCCGCGCCGCGGCCGGCGCGCCCAGCGGCGTGATGCTGTGGATGACCATCGGCCTGATCACCCGGGCGCCGCGGCCCGAGCGGTGGTCGGGGGTGTTCCTCACCCTCCAGACCCTGGCCCAGTTCGGCCTTTCCGCCGCCCTCACGGCCTGGGTGATCGGCAAGACGGGCGCGGACGGCGGTTTCCTCGCCCTGGCGGCGATGAGCGCCCTGGCCGGCGTCGCGGCCCTTGTCGGGCCCGCCGCCTTCGCGCCGCTGGGCCACACCGACGCGCCGGCGGGGCTGCCGAGCCCCCGTGGGGCGGCGGCGCTGGCCGCCTGTTTCCTCTTCCTCGCCTGCATCGTGGGCGTGTGGGTCTATGCCGAGCCCCTGTCGCATCAGTCCGGCCATCCGCCGGCGGTTGCGGGAACCGCCATATCCTTGTCCCTGGCCTTCCAGGTGTTGGGCGGAACGGCGGCCACGCTCCTGGCCGGGCGCCTGCGCTGGTTCTGGGTCCTGCTGAGCTGCACGGCCGTCGATCTGGCGCTCCTGGCGATTTTCGCCGCGCTTCCAGGCGCCGCGGTCTTCCTCGCCGTCTCGGCGGCGTTCGGCTTCATCTGGCTTTTCCTGATGCCCTTCCTGGTGCCGATGACCATCCAGGCCGACCCCACCCGCCGCTCGGCGATCCTGCTGGGCGGCGCCCAGCTCCTGGGCGGCAGCCTGGGCCCACTGATGGCCTCCACCCTGGTCACCGACACCGACGCGCGCGGGGCGTTGGCCTTCGGCGCCGGTTGCCTCCTGGTGGCCATGGCTATCGTCGCCGCGCTCCACATGCGCCCGGCGCGAGAGGTCGCCGTGTGAACCGGCCCCGTCAGCATCGCGCGGTGCGGACCTATGAACGCCTGCTCGACGTGGCCGGCGCCCTGCTGGGCGAAGTCGGCATCGATCGCATCTCCACCAACCTCATCGCCGCCAGGGCGGGCATGACGCCGCCAGCCCTTTATCGTTACTTCAACGACAAGTACGCCGTCCTGGAGGCCCTCGGCCGACGGCTCATGGACCGCCAGAACGCCGTCCTTTTCGCCTGGCTGGAACGCCATGGGCCGTTGGGCCTCAAGGCGCTGGGCGACGCCACCGAGAACCTGATGCGCGCTACCGCCGACGTCACGGCCGGCGAGCCGGGCGCAATCTGGATCCTTCGCGCCCTGCGCGCCGTCCCCCAACTGGCCCATGTGCGCATCGAATCCCATCGCCTGGTCACCGACCGCATGGCGGGGGTCTACGCCCCCTACCTGCCGCGCCTGACCCCCGAGGTGCTGTGGCGGCGGCTGCGCATCTCCATCGAATACGGCTACGCCACCGACGAGATGCTCAATGAAGAGACCCTCATCCCCCGCGACGACCTCCTGCGCGACGCCGCCCTGATCCTGCGCCACGCCCTGACGCCTTGAGCGCGGTAATTCCGCGCATCTGCTGTCGCAACGCGCTTCGGCGGGCTTCAAACAGCGCGGGCGGCGCGCTCAACGGCGAATCGGCGTTTTGGCGGGCAAGAGCGGCTCGCCCCGCGACTTGTGGCGCCGCGATAGACTGGATATCCGGTCGGGCCGCTCGGTCATGGCGCGGAAGACCCACCCATGGCCGGCCACGGACGGGAGGGCGAATGCGCGTTTTGATCACCGGAGGCGCCGGCTTCATCGGCGGCCACATAGCCGACGCCCTTGTCGCCGAGGGGCAAACCGTGGAGGTTCTGGACAATCTGAGAACCGGCAAATGCGGCAATGTGCCGGCGGCGGCGATCCTGCGCGAGGTCGACCTTCGCGACCCGGCCGGCGTCGCCAAGGTCGTGGCCGAGTTTAAGCCCGACGTGGTCTGTCACCAGGCCGCCCAGGCCAGCGTCGCGGTGAGCGTGCGCGATCCGGCGTTCGACGCCGAGGTCAATGTCGGCGGCACGCTCAACCTGCTGCTGGCTTGCGCCGCGAACAAGGTGGGGCGCGTGGTGTTCGCGAGCACGGGTGGCGCGATCTATGGCGAGGTTCCGGAAGGGCGCCGGGCGGCGGTGGGCGCCCTCCCGGCCCCGGCCAGCCCCTACGCGGCATCGAAAATGGCGGCGGAGTCCTATCTCGAGGTGTTCCGCCAACAACGGGGGATCAACTATACCGTCCTGCGTTATGCGAACGTCTACGGCCCCCGCCAGGATCCGCACGGCGAAGCCGGCGTCGTGGCCGTATTCGCCAGCCGCCTGCTGGGCGGCGCCTCGATCCAGATCAACGCCCGGCGCGCCATCGGCGACGAGGGGTGCGTCCGGGATTACGTCTACGTCGATGACGTCGTCGCCGCCAATCTGAGCGCCATTCGCGGCGAGATCGCCGCCAGGGTAGTCAATGTCGGCGCCGGGCTCGGGACCAGCACCCTCGAACTGGCGAAGATCCTCGCCAAAGCGGCGGGGAGCGCGTCGCCGTTCACCTTTGCCTCGAAGCGGCCCGGCGACCTGGAACGGTCCGTGCTGGAGCCGAGTCCCGAGGCGCCGTGCAAGGTCTCGCTCGAGGAGGGGCTCGGCAGGACGGCGGCCTGGTTCCGTGAGCATCGCGACCTTCCTGCTGAACTTTGAATTCGTCCATCCGGCCTGGACCGGTCAAGGGCCGCTGGTCACCGCATAAATCATCACCCCCGTGGCCACCGCGAGGTTCAGGCTGTCGGCCCGCCCGCGCATCGGGATCTTAACCTGGGCATCGCAGAGCGCGGCCAGGCCGGCGGAAAGGCCGGCCTGTTCATTGCCCATCAGGATGAGGGTGGGGTCGCGATAGGCGGCGGCGCGGAAGTCCTGCGTGGCGGTGAGCAGGGTCCCGACCACACCCCCGGGCCACGCCGCCCGCCAGGCGACGAAGGCCGGGACGCTCGCCTTGGCGATCCTGACCGCGAAGATCGAGCCCATGGTCGCGCGCACGGCCTCGACCGAAAAGGGATCGCAGCAGTCCCCCACCAGGATCACGCCGCCGCAGCCCGCGGCGTCGAGGGTCCGGATGATCGTCCCGAGGTTCCCCGGGTCGCGCACCGCCTCGAGCGCCACCCAGCAGCGCGCGGCGCGGGGGTCGAGGGCGGTCAACGGCGTGAAGGCCTGTTCAAAGACGCCCAGCACCGTCTGCGGATTGTCCCGCCGCGTGATCTTGGCCAGGATCGCCGGCGTCACCAGGAGCGTCTGGCGCGCCGCCCGCGCCGCCTCTTGCAACAGGGGGTGGGCGGCGGCGTCGGGGCCATGGAGCAGGATGTGGGGTTTCGCGCCCGCCGCCACCGCCTCGGCGACGATCTTGAGGCCCTCGGCGAGGAAGAGGCCGCTCTCCTGGCGCCCCTTGCGGGAATTGAGCGCGCGCGCCGCCTTGACGGTGGGATTGGCCAGGGAGGTGATGGCCTTGCCGTTCATGCGGGTGTCCAACGGGCGAAGAAAGAGAGGCCGGCGCCCAGGTCGCGAGTCTCCTCCATCAGCGCCAGTTCGCCATACTCGATCCGACCGCCGCGACCGCGCCCGGCGTCCGCCAGCAGGCCCGCCAGGGCCAGGCCCGACAAGCGCTCGGAATAGGCGTTGAGCAGCAGGAACGAGGCGTCGTCGGCCAGCAGGGCCATGCAATCGGCGATCAGGGCGGGGAGGTCGTCCATCAGCCGCCACACTTCGCCGGCGGGCCCGCGGCCATATTTCGGGGGGTCCAGGATGATCCCGTCGTAGCGCGCGCCTCGCCGAATTTCGCGCCGGACCCATTTGCGCGCATCCTCGCAGATCCACCGGATCGGGCGCTCCCCAAGGCCGGAGAGGTCGGCGTTGTCCCGCGCCCAGCCCACCGCCTTCTTCGACGCGTCCACGTGGGTCACCGCCGCGCCCCGGGCCGCGGCCACCAAGCTCGCCACGCCGGTATAGCCGAACAGGTTCAATATCTTGAGGCCAGGATTTGACAACGAAAGCCGAGCGTCCAGCCAGTCCCAGTTGGCGGCCTGCTCGGGAAACACGGCGAGGTGGCGAAAGGCGGTGAAGCGCCCGAAGAACCGCGCGTCCCGCCAGGCCATCGGCCAGGTTTCCGGCAATTCGCGTGCGAATCGCCATCGGCCGGCGTCGTCCTCGTCGGTGGCCTCGAAAACCGCGTCGGCGGCTTCCCACTCCCCGTCGCCCAGGGTCGGCGCCCATAGGCACTGCGCCTCGGGCCGGACCACGAGGTGTGGACCGTAACGCTCCAGCTTGCGGCCCCCGCCGCTGTCCACCAAGCCATAGTCCGCCCAGCCTTCGGTGCGCATCGCCAGCGGCGCCGGCGCGATGGCGGGAGCGAGAGGGCGAGTCATGGTCTAAGGCTTACGCGGCGCGCTGGTCGAAGGCTAGAAAAGGACCCATGCGATGGCAACCTTGCGCCCCCTCCACCCCTTCGGGGTCCCCCTCCCCCGCAAGCGCTAGGGGATGCACACATTCGGCGACCACCCAAAGAACCCTCTCCCCGCTCTTCGCGGGGAGAGGGCAGGGTGAGGGGCGCCTCCGCCGGGAGCGATGGTCCGGCGGAGGTCTCGGCGGCGGCGCCACCCCATCACCCTGCCCTCTCCCCCATGAAGAATGGGGGAGAGGGTGA
>JBBQGZ010000015.1:0-31935 GCA_038323535.1 Caulobacterales bacterium
CCACGGCCGTGATCGCCTATGGCCTCAAGGCGCTGTTGCCCGCCTGAGGCAAAAGCGGGCATGACAGGCCATGCCGCCCGCCTGCCGTCTCTATCTGATCACCCCGCCGGCGGTCGCCGACCTGGCCACCTTCGCGGAGGCCCTGGCGGAGGCGCTGGCCGCCGGCGACGTGGCGGCCCTGCAGATCCGCCTCAAGGACGCGCCCGAAGCCGCCCTCGAGGCCGCGGTCTCGGCGCTCGGCCCCATCGCCCGCGCCCGAGGCGTGGCCCTGATCCTCAACGACCGCCCGGACCTCGCCGCGCGCCTGGATTGCGACGGCGCCCATATCGGCCAGGAGGACGGGCCCGTCGAGGCCGCGCGGCGGCTGATAGGCCGCGAGCGGATCGTCGGCGTCACCTGCCACGACAGCCGGGACCTGGCCATGACGGCGGCCGAGGCGGGGGCCGACTATGTGGCCTTCGGCGCCTTCTTCGCCACGGACACCAAGGCCACGACCCACTCCCCCGATCTCGAGATCCTCTCCATCTGGCAGGAGACCATGCTCATTCCCTGCGTCGCCATCGGCGGGATCACCGTCGCCAACTGCCGCCCGCTGGCGGCGGCCGGCGCGGATTTCCTGGCGGTTTGCGCGGGCGTCTGGCGCCATCCGGCGGGACCGGCGGCGGCGGTGACGGCCTTCAACGCGGAGATTGGAGAGGGGCTGAAGGAACGGGCGGGGCCCTAGCCGCCGCCCATCCCTCGCCTTGCCTTGCCGGCCCCCCTCCCCTAGGGTCCGCGCCCGAAATTTAAAGGCTATCGGCGCGAGCGAGACCTGTATGAAAATCAACGGCAACGCCATCAGAGTCGGCAATGTCATTCAGCATGACGGCGGCCTGTGGGTGGCGGTGAGAACGGCGCATGTGAAGCCCGGCAAGGGCGGCGCCTTCGCCCAGGTGGAGCTGAAGAATCTGATCGACGGGCGCAAGCTCAACGAGCGTTTCCGCTCCTCCGACACCGTCGAGCGGGTGACCCTGGAGCAGAAGGATTTCCAGTTCCTCTATGAACAGGGCGAGGCCCTGGTGTTCATGGACCAGAAGACCTACGACCAGATCGAGCTGCGAAAGGACTTCGTCGGCGAGGATCAGGTCCGCTTTCTACACGACGGCATGATCGTCTCCCTCGAATTCCATGAGGAGCGCCCGATCGGCATCGAACTTCCCGAAAGCGTGGTGCTGGAGGTGGTGGAGACCGAGCCCACGGTGAAGGGCCAGACCGCGTCGTCCTCCTACAAGCCGGCCAAGGCCTCCAATGGGATGAGGATCATGATCCCGCCCTATATGGGCGAGGGCGAGCGCATCCTGGTTTCCACCGAAACGGGCGAATACATGCGCCGGGCCGACTAGCCCGGTGAGCACGCCCAGCGCGCTGGTCAAGGTGATGATCACCGCCGCCCGCAAGGCCGGGCGGGCCTTGGCCCGGGATTTCGGCGAGGTGGCCGAACTGCAGGTCTCCAAGAAGGGGGCCGCCGACTATGTGACCGCCGCCGACCTGAAGGCCGAGCAGACCCTGTTCGAGCAATTGCTCCAGGCCCGTCCCGGCTACTGCTTCCTGGGCGAGGAGCGGGGGATGATCGAGGGCACGGACAAGACCCACACCTGGATCGTCGATCCCCTGGACGGCACCACCAACTTCCTGCACGCCATGCCGCACTTCGCGATCAACATCGCCTTGATGCGCGAGGGCCAGGTCGTCGCCGGGGTGACCTACAACCCGGCCAATTCCGACCTGTTCTGGACCGAGCGCGGGCGCGGCGCCTTCCTCAACGACCGGCGCCTGCGGGTGGCCGCCCGAACGCGGTTCGAGGAAGCGGTGTTCGCGACCGGCATCCCCTTCATGGGTCATGGCCAGCACGGCCGGTTCCTCAAGGAATTGCATCAGGTGAGCCAGAGGGTGTCGGGAGTGCGCCGCTTCGGCTCGGCCGCCCTGGACCTCGCCTGGGTGGCGGCGGGGCGCTTCGACGGCTTCTGGGAACGGGATCTGGCGGTTTGGGACCTGGCGGCCGGCGTGCTGCTGGTGACCGAGGCCGGCGGGCGCGTCACCGACGCCGACGGTGGCGAGGATCCCCTGGCGACCGGATCGATCTGCGCGGCCAATTCCGACCTCCACCCCAAGCTGCTGGAGCGGCTGAAGGCGGCTAACTAGAGGCGGCCCGTCGTTCGCAAATGACCCCGACCCGTCGAGACCTCGGCCTGTTGGCGGCGGCGGTATCGCTGGCCCCAGGCTTTGCGCGCGCCGAAGTTCGAACGCCGCTGGTCATCGCGAGCGGCGCGGCGGCCGGCGGCCATCCGGCCGGAACGCGCGGCGCCTATGAACTGGCGATCAAGGGCGGGGCCGACTTCATCGAGGCGGATCTGGTGGCGAGCCAGGATGGGGCGCTGGTGGCGCGGCGGGACCATGAGCTTTCGGCGACCACCGACGTGGCGGCCCGCTCGGAGTTCGCCGACCGGCGGACCACCAGGACCTTCGACGGCGCGAGCCTCAGCGGCTGGTTCGCCGAGGATTTCACCCTGGCCGAGCTCAAGAGCCTCGATTGCGGCGACCCCCGGGCCCGACGCGCCGGCGCGGCCCGGGCCGCGATCCTCAGCCTTCAGGAGCTGATCGATATCGCCCGGGCCGGCAGCGTGCGCTCCGCGCGGGTGATCGGGATCTTCGCCGGAATGAAGCTCCCGGCCTACTTCGCCTTGATCGGGCTGCCCCTCGAAGCGCGCCTGGCCGACACGATCCGCGCCAACGGCTATGATTCCCCCGCCGCGGCCCTGTTCGTCCATGCGTTCGAGTCGGAAGCCCTCAAAACGTTCGGGGGAATCTGCCGCGCGCGCCGGGTGCAGCGGCTGGGCGCGCGGATCGCGGCCGCCGACGATCTCAAGGCCATGCGCGGATGGGCCGAGGCGGTCGGGCCGGCCGGGCCTTTGGACGCCGGCCTGGCTCCCGACGTCCATGCCGCCGGCCTGCTGGCCTTCGCCTGGACGGCGCAGGCCGGCGCCTCCGACCTGAAGGCGATGTTCCTCTCCGGCGTCGATGGCGTCCGCGGTGACGTTCCTGGCCTGATGGCGCGAGCGCGGCGCGACGCCATGGCCCAAGGGCTCCGCCAGCGGCGGAGTCGATGACGAAACCGGCGCGCCGAGCCGATCCCGCCCTACGCCGCTTGCGATCCGAACTGGAGTTGCGCCAGGCGCGCGTAGATGCCGCCCTTGGCGGAAAGCTCCGCATGGGTTCCGGTCTCGACCACGCGGCCGGCGTCCATGACCACGATGCGGTCGGCCTCGAGCACGGTCGCCAGGCGATGGGCGATGACCAGGGTCGCGCGATCGGTCATGGCTTCGTGCAGGGCCTGCTGGACCAGCCGTTCGTTCTCGGCGTCGAGCGCGCTGGTGGCTTCGTCCAGCAGCAGGATGGGCGCGCCCTTGACCAGGGCCCGGGCGATCGCCAAACGCTGGCGCTCGCCGCCCGAAAGGGTCTTGGCGCGCTCGCCCAGCGGGGTGTCGAAGCCCTGCGGCAAGGCGGCGAGGAAGGCGTCGGCCTGGGCGGCGCGGGCGGCGGCGACGAGCGCCTCGCGGCTCGCCCCCTCGCCGCCGAACCCTAGGTTTTCCAGCGCCGATCCGGAAAACAGCGGGGCGTCCTGGGCCACCAGGGCGGTGCGGGCGCGAACCTGCGCCGGGTCGGCGTCACGCAGGTCGACCCCATCGATGCGCACCACGCCGGCTTGCGGGTCATAGAAACGAAGGAGCAGGCGAAAGACCGTGCTCTTTCCCGCCCCCGAAGCGCCGACCAGGGCGACGCGTTCGCCGGGCTTGACGGTGAGGTCAAAGCCGTTCAGGGCCGGCAGGTCGGGGCGGCCGGGGTAGGCGAAGACCACGGCGTCGAAGGCGATCTCGCCGCGCGCCGGCTTTGGCAGAGGGACGGGCCTGGGCGGCGCCGCGATCGCGGGACGAGCCGCGAGCAGGTCGCCGATCCGCTCCATCGCCCCGGCCGTCTTCTGCACATCGCCCCAGGTCTCGCCCAGCGACCCCACGGCCCCGGCAGCCAGCACCGAGAGGAAAACGAACTGAAGCAGGGCCCCGGCGGTCATGGTGTGGTCGACGAAGGCGGCCAGGGAGGCCCGCCACAGGACCAGCTCCACGCCGCCGGCCACCAGCATCATGACCAGGGCGGTCATGGCGGCGCGGGCGCGGAGCCGGGCCAGGGAGACGCCGAAGGCAGTCTCGACGGCCGCCCTGAACCTCCCGGTCGCGGCGGCTTCGCGGCCGAAGGCCTGGACCGTGTCCAGGGCGTCCAGGGTCTCGCCGGCGTAGCCGACCGCCTCGGCGAAGCGTTGTTGGGCATGGGCCGACAACCGGCGCACCCGCCGGCCCGCCGCGAACAGGGGCGCCAGGATCAGTCCGGCCAACAGCGCCACGAAGCCGGTGAAGGCCGGATTGACGATGACCAGAACCGTCAGGGCGCCGATGACGGTCAGGAGGTTTCTCAAGGCCACGGACACCGAGGCGCCGACCATGTTCTCGACGATGGTGAGGTCGGTGGTCATGCGCGAGAGCACTTCGCCGGTCCGGACCTTCAGGAAATAGGCCTGATCCAGGGTCATGACGTTGGCGTAGAGGGCGACGCGGATGTCGGCGACCACCCGCTCGCCGAGCTTGCCGATGAAGTAGAAACGCCCGGCCGTGGCCAGGGCCAGGAGGGCCAGGACGCCCGCCAGGACCAGGAAATAGCGCGCGATCGCGCCGGCCGAGTGCGACGCGAACCCGAGATCGGCCAGCGCCCGCGCGGCGAAGGTCACGCCAAGCGTCGCGGCGGTCGAGAGGGTCAGGAACACGCCGGCCAGGGCGGCGTCCGGCCAATGAAGCCCAAGGTAGGGCCCAAGGCCGGCCAGGGGCTTCAGGTCGCGCCCGCGCTTTTGGGCCACAACCTCCGGCGCCGCGGCTTCGATACTCATCACCGACCCTTGCGTCCGCTCACCGCCGCGGGGTATAGCCGCGTGCTTGCAGCGCCCGCCCCACGGCGGGCTTTTCGTTCCCGTCACGCCGGTCCGACAGCGCCATGAAACAAGACACCCATCCCGACTATCACTTCATCACCGTGACGATGACCGACGGCACGACCTATCAGACCCGTTCGACCTGGGGCAAGGAGGGGGCGAACCTGCACCTGGACATCGATCCCAAGACCCATCCGGCTTGGACCGGCGGCAACCAGCATCTGGTCGACCGCGGCGGGCGGGTGTCCCGCTTCACCGCCAAGTACGGCGGCTTCATGAAGAAGTAGGGGCTCCCGCGGGGTCCCCGCGCGAGCGGACGCCGCTTGACACTCCACCCCTCGCGTTCGACCTCTTTGGCGTCATGACAGCCGACGCCGCGCCTGAATCCTTAAAGCGCCAGGACGTGATCGCGCGGGTGGCCAGGGTCTATCTGGCCCCGCGGTGGAAGGGCCTCGCCCTCTCCCTTCTGTGCGCCGCGGTGTTCGCGGCCCTGTCGGGGCTGTTGCTGAGCATACTGCAGCCGGCGGTGAACGACCTGATCGTCCACCCCAAGCGCGAAGCCCTGCGTTCCATCCCCTTGATCATCGTCGCCCTGGCCCTGGGGCGGGGCCTCGCCCAGGTCCTCCAGGCCACCCTGGTCAACCGCATCGGCAACGGCATCGTCGGCGACGTCCAGCTCGATCTCTTCGGCAAGCTGGTGAGGGCGGACCTGGCGCGGCTTCGCGCCTCCCATACCGGCGGATTCGTCTCCTCGGTGCTCTACGACGCCGGGCTGATCCGTGAGGCGGCGACCAGCGGCCTGGTCACCTTGATCCAGCAGTCTCTGACCCTGGTCGCCGCCGGCTGGGTCATGGCCGCGACCGACTGGAAGCTCGGCCTGTTCGTCCTTCTGAGTGCGCCGATCGTCGCCCTCTTCCTGCGCCGCTTCACGCGCCGCGCCGTCAAGGCGGCCAGCGGGGCCATGGAGGCTACCTCGATGCTGTCCACGGCCATCATGGAAGGCCTCGACGGCGTGCGTGTGGTGAAGATCGAGAACCGCGAGGCCCACGAGGTCGGCCGCGTGGCCGCCGTGATCGCCGAGCGCCAGCGCCACATCCTCAGCGGCGACAACGCTCGCGCCGCCGCGGCGCCGGCTTCGGAGATCCTGACCATGTTCGTGGTTGCCGCGGTCCTGGCCTATGAAGGCTGGCAGGCGAGCGGGGGCCGGCCCAACGTCGGCGCCTTCACCGCCTTCTTCGCCGCCCTGCTCACCGCCGGACAAGCCCTGCGGCAAGTCTCCAACCTGCTGACGATCCTGAGCCAGGGAGTGACGGCGGGACGGCGCCTGTTCGCGGCCCTCGACGTGGAGCCGGAAGTCCGCGACGCGCCCGGCGCGGCGCTCCTGGCGCGCGGCGAGGCGGCGATCCGGCTCGAGGAAGTCTGCTTCTCCTATGCCGACGATCGTCCGGCGCTCGATCGGGTGTCCCTGGAAGCCCGGCGCGGCGAGATCGTCGCCCTGGTCGGCCCCTCGGGGGCCGGCAAGACCACGGTCCTCAACCTGATCCCGCGCTTTTACGACGTCACCGGCGGCGCCCTGACCATCGACGGTCGCGACGTCCGCGACGTCTCCCTGGCCTCCCTGCGCGGGCAGATCGCCCTGGTGACCCAGGAGCCGTTCCTGTTCGACGACACCATCGGGGCCAACATCGCCTACGCCATGGCGGGGGCGGGGGCCCATGAGATCGAGGCCGCCGCGAGGGCGGCGGCGGCGCACGACTTCATCGCGGCCTTGCCCCGGGGCTACGACACCCCGGTCGGCGAGGCCGGCGCGCGGCTTTCGGGCGGGCAGCGCCAGCGCATCGCCATCGCCCGCGCCTTCATGAAGGACGCGCCGATCCTCCTGCTCGACGAAGCCACCAGCGCCCTGGACACGGAAAACGAGGCTCAGGTCCAGACCGCGCTCGCCCGGCTGATGGCCGGGCGGACGACCCTGATCATCGCCCATCGCCTGTCCACTGTTCGCGGCGCGAGCCGCATCTATGTGCTCGATCGCGGGCGGGTGGTGGAGACGGGCTCGCACGCCGCCCTGATGAGCCGAAGCGGCCTCTATGCGCGACTGGCGCGCACCCAGGATCTGGAGCCGGTCCCGGATGCGGCGGCGTGAAGCGCCCGTGGCGCTCGAAGGCCGCGCAACCCCTGCTGGCCTGGCTGGCCGCCGCCTATGTGGAGGTGGTCATCGCCACCCTCCGATGGCGCATCCCCGATCGCGCCATCGCCGACCAGGCCTTGGCGTCGCCGCAAGGTGTGATCGCCCTCTTCTGGCACGGCCGCATCGTCCAGGGGATGGCCTGTCGCCCGCTCCTGGGGAAGAGGCCGCGGCGGGTGATGATTTCGCTATCGCGCGATGGCGCCTTCATCGCCATGGCCGCCCAGCGGCTGGGCGTGCCTCCCATCCGGGGCTCGGCCGGCAAGGGCGGCGACCTGCTGGGCAAGGGCGGGGCGACGGCCTTTCGCGAGGCCGTGACCTTCATCCGAACGGGCGGCGTCATGATCCTCACGCCCGACGGCCCGCGAGGGCCCCGGGAAGTCCTGCCGGCCGCGCCCGCGCGATTGGCCAGAGCCGCCGACTGCCCGGTGTTCCTGCTGAGCCTCGCGGCCAAGCCCGCCCTGACTCTGAAGAGCTGGGACAGGGCGAGCATACCCCTGCCTTTCGCGCGGGGTTGCGTGGTCCTGGAAGGCCCCCTGCGCGTGGCCCCCGACGCCGACGCGGCCGCCCTGGAGGCCGCGCGCGCCGACTGGCAGGCGCGCATGCGGGCCGGTCAGGCGCGGGCCGAGGCGATGCTCGCCGGTCGGGCGTATTGATCCGGTCCGTCGGCGGCGGGGCGGCCGGCGGGGCGTGACCCGCCCTCGCCCCTTGTCCCTGTGTGTCTATGGCCTGATCGCGCGCGCCGCGTCCTGGGCCGCGCCCGCCCTGCTGGTCGCCCGCGCCAGGCTTGGCAAGGAGGACCCCGCCCGCCTCGGCGAACGGTTGGGGAGGGCCGGCCGGCCTCGGCCGCCGGGCCAACTCGCCTGGCTCCACGGCGTGAGCGTCGGCGAGAGCCTGTCGCTTCTGCCGCTCGTGGACCGCCTTCGCGGCGAGCGGCCGGGTGTCGCCGTGCTGGTGACCAGCGGCACGCGGGCCTCCGGGCGTCTTCTGGAGGAGCGCCTCCCCGAGGGCGTCATTCACCAATACGCGCCGGTGGATACCCCCGGCGCGGTGAGGCGGTTCCTCGACCACTGGCGCCCGGACCTGGGTGTCTTCGTGGAAAGCGAACTGTGGCCGAACCTGATCCTCACCGCAAAGGAGCGCGGGATCCGGCTGGCGCTGGTCTCCGCCCGGATGTCGCGGGGAAGTTTCGAGGGCTGGCGGCGGGCGCCCGGAGCGGCGCGGGCGATCCTTGGCGCGTTCCAACTCATCCTCGCGAGGGACGAAGAGGCGGCCGGCCGGCTTCGCGCCCTGGGCGCCAACGTCGGCGGCGTCGCGGACATGAAGTTCGGCGCCGATCCCCTGCCCGCCGACCCGGCCGAGCTCGCCGCTCTTCGCGCCACTCTCGATGGCCGGACGGTCATTCTCGCCGCCAGCACCCACGCCGGCGAGGAAGCCCTGGTGCTCGAGCGGTTCGCGGCGGTCGCCACGGCGAGAGGCGGGCGGCCCCTGCTGATCATCGCGCCCAGGCACATCGATCGGGCCCCGGACATTGTCCAGCTGTGCCTCTCCCGGGGCTTTTCGGCGGCGTGCCGGGCGCTCCAGCCATCGCCGGACGGCCTTGACGTCTATGTCGCCGACACGGTCGGGGACCTGGGGCTGTGGTATCGGCTGGCGGGCCTCGCCGTCCTCGGGGGCAGCCTCGCGCCGGGCGTCGGCGGTCACAATCCCCTGGAGCCCGCGCGCCTGGGCTGCCCGTTCGTGTCGGGCATTCATGTCGAGGACTGGCCGGTCTATGAGGACCTCAAGGCCGCCCAGGCCACCCGATGCCTCCAAGCGGGCGATCTGGACGAAACCCTCCGGGCCGTGCTCGACGCCCCCGACTCGCTGGCGGCCATGGCCGGCCGTGCGCTGCGATTCGTCCTGGCGCGGGACGGCGAGATGCGCATGGTTCATGCCCGCGTTCTCGCCTTGCTCGACCCATGAGGATCGCCACGCCCCGCTGGTGGTATGTGCGCGGTCGCAAGCCGATGCCGGTGACCCGCGCCCTGCTGCGCCCGGCCTCGTGGGTCTGGGCCTGGGCGACGGCGCGGCGGCTGGCGCGGGGGCGGCCCTTCGACCCCGGCGTGCCGGTCATCTGCGTGGGCAATCTGACTCTCGGCGGGTCCGGCAAGACACCGGTCGTCCGGGAGCTGGCTCGGCGTTTGGGCGCCGCCGGCGGGGCGGTCCACATCCTCTCGCGCGGGCATGGCGGGCGGCTTGCGGGGCCGGTGCGCGTCGAGGCCGATATCCACGCCTATGCGGAGGTCGGCGACGAGCCCCTGATGATGGCCCGCGAAGCGCCGGTGTGGGTGGCCCGCGACCGCGCGGCCGGCGCGGCGGCGGCGGCCCGGGCCGGGGCCGGGCTCATCGTCATGGACGACGGTCATCAGGATCCGACGGTGAAGAAGGTGCTGTCGTTGATCGTCGTGGATGGCGAGACGCGCGGCGATGAATGGCCGTTCGGCGATGGCGCGGTCTTCCCCAGCGGCCCGATGCGCGAACCCCTCGCGGCCGGGCTCGCCCGCGCCGATGCGGTGATCGTCCTGCTGGCGGCCGACGCGCCGGCGGCCGACCCCGGGCTGCTCGCCCTCTTCGCCGGCAAGCCGGTGCTGATCGCCCGCCTCGAGCCTCTGGCGCCGCCGCCGCCGGGTCCCCAGCTGGGATTCGCCGGCGTCGCCAAGCCCTGGAAGGTGGAGCGGGCGCTGAAGGCCGCGGGCTGCGATCTGGTCGACTTCGCCCCCCTGCCCGACCACGCGCCCCTCTCCGGCGCGACCCTGCGCTTCCTGGCCGATCGCGCGGCGGTCCTGGACGCCGGCCTGATCACCACCGAGAAGGATTGGATCCGCCTGACCCCCGCTTGGCGCGCCCGGGTCGCGGCGTGGCCGGTGCGCGCGCGGTTCGAGGACGCGGCGGCGTTGGACTCGCTGCTCGCGCGCGCGACGCGGTGGGCCTGAAGCCCCTATGCGCCCGCCAGCTGGGCGAACTTCCAGGCCGTCTCGCCCAGCATGGGCACCCGGGAGTCCATGGCGGAAGCCTGCGGGCTGCTGGCGGTGCCGTCGCGGACCCGCCCGATGATGCCTTGAACGATTCCCGCCAGACGGAAGCTGTTGTAGGCGAAATACCAGTTGAGGTCCGGCAGGCCCGAACGGCCGGTGAGCCGGCAGTATTCAGCCACATAGTCGTCCATGGTCGGTATGCCGTGGGCCTGAAGGTCCGGAATAGCGGCGATCGCGCCGTTCACCCACTGCATCAGGAGATAGGTGAAATCCGCCAGGGGGTTGCCCAGGGTGGCGAGTTCCCAGTCGAGCACCGCCACCACCCGGGGCTGGGTGGGGTGCATGACCATGTTGTCCAGGCGATAGTCGGCGTGGACAATGGTCGTCTGGTCATCCTCGGGAACCGTTTGCGGGAGCCATTCGATCAGCCGCTCCATGGTGTCTAGGCGGCGGGTCTCCGAGGCCTTGTACTGCTTGGTCCAGCGGGCGATCTGGCGGGCCATGTAGTTGCCGGGGCGCCCGAAATCCTCCAGGCCGACGGCCCGATAGTCGGTATTGTGCAATTCGGCGAGGGTCGCGAGCGCCGCCATGTGCAGGGCGCGTCTCTCCGCGGGGGCATAGCTCGGCAGGGACTGGTCCCAGAGCACCCGGCCCTCGACCATGTCCATGACGTAGAAGATGGTGCCGACCACCTCCTCGTCGAGGCAGAGGCCATACGGGCGCGGGACCGGAAAGCCGGTGGGATGCAGGGCGCTGATCACCCGGTATTCGCGATCCACGGCGTGGGCGGACGGCAGCAACTTGCCCGGCGGCTTGCGGCGCATGACATAGGCCCGCGTCGGCGTGGTCAGCCGATAGGTGGGATTGGACTGGCCGCCCTTGAACTGCCGCACCTCGAGCGGTCCGGCGAAGCCCTCGACATGGTCGCTCATCCAGGCGGCCAGCTTCGATTCGTCGAACCGATGACGCTCGGCCACCGGCTTGACGCCGGTGTTCAGGGCCTCGCGGACCTGTTCATCGCTGGCTTGATAATCGGCCATGGCCCCGCCCTATCGCTCCGGTGGGCCCACTCTAGCGACGAGCCGGCGGGTTTCAAAGACGAGCGGGCGCCGCGCTCCCGAGGGCTCGCCAGCCGATATCCCGCCGGTGGAAGCCGCCGGGCCAATCGATGCGGTCGACGGCGCGGTAGGCCAGGTCCCGGGCGGCGACAAGGGTCGACCCGCACGCGCAGACGTTCAGCACCCGCCCGCCGGCCACGATTAGGGCGCCGTCCCGGCGCCGGGCCGTCCCGGCGTGGAAGACCGTCACCGCCTCGCCGAAATCCGCCTCCGCGCCGGCGATCACCTGGCCGGTGCGCGGACGGCCCGGATAGCCGTCGGCGGCCAGCACGACGCAGAGGACCGCCTCCTCGCGCCACTCCGGCGCCGGCAGCCCGGCGAGCCGGCCGTTGGCCGCAGCCAGCAGGTAAGGAAGAATGTCGCTCTTCAGGCGCATCATCAGCACCTGGCATTCGGGATCCCCGAAGCGGGCATTGAACTCGATCAGCTTGGGGCCCTCGGCGGTCACCATCATTTCGCAGAAAAGCACCCCCCGATAGGGCGCGCCCTCGGCGGCGATGCCGGCCAGCGCCGGCTCGATCAATCGGGACCGGGCCGCTTCCACCGTGTCGTCCGAAAGCACCGGGGCGGGGGAATAGGCGCCCATCCCGCCGGTGTTGGGGCCGCGCTCGCCGTCGAACGCGCGCTTATGATCCTGGGCGCCGCCGAAGAGCAGGCTCGCCCCGCCGTCGCAAAGGGTGAACAGGGAGGCGATCTCCCCTTCTAGAAATTCCTCGATCACCACGCGGGCGCCGGCGGCCCCGAACCGGCCGCCCAGCGCGTCGTCGACGGCGGCCCTGGCCTCGTCCAGGGTGGGGGCGATGACCACGCCCTTGCCGGCCGCCAGACCGTCCGCCTTGACCACGAAGGGCGGATCGAAGCCGGCGAGAAAGGCCTTGGCGGGGGCCGCCTCGCCGAACACCCCGAAGCGGCCGCTGGGCAGGCCGTGGCGCTCGGCGAAGGACTTGGCGAAGGCTTTCGACGACTCCAGGCGCCCCGCCGCGGCGGTCGGCCCGAAGCAGGCGATTCCCGCGGCCGACAGATGGTCGGCCAGGCCCGCGGCGATGGCGGTCTCCGGCCCGACGACGACCAGGTCGGCGCCGATCTGCCGCGCCAGCGCGACCTGGCCTTGCACATCGTCCGCCGCGATTGCCCGGGTTTCGCCCAGCCTCGCCATGCCCGGATTGCCGGGCGCGCTGACCAGTCGCTTCAGCCGAGGCGATTGAGCGATCTTCCACGCCAGGGCGTGCTCGCGACCGCCCGAACCGACGATGAGGACGTTCATGCGCGCCGCCTTGGCGCGAAATCGCTTGGACGGTCAAGCGGGCCGTCTCGCCGATCCAGCGACGGCGAGGGTTATGGACCGGGCTCGGCCATCGGCACATAGGCGGTGAAGGTCGACCCCTGGCCTTCGGCGCTTTCCACCGTCAGGCCGCCGCGATGCCGGTTGATGATATGCTTGACGATGGCCAGGCCCAGGCCCGTCCCGGAATGCTCCCCGCTCTTTTGGCCCTCGACCCGATAGAAGCGTTCGGTCAGGCGCGGGAGGCGCGTGCGGGCGATGCCCGGGCCGGCGTCGCGCACCCGAAGCGCCGCGTATCGGCCGCCGGCGGCGTGGTCCGGAGTGAGCAGGGAGAGGTGCGCCGCCGAAATCGAAAGGGGGGCCGCGGCCGCCGCGGCGCCCACGCCCGCCACGATCTCCACCGCGACGATTCCGCCGCGCGGGGTGAATTTCAGGGCGTTTTCGGCCAGGTTCTGGATCACCTGCAGGATCTGGTCGCGGTCGCCGATCACCATCGCCTCGCCGACGGCCGGCAGGACGGGGCTGAACGAAACGCCCCGCTCGGCGGCCAGCGGGTCCAGGGCGTCCAGGACATCGGCCGCCGCAAGGCCCAGATCCACCTGGTCCGACGGCGGGATGTGTTCGCCCAGCTCGATCCGCGAGAGGCTCATCAGATCGTCGATCAGCCGGCGCATGCGCTCGGCCTGGATGTGCATGATGGCCAGGAATTTCTCCCGCGCCTGGGCATCGTCGCGGGCGTGGCCCCGCAGGGTTTCGATAAAGCCGGCCAGCGAGGCGAGGGGTGTGCGCAGCTCATGACTGGCGTTGGCCAGGAAATCGGCCCGGGTTCGTTCGCTGCGGCGAATCTCGGTTTCGTCGCGCAGGGTGAGCAGGGCCAGGCGACCTGTCTCCAGATCATCGCCGGCGACGGCGCTCGCCAACGGCATGGCCCGGACCCGCCAGACCCGGTCCTGGACCCCACCGGGCAGGTAGAGGGCATGACCCGTCACCGCCCCGAACAGGGCCTCGTCCACCGCCGCCAGGACTTCGGGTGAGCGGACGGCCGTGGTCAGGGGCCCTTCGGCCCGCTGGATGCGCAACAGTTCGCGCGCCGCGGCGTTGGCGAAGATGAAACGGCGAGCGCTGAGATCGCGTCGGTCGCCCGCGGCCACCAGCAGGATGGGGTCGGCCAGGTGTTCCAGCATGGCGCCGAACGGCGGCCCCGCGCCGGCCGGCGGTTCCGGCGCGGCTCGAGCGGGGGCCGCCGGCGCGGAACCGGCGGGGCGAAGCCGGCGGGAAGCCAGAATCAGGCCAACGACGGCCACCGTCGCCGCCCCGATCAGGGCCGGGCCCATCCTCGCCTCGCCCAGGCCGGCGAGCGCTATCGGCGTTCCCACGCCGGCGGCGCAGGCGATGAGGACGGCCAGGGTTGCGCTCTCGCGGCGGGAAGGCGGGTTTTCGAGCGGATCGGCCATGGGATTTGAGGTAGACTCGCGATTCGACACGGTCCTTATCCCATGTCGCGGATGTGTCCTTGGCGTGACAGGCGCCGGCTCGCGCCGCTTTGCCTTGAAAGACGCCCAATTGCGGACGTATTAGGCTGTGCCGATGACACCCCTGCGAAAACCCGCCGCGAGTCGAGGGTCTTGATTTTGATGAAGCGCAAGTTCCTCGCGGCGGCCGTCGCGGTCGCGCCGCTGTTGGCGGCCACGGCCGGATATGTCCACGCCGCGACCCAGATCACCACTTCGACCACCCAGCCGGTGACGACCGCGACCGCCAACGGCGGCCTTCCCGACGACATCGACATCACCTCCAGCGGGTCGATCAACCCAACCTCTTCGGGGGCGGCGGTGACCCTCGACAGCAGCAATGTGGTCACCAGCGAAGGGTCGATCACTTTCAAGGACGTCGATAACGCCGTCGGCATCCTGATCGAGGGCGGCAACACCGGCCAGGTCACCAATACCGGCGCCATCACCCTCACCGAATCCTATGTCCCCGTCGACAGCAACGGCGACGGGCTGCCCGACGGCCCCTTCGCCCAGGGCACGAACCGGATCGGGATCCAGGTCACCGGCGCGACGCCCTTCGTCGGCGGCATCACCGCGACCGGCCCGATCACCATCCAGGGCAATAATTCGGCCGGCATCTCCATCGAGGGGCCGATCACCGGCGACCTCCTGATGCTGACCGTCACCCCGCCGGCTACCGACGGCGGCGCCGCGACGGTCGCCAACGGCACGATCACCATCACCGGCGACAACTCCGTGGGCGTGCAGGTGAAGTCCACCGGCGGAGTCGGAGGAAATGTCAGGATCACCGGCGTGACCGCCCGCGGCGTCGGGACCCGGGCGGTCGTCATCGACGGCGCGGTCGGCGGCAGGGTCAATATATCCGGTTCGGTCACCGCTTCGGGCTATCGCAGCACCGTGCGCTCGAGCAACCCGGCCGTCTCCGTGCTCTACACGGCCGATGAGCTGCAGCAGGGCGGCCCCGCGGTCAGCATCGCCGCGGATGTCGCCAAGGGCTTGATCGTCAGCGCGGCGCCGTTCCCGCTCAGCACCACCAATCTGGATCAGGACGGCGACGGGGTGCCGGACGCCAGTCAGGGAACCGGCCTGATCGCTTCCTTCGGCGCGGCGCCCGCGCTCCAGATCGGCGCGGTCGGTCACGATGTCACCTTGGGGAAGGTCGGGGTGGACGCCAACGGTTACGGCCTGGTCATCCAGGGCACGGTGGCCGCCGACGGCGTCTTCGACCCCTTGACCTCGCCCAACCTGCCCGGCGTCGTCTCCGCCACCGCGATCCAGATCGGCGTCGCCGGCGGCGGCGCGGTCTTCGTCGACGGCGGCCTGCACAACACCGGCAACGTCGCCGCCAACGCCTATCAGGCCGACGCCACCGGCATTCACATCGGGGCCGGCGCGACGGTCGACGCGATCGTCAACGACGGCGCGATCAGCGGCCAGTCAACCCAGGTCAATTCCGCCACCACCGACACCTTGGTGGGGACCGTCAACGTCCCGGCCCCACTGCCCGTCGCCGTCACCGGCATCCTGATCGATCAGGGCGCGTCGGTGACCAGCATTTCCAACAGCAAGTCGATCCTGGCCAATATCAGCGGGGCCGGGGGCGTCGGCGGCGCGGCCACCGCCATCTGGGACAAGTCCGGTTCGGTGACCAGCGTCGCCAACACGGGCACGATCGCCGCCAGCCTCACCCAGACCTTGCTGACCTCGCCGATGCCCGGGACGCTGACCGCCATCGATCTTTCGGCGGGAACCTCGGCCCAGACGATCAGCCAGGGCCTGGCGCCGGGCGTCGCCGGCGCGCCGGCCTATGTCACGACCTCGACCTACGCCGTCGGGGACATCGTCATCGAGAGCGGCCTGGCCTACAAGGCGGTGGCGGTGATCGCCGCCGGACAGGATCCGCTCAACAACCCGACCTTGTGGGTTCAGATCGGCACGACCACCCCGGCGATCACCGGCTCGATCCTTTTCGGCTCCGGCGGGGCCAATCTTAACGTCACCGCCGGCACGGTGACCGGCGACGTCATCGATCTGGGCGCGGGGGTCAACACCGTCACCGTCAACGGCGACGTCAATACCGTGGTCACCGGAGCGATCAAGGACGAGGGCGGCCAGCTCACCCTCAACGTGCTGGGCGGCACCCTCAGCGACACCAATCCCAACACCATCGCCGCCCGAAGCGTCAACGTCGGGGCCACGGGCATTCTCCTGGTGTCCGCCGATCCCGCTCACGGCACCAATACCAAATTCGTGACCACCGGCGCCTCGACCTTCGCCACCGGCGCCCAGGTGGGCCTGACCTTGCAGAGCCTGCAGATCGCGCCGAGCCAGGTCTACACCATCGTCGAAACGGTTCCCGGCCAGGGCACCCTCACCGCCGGGACCTTCGGCACGGGCCTCTTGAACAACGCGCCCTTCCTCTACACCGCCGCCGCCTCCTTCGTTCCGGCCGGCGACCCCAACATCGACCCCAGCGAGATCCAGCTTACCGTGACCCGCCGGACCACCGCCCAGCTGGGCTTCAACGCCGCCGAGGCCGGGGCCCTGGACGCCGTGCTCAACGCCCTGCCCAACGATCCCAACATCCAGAAGGTCATTCTCGCCCAGACGACCGAAGCGGGCCTCAAATCGGCCTATGACCAACTTCTTCCCGATCAGGGACAGGGGATTTTCGAGGCCCTCGACGCCGCCACCCAGGCCATCTCGAGCCTGGCCGGAACGACGCCGGACGCCGGCGTGCGCGTTGCCGGCTCCAGCCTTTGGCTGCAGGAGGTCAACGAACGGGTGGATCGCGATGGCCTCGACACCCTGGGCTCGTCGTCGAAACTCCTGGCCCTGGTCGGCGGCTATGAACGCATGGGCGTGGCCGGCGGCGCCCTGGGGCTCTCCGTGGCCTATTTCAACGCCCAGGAGTCGGACGCGGCCGCGGCGGTGCGCGAGCATGTGGTCGGTTCGATGGTCGAAGGGGGCCTCTATTATCGCCGCGCCGCCGGCCCCCTGACCGTTTCGGCCCGGGGCGCCATCGGCTACTCCTGGTTCTCGGGAGACCGCCGGTTCGTGGCCCCCGGGGCGATCAACAACGCCACCTCGAGCTGGAGCGGCCTTTTCTACGACGCCCACGTCGGGGCCGGCTACGAAGTGCGGCTGGGCCGCTTCTACGCCCGCCCGGAGGTTTCGGTCGACTATCTGCGCCTGAACGAAGGCGCCCACGCCGAGACCGGCGGCGGCGACGGCTTCGACCTGGCCCTGGCCGACCGGGTCAGCACCCGCTTCAGTGGCCAGGCGATCATGGTCCTGGGGACGCAATGGGGCCGGAGCGCTTGGCTTCGTTCGGAGATTCGCGCCGGCTATCGCGAGATCTTCAGCGGCGACGTGGGCGACACCGTCGCCAATTTCACCGGCGGGGAGCCCTTCACCCTGGTCGCCGATCCGGACAAGGGGGGCTGGGTCACCGTGGGTTTCTCGCTCAAGAGCGGAACGCAGTTTTCCTACGTGGCCCTGGAAGGCGACGCCGACCTGCGCAACGGCGAGCAACGTTATGACCTGCGCGTGGCCGGGCGCTCGATGTTCTAAGGCCTTCGGCCGCGAAGGGACTTTCGGCCATGAACGCGCTCGCGATCAACCTCATAGCCGTGGGGGCGGCGGCCTGCTCGATGTCGAGCTTCGCCCCCCAGCTGGTGAAGATCTGGCGTGAGCGGGACGCGTCCTCGGTGTCGCTGAACATGTATCTGGTCACCATCACCGGCTTCGCCCTGTGGACGGCCTATGGCTTCTTCATCGGCAAATGGCCCCTGGTCGCCGCCAACGCCGTCTGCCTGATGATGTCCGGGGCCGTCGTGGCCCTGAAGGTTCGCTTCGACGGGGCGAAGGGGCGCGACGCGGGGCGGGCCTGACCTCCCCTCCCCCGGCCCGCTGGCGCGATCTCATCGGTCCGGGGCTGGCGCCGCGCGCGGCGCTGGTGATTCTCGGCGTCTGGCTGAACGCCGCCGACACCCTGGTCACCGCCACCGTCATGCCCAGCGTGGCGCGGGATCTGGGCGGCTACGCCTATTTCGGCTGGGCGGTGGCCGGCTATCTGCTGGGTTCGATCCTCGCCGGCGCCAGCGCGGGACAGCTTTCGCAGCGCCTGGGCCTGCGCGCCGCCGCCATCCTCGCCGCCGTGGCCTACGCCGGCGGTTGCGCCCTGAGCGCCGCGGCCCCCGACATCGGCCTCTTCCTGGCCGGGCGCCTGTTGCAGGGCGTCGGCGCGGGCTGGATCGTGGGTTTCTGCTACGTCGCCATCGGGGTTGTCTTCCCCGAGCGCCTGTGGACCCGGATGTTCGGAGCGGCCGCCGGGGTATGGGGCGTGGCGAGCTTCCTGGGGCCCCTGGTCGGCGGCCTGTTCGCCGCCGCCGGCGCCTGGCGCGGAGCCTTCTGGTTCTTCGCCGCCCAGGGCGTGATTTTCGCCGCGGCGGCGCTGAACCTCCTCGCCACGGCGCGGTCCGGCCGCGAACCTCGCCGGCCCCTGGCGTGGCGCACCTTGAGCGTCCTGGCCCTCGCCATCCTCGCCGTCGCCGCCGCCGACATCGCCCCGGGCGACCTCTGGCCCGTCGTCCTGGTCGTTGCGGGCCTCGCCATCCTCGCCCTGGCCGGGCGGGTCAACGCCGCCCCCGCCGAGCGCCTGCTGCCCCGCGACGCGGCGAGCCCCGCGACCACCGCCGGCGCCGGCTATGGCATGATCTTCGCCATGTCCGCGGCCACCGCCGTGTTCGGCGTCTATGAGGCGGCCATCCTCCAGGCCGCCTATGGCTTCTCGCCCCTCGCCGCCGGCTATGTCATCGCCGTCGAGGCCTTGGCGTGGACCGCGACCGCCCTTCTGGTCTCGGGCCAGCCTGGCCGGCGGCACGGCGCCTTCATCCTCGTCGGGGCCAGCGCCATCACCGCCGGCGTCGCGCTCCTCGCCGCCTCGATCGCCTCGGGTCGTCTCTGGCTCATCGTCGCTGGCGGGGCGATGATCGGCGCGGGGTTCGGCCTGGCCTGGTCCCTCGCCACGGGCCGCATCCTCGCCGCCCTGCCGACCGAAGATCGCGCGATCGGCGCCTCGGCGGTTCCCACCGCCCAGCTCGCCGGCGGCGCGGTGGGCGCGGCGGCGGCCGGCGCGATCGCCAACCTGCTGGGCCTCGCCCACGCCTTCACCCCCGCCCGCGCCCTGGCCGACGCCCCCTGGCGGTTCGCCGCCTTCATCCCCGTGGCGATCCTCGGCTGGCTGGCCGGCCTGCGTTTGGCTCGGGCGCCCGGCGAGGATCGCATCGGCGAGGGATAGGCCGCGTCATCGCGCCACGACTCCCGGCCGCTCGGCGCGCTCCGCCGGCTCGCGCATCCACCGGATGGCGGCGTTCAGCACGTCGGTGGCCGCGTCGGCGCTTTCCTCATCGCCCGGCGCGCGCGGCCAGGCCCGAGGATCGCTCCGCCCCCGCTCGGCGACGCCCACGATCCCGTTGATCGCCGGCTTGATCCGGTTGATCGTGATCGCCGCTTGGTTCCGTTTGGCCATGATGGCCAGATCCGCGCGGGAGAACTGGTCGGTGTCGTAATAGTCGATGGCGATAAGGCTGTTGGCCCGAGCCTGCGCCGTCAGGTCGCGGGCTTCGGTGAAGAAGCGTTTGAGGCGGGCGAGATCGGGGGCGGGGACGCCAACGGACATGCCGCCTCCATTTTTGGATCAGCGCCGGCGGCGAAAACGAGAGGTGGGGGAAGGAAGAGCGTGTCCGTCTCGACATCGATCTCCACTTTGCACATTGCAACACGAAATCGCCCGGCCGTCAAGCGGCTTTTGCGGGGGGCGAAAAAAAATTTGGCGCGGGCTGGAACCACGATGAAAAAGCGGCGTTTTGCCCTTCGTGTTCCCGCCCACTGTTTCGCCCCCCCGACTGAGGGCGGGAAACCCAGGCCCGGTTTGAACGTAAAGTTCAGGCCGGGCCTTTCTCTTTTCGGCGCCGGCTCGCGCGACCCGCTCCCCTTATCGTCCGGCAATCAGCGAGGCGCAGTCGGCGTCCTTGGCGAGGCCCGCGTTGACGAAGGGGAGGATGGCGGCCAGGGGCGCGACCACCGTCGCCAGCAGGCCGCTGATCAGAAGCTGCGGGGCCGCCTTTCCGACGTCGACTCCGAACTTGGGCGACTCCAGCCGGCCCTTGACGGTGATCGGTGCGGCGATCCGCACCAGCCGGAATTTCTTGGGCTTGCCGTTCAGGCGCAGGTCCATGGTTTCGTTGCGAAGATCGATGCGGCCTCCGCCCAGGGCCAAAACGACGCCGGTGTCCAACACGATCCGCCGGGCCGTGAGCACGCCGTTCTGGGCGGTGAAATCCGCCACGGCGCAGCGCACCGGCGTTTCGCCCTTGTTCTTGCTGATCAGCAGGAAGAGGCCCTTGGTGACGTCGATGCCCAGGAGTTCGGCCAGGGACTGGCGGATCTGGCCGCGGGGCATGACCACGCTGACGGCGCCGTTGGCGCTGGCCGCCGCCGCCCGCACCGAATCCCCCGTCCCGGTCAGCTTGGCCCGGCCGTAGAGCCCGCCTTCGAGGGCCGGCTTCGCGCCGCCGCGGCCGATCAGGTTTTCCACCCGGGCGTTGGTGAGGCGCATGTCGATCGCCTCGGCCGGGACGGCGCCCCTGGCGTCCAGGCGGATATTGCCCGCCAGCTGGCCCTGGGGAAGGCCCATGGCCAGGGGGTCGATGGTCAGCAGGCCATGGTCGAGGGCGAGGCGCAGGGAGAGGTTGCGGATCGGCAGCCGGCCGGCATCCACGCTCTGGGCCGCGTAGGTCAGCCTGGCGTCCGTGGTCCGCATCCGGCCCACTTCCAGGCGGGCGTCAGGAAACAGCCGATGCTCCGCGCGCAGCTTGACGGCCATGGCCCTCTGCGCCGGCGACACCGTGTGCCCGGCCAGCGTCTTGGGCGCTCCGCCGATGACGGCGGAGAGGTCGGCGAGTTTCAGCCGTCGGGAGACCAGGTCGGCCTTCACGAAGGGCCGGCCCGTGCGGCCATCGACCGACAGGGCGCCGCCCAGGTCGCTGTCGCCCACCCGGCCATGGATGCCTCGGAACGCATAGAGGGCACCGGACCGGGCGAAGCCGGCCGTGAGGTCGTACGGCGGGGTGCTCGGCAGGGCCACATCGGTGATGTGGTAGAGGTCCGCGAAGTCCAGGCCGCTGACATGGACATTTCCGGACAGGGCGGAAAACTCGAACGGGCGCGCCAACCGCCCCGTGACGGCCACCCGCGTGGCGCCCGCCTCGATCCGCGCCTCGAAGGGATAGGGGCGCGTGGGGTCGACATGGACCAGCGGGCCGCCGCTCAGCCGAGCGACGAACCGGGCCTTTTTCAACAGGCCCTGCCCCTCCAGCAGGAAGACGCCCCGGGAGGTCCCGGTCAATGTCTCGCTCGACGAAGCCCGGCCGGCGAAGCTCAACCCCTTGCGCGCGTCGTCGTAGCGCAGGGCGCCGTCCCGGATCACCAGCCGCCCGATCGGGGGCGCCTTGAGCGGCTTGGGCTTGGCCGTATCGAAGGTCCAGTTGTTCCGCCCCGCCGCGTCGCGCACCAGCCGCACGTCGGGCCGATCAGCCTCGATGAGGGGAATGACCGTCGTTCCGCGCATTAGCGGCAGCAGGCCGACCTTCGCCAGCACGCGGGGCACGCGCGCCATGGGCCCTGGCCCGGCCCAGGTCGGATTGCCGATCGTCAGGGCGCCCGCGACCGTGGAGATCCCCCGCGCCGGGCCGCTCGCCCGCTCGTCGGAGGAGACGGCGCCGACGAAGGCCAGCCGCCGCTTGGCGTCGGCGTAGCGCACGGTTCCGCCAGAGATCACCAACCGGCCGATGGCCGGCAGGTTCTGGGGTTTAGCGCTCTTGCCGTCAGCCCAGTTGGAGCGGCCCGCCGGGTCGGTGAACAGGCGCACGTCCGGCCGGTCGGCCTCCACCAGGGGCATGACCAGCCGGCCGCCCAGCAGCGGCGCCAGCCTGATCTGGACCTTCAGCCGGGGCAGGCGGGCCATCATCCCGCCGCGCGCCCACGAAGGATTGCCCACGGTCACGTCGTCGAGGGTCGCCCATGGGGACCACGACCAGGGATGGACCTTCAAGTCGCCGTTGATCGCGACCGGCCGATGCAGCTGGCCCCCAAGATAGCCCGCCAGCGGGCCGCGCAGCCAGTTCCATTGGAAGAGGAGGATAAGAACAAGCAGGCCGAGGAAGAGGCTTCCACCCACCGCCGGCAAGGTCCCGATGCGCGGCGCGCTTCGCGTGGAGGCACCGCCACGCGTCGCGGGAATCGTCCTGGGCGGCTCTTGGGCAAGTGTGTTCAAGGATCGTTGCAACGGGGCCTGACTTTCGGTGTCGACCCTCCCTAAACGCTCCCGCCCCATCGGATCGTTCCGAAATCAAATCTGGGAAGCGCCTGTCGCGTCGTCATCGCTCTCCCGCCTCCCACCACAATCACCGTCATCCCGGCCGGCGCGGAGCGAAGCGTAGCAGAGAGCCGGGACCCAGGTGGCTAGGCTAAGCGCTCGCCACGGCAAACGGATCGTCCGGTCCCCTGGGCCCCGGATCGTCGCCACGCTTCGCTTCGCTGCCGTCCGGGGTGACGGCGAGAGAAGATCAAACGAGGCGAATTCGACTGCGGCGACCAGGGCTTTAGACGCTCTGGCCCTCTAAACCCCCGCCGCCCCTCCGCTCGCCAACCGATGCAGCCAGGCGAAGAAGGCCGGCAGGAGATAGCGCTGAAGGCCGCCGATCAGGATGAAGAGGATGATCGGCGAAAAGTCGATCCCGCCCAGGGTGGGCAGGAACCGGCGGAACGGCCGCAGCAAGGGGTTGGCGACCGCCTCCAGGAACCGCGAGATGCGATAGACGATCCGGTTGCGCAGATTGACGATGTCGAAGCTCACCAGCCAGCTCATGATCGCATAGGCCACCACCACCCACACGATCAGGCTGAGCAGGGTCTGGACGACGAACTGCGTGAAATCGATGAGGGCGTCCATGATCGCGTCTTGCCTTTGCGGAGCCGTTTCGTATCGGCGGGGCCGGGGCGTGGCAAGGCGCGCGGCGCGCCCATTCTTGACACCGCCTCCGGCCGGCCACTATGTCCCGCGCTCTCCCGCCCGCGGGATGGGGGCCGTAGCTCAGATGGTAGAGCGCCTCGTTCGCAATGAGGAGGTCAGGGGTTCGATTCCCCTCGGCTCCACCAGGGCTGAGGGGCCGTGCCGTCCAGAGGCCGCTTCTATCGGCGTCAACCCAAATTGCGCTGGCGACAGGTTTCGGGGCGTGGCATTAGGGGCGCCTGAAAGTCCCAAAGGGCGGCGGACGGGGCGACGCTATACCCTGTGCTTCGTCGCGGAGATGGGGGAGGTTCAACATGCATCGTAGTTTATCGGCGGGGCTATTGTCCGCCGGAATGGTCCTGGCCGGCGTATCCGGCGCCTCGGCCCGCGTGGTCGAACGCTCGGGCGACACCTATCACGTCGCCGTATGCCCCCAGGTCGCAAAGGAAAGGGCGCGCTGCCACGCCCATGTGGTGACCAACAGCTCGGGCGCCGCCCTCGTGAACAGGGTGGGTCCCGATCGCAAAACGCCCTTCGGGTTCGGGCCGACCGACCTTCGGTCGGCCTATGGCGTCACCGGTTCGGGCCATCCGGGGACGATCATCGCCATCGTCGACGCCTTCGGCTATGCCAATGCCGAGGCGGACCTGGCGGTCTATCGCTCCACGTTCACCTTGCCGCCCTGCACCACGGCCAACGGCTGCTTCACCAAATACAATCAGAATGGCAGGAAGAAGAACTATCCGCCCGACGACGTCGGTTGGGCCCAGGAATCCGCGCTCGACCTCGACATGGCCAGCGCCATGTGCCCCGATTGCACGATCATCCTCGTCGAGGGGACTTCCAACAGCTTCGGGAACCTGGCCGCGGCGGTGGATACGGCGGCCGGCAAGGGCGCCCATGTGGTCAGCAACAGCTACGGCGGCGGCGAGTCCGGCGGCGCCAGCTTCGAATCCCACTACGACCATCCGGGGGTGGCGGTCACGGCGAGCACCGGCGACAGCGGCTATGGGATTCAGTTCCCGGCCACCTCGCCGCACGTGATCGCGGTGGGCGGCACCCACCTGGCCAAGGACACCACCGTTCCTAGGGGCTGGACCGAGACTGCCTGGCGGGGCGCCGGCAGCGGCTGCAGCAACCTCTTCGCCAAGCCCGCGTGGCAGACCGACGCGAAGTGCCATATGCGCATGGAGGCCGACGTCTCGGCGGTGGCCGATCCCGTCACCGGCGTGGCGGTCTATGGCCCCACCGGCGGCGGCGGCTCCGGCTGGCTGGTCTTCGGCGGCACCAGCGTCTCGGCCCCACTGATCGGCGGCGTCTATGGCGTCAACGGCGGCCCGGTGGTTTACGGCAGCGATCCCTACGCCCACACCGACAAGCTGCACGACGTCAAGTCGGGCACCAACGGGACCTGCCCGTTCAACTACTGGTGCAACGCCGTCAAAGGCTACGACGGCCCCACCGGCCTGGGCACGCCCAACGGCGTCCAGGCCTTCTAGAGGCTTCGAGACCCGACGAAACGTCCCGGCTGGAGCGCATTCGCCTTCCAGCCGGGACAGATCGTTTCTCCGAGGCGCCCGCGCGGGCCGCCAGGCTGACCCCCTCCACGAAGCGCGACGCCGGCGCCAAGAGCGGGCGCCGTTTCGCCCCGATCACGACAAAATACATTGGCCAGTGAGCGCGCGTCATGGCACAGAGCGCGCCTGAAAGACCCTGAGGGCCGCGGACGGGGCGACCCTATACCCTGAGCTCCGTGGCCACAGATGGGGGAGGTACAAACATGCATCGTGCTTTGTCGGCGGGGATGTTGTCCGCCGGAATAGTCCTGGCGGGCGCGTCGGTCGCATCCGCCCGGGTGGTCGAGCAATCGGGAAACACATTCCACACCTCGGTATGCCCCGAGACCGCGCGGGAACGCGCGCGCTGCCACGCCCATGTGGTGACGGACAGCGCCGGCTGGGCCCTCGTGAACCGCTTCGTCTCGCCGAACCTGCCGTCGGGCTATGGCCCCACCGATCTGCGCTCGGCCTACAACGTCACCGGTTCAGGCAGCCCCGGGACGATCATCGCCATCGTCGACGCCTTCGGCTACGCCAAGGCGGAGTCGGATCTGGCGGTCTATCGCTCGACCTTCAGCCTGCCGCCGTGCACCACGGCCAACGGCTGCTTCACCAAGTACAACCAGGCGGGCAAGAAGAAGAACTATCCGCCGGAAAACACCGGCTGGGCTCAGGAGACCGCGCTCGACCTCGACATGGCCAGCGCCATCTGTCCCGACTGCACGATCATCCTCGTCGAGGGCAATTCCAACAGCTTCGGCAACCTCGCCGCGGCGGTGGACACGGCGGCCGGCAAGGGCGCCCATGTGGTCAGCAACAGCTATGGCGGCGGCGAATCCGGCGGCGCCAGCTTCGAGTCCCACTATAACCATGCGGGCGTCGCGATCACGGCGAGCACCGGCGACAGCGGCTACGGCCCCCAGTTCCCGGCGACATCCGACCATGTGATCGCGGTGGGCGGCACGCATCTGGTCACCAGCGGCGGCGCCCGAGGCTGGGCCGAGACCGTCTGGCGGGGCACGGGCAGCGGCTGCAGCGGCTTCTTCCCCAAGCCGGCGTGGCAGACCGATAAGAAGTGCCATATGCGCATGGAAGCGGACGTCTCGGCGGTGGCCGATCCGGCCACCGGCGTGGCGGTCTACGGGCCGAACGGCGGCGGCGGATCCAGCTGGCTGGTCTTCGGCGGCACCAGCGTCTCCGCGCCGCTCATCGGCGGCGTCTATGGCGTCAACGGCGGCCCGGTGACCTACGGCAGCGATCCCTACGGCCACACCGGCAACCTGTATGACGTGACCTCGGGCAGCAACGGCACCTGCCCCTTCTCCTACTGGTGCAACGCCGGGCCCGGCTACGACGGCCCCACCGGCCTAGGCACGCCCAACGGCGTCCAAGCCTTCTAGAGAGGCTTCCGCACTCGACGGACGGTCCCGGCTGGAGCGCATCCTCGCCCTCCATCCGGGACCGCTCCGCCTGACCTCCCCCGCTTCGCCGCGCTCGCATGGGAGGATTGATTAAATCCTCCCCCGTCCTCTTCACGGGGGAGGGGGACCGCGAAGCGGTGGCGGGGCCGCCCCGGCGCCATCCCAAGGAATCTCCGCCAGGAGCCCTGCTCAGCGCGCCTCGGGAACGCTCTTCCTCCGCCGCGCCAAGGTCGCCCGATCCCATTCGCGGCGCAGGCCCTGGACCCGGCGGGTGAACGCCGGCCCGTGGAGTCGATAGCAGGAAAACACCACCTCGAGCCCCGGCGGGAAGGTCGCGGCCAGGGCTTCCATGCCCGGGACCACGTCGGTGCGGTAGATCAGGCGGCCCTCTTCGGCCGGGCAAGGCGTGGGCGCCTCGTCCAGCCGGCTCAGATGGGGGCATTGCGCGCCGGCGCGCAGGGCGCAGGCCTTGTGCAGCGGCGGCACATTGCAGCCGTATCCCAAGGCGCCGTCATGCAGGGTGACGAAGCCGCCGGAAGCGACCGGGAACATCCAGCGGTCGCGCCTTACGGTCGGACGGCCGCACACGTGGCACAGCCCCTCCACCATGCCTCGGCGATGGCGGTCCACGTGCACCGCGGCGAACAGCGGCGCCCCCACACCCGGGCGCTCGACTTGGCTGACCTCGGTCATGCCCGGAAAATCCCGCGAGCGGCGCAGGGCGAAAGCGGCCTCCCCACTCCAGGCCACCGACCAGGGGACGTTTTCGCCGACAATCCACGGGGGCGCCGCGACGGGATCAGCCCGGCTCACCGCCGCGCCCGTTGGCCCGGCGCCTGGAAAACCGCGCGACTAGCGCCGGCGCCAGCGCGACCAGAGCACCGTGGGCCCGCCCGCCAGGCCGAAGTAGAATCCCACGTCATAGGCGACACTGGGGTCACCCGTCTCATAGAGCCGCCAGGGCCAGGGCAGGACTCCCGGCGCGAGCTTGCGGACGACCTCCACCAGCAGGGTCAACGGGGCGATAATCCCGTGCCAAAATCCCAGCACCAGCTGGGAGACGACGCCGCCGGCGGCGGCCTGATGCGCTTCGGGGGTGCCCGCCGCGCAGGCCGCCAGGATGAGCGGAATCGCGACGGCGCAGACGATCTTGACGAGCCGGGTCACGTCGACCTCCTACCAAGTGGGCGTCGATCGACAGCCTAGCACGTTCCTCCGGCGCCGTCGCGACAGTCCGCCGGACTCACTTCTTGGCGGTGTCGGTCGCCGCGGCGTCGCTGGCGCTCTTGGAGGCGTCGGCGGCCGCGGCCTTGGCCGAGGCGGCGGCGTCCATCGCGGTCGTGGCGGCGGCGTTGTTGCCCGCGGCGGCATTGTTGGCGGTGGTCGCCGCATTGATCGCCGCGGCGTTGTTCGCGGCGGCGTCGGCGGCGGTCGCCGCGCTGGCGGCGTCGGCGGCGGCCGCGTTGGCGGAGGCGGCGTTGGCGGCGGTGGCGTCGTCGTTTTTCTTTTCGCAGGCGGCGACGGTCAGGGCCGAGGCGGCCGAGGCGGCCACCAGCAGAAGGCGAAATCGATTGGAGATCATCGTGGGGGCTCCTTCGAGGGGCGATATCGTGACGTCGACTCCGGGCTTGGGCGCCTTAAGTCCACGCCCCCTAATGCCTGGAGCGCCACAAAGGTTTCACGCCGGCGTGATCGGTCGGCCGACCCCGGGGCGTTACAGCAGCATGGCGTCGGCCTTGGCCTGCAACGCGGACTCCTGGCGGTGGATATAGGCGACCACGCCGACGACCAGGGCGAGGGCGAACGCCACGGCGGCCAGGCCCGCGGGCCGCCCCACGGCTTGGAAGAACGCCCCGAAGACATAACCGCCCACCGCCAAGGCGCCGGCCCAGACCGTCGCCCCCAGGGCGTTGAACACCATGAACCTCGGCAGGGGCATGCGGTTGGTCCCGGCCAGGACGCCGCCGAAGGGGCCCAGCAGGGCGATGAAGCGCAGGAAAAAGACGATCTTGCCCCCATGGGCGAGGAAGAGATACCGCCCCAGCCTCAGGCGAGCCGGGCCCAGGCCGATCACGCCGCCGTAGCGCGCCAGCGCCGCGGCGCCCGCGAGACGGCCGACGCCATAGCCGGCCACGCCTCCCAGCGTCGCCATCCCGGCGCCGCCCAGGGCCAGGGCCACGATGCTAAGGCGATGGGTATGGGCGGCGTAGATCGCGGCGGCGATCAGGAGCTCGCCCGCCGGCAGCGGCACGCCGGCCCCCGCCAGCAGCAAGGCCGCGAAGACGACGAGATAGCCGTAGTCGGCGACCAGGGTGGAGAGATGGGCGACGGTCATGGAACTTTCGATAGCACGCCGGCGCGACACAGCCGCTCGCCGCCGGTTTGACAACCCCGTCGCCGCCGCCCATGTGCAATTGGGGACGACTGTGATGAGGATGCCATGTCGCTTCAACCCATTCTGGCCGGCGCGGGCCTGATCGCCTCCGCCGTTCTCGGCCTGGCGGCCGAGGCCGCGCCCGCCGCCACGCACCCGGACCCGGCGCCCCGCTCGTGCTTCTATTTCACCCAGTGGCAGGGATGGAGTTCGCCCAGCCCCACCGTCCTCTATCTGAGGATCAACGTGCGCGACATCTATCGCGTCGATCTCAGCGCCGGCTCGAACCGGCTCCAGGAGCGGGGAAACGTCCATCTGGTGTCGAGGATTCGCGGCCCCTCGACCATCTGCTCGGCGGTCGATCTCGACCTCGCGGTCGCCGACGACAACGGCTTCTCCACCCCCCTCATCGCCCGCTCGATCACCAAGCTGACCCCCGAGGAAGCCGCCGCCATCCCGGCCAAATTCCGGCCGTAGAGAAACTTTGGAGGGTGTCGCAACACACCCTGGTAAGCGGTTCCTTAAGAACACCTCTCCCGAAGGGAGAGGGAGGGGCCCGCGCCCTCTTTGGGCGTGGGAGGGTGAGGGGTTACCCGCTATCCGATTGAGCCGCCGGTTTGCGTCAAACCGCTGAAACTTGGAGTGAAATCCCCCGGCGCCGTAACCCCTCACCCTCCCATGGCTTCGCCATGGGCCCCTCCCTCTCCCTACGGGAGAGGTGTTCAAGAGGCGCGTCCGAACGATGTGTGCATCCCTCAGCGCGAAAACGAACAGCGGCTGGCCCGGCCGACGTGCGGCGCGCGTCCCCCTTTCGTTCGCCCGACCGGCGTCCGGTTGACTTTCCCGCGGCGAAGCGCTGCTAGTCTCGCGGGCCGAGCGATCCGGCGGCGCCGAACGAACGTCCGGAGGGACGGCAAGCGTGAGTCTCAACCGGATCATCGCCGTTTCGGCCGCCTTGGCCCTCCTGATCGCGGCGCTCTCGGGCGTTTTTGCCTACAGCCACCTGGACCTCGAATCCCGGGCGCGCTTCTGGGTCGACCATACCCATCAGGTGATCGAGCAGAACCAGGCCCTGTTTTCCCTGGTGCAGGACGCCGAAACCGGCCAGCGCGGCTATCTGCTCAACCAGGATCTCGACTATCTCGCTCCCTTTGATCGCGCCGAGCGGCGGATTCCCAAGGCGCAAGCGGACCTCGCCGCTCTGGCGGCCGACAGTCCAGTTCAATCGGCGCGGGTGCGCGATTTGAACCAACTGGTCTCGCGGCGCCTGGCGATCGTCGAGCGCTCGGTCGCCTTGGGCAGGTCCGGCGACTTCGCCGCCGCCCGCGCGGTCGTCGCCGGAGGCCAGGGCCTTCGCTTGATGACCGATATCCGGCGCCAGGTCGGCGTGATCTCCAAGGTCGAGGGGTCGCTTCTCGACCGGCGCATCAAGAGCGCTTCCAGGGCCGATCGGCTCAACCTGGCCATCGGCCTGGCTCTCGGCCTCCTGGCCCTGATCGGGTTGTTGGGCTCGGTCTTCTACCTCTCCCGCGCCAATCGCCGTTTGACCCGGGCGGCCGCGGAGACCCGGGCGGCGCGGGCGGCGCGGGACGCCAGCGACGCTCTCACCCAGGCGATCTTCGCCAACCTGCCCGACTATCTCTTCGTTCTCGAGGTCGAGGCGGGGGACCGCTTCGTGGTCGGCGAGGTCAACCCCGCCTTCGAGCGGGCTCTGAACGTTTCGGGCCCCGAGATCCGGGGCAAGGCCGTCGATGAGCTCGTCCCCGCCTCGGCCGCGCAGCCCCTGCTGGCCCACTACCGGCGGGTGCGCGACGCCGACAAACCGGTGCTGACCCGGGATGTGATCGCCGACGCCCCCGGTGGCCCGCGCACCTGGGAGTCGATCCTGGCCCCGGTGAAGAACGCCGCCGGCGAAACCGACCGGATCGTCGGGGCGATCCGCGACATCACCTCGCGGGTGCGCACCGAGGAGCGGCTGCGCGAGGCCCAGCGCATGGAAGCGGTGGGACAGCTCACCGGTGGCGTGGCCCACGATTTCAACAATCTTCTGCAGGTCATTCGCGGCAATCTGGAGCTGCTCGAGCCGACGCTGGGGGATCATGAGTCCGCCCGGCGCTGGCTTGCCAGCGCCCTGCACGGAACCGAGCGGGCCGCCCAGCTCACCCGCCAGCTGCTCGCTTTCGCCCGCCGCCAACCCCTGGCGCCCAAGGTGATCAACCTCTCGCGCCTGGTGGGGGAAATGGCCGAACTGCTGCGGCGCACCCTGGGCGAAGGGATCGAGGTGGAGACGGTGATCGGCGGGGGCCTTTGGAACACCCTGGCCGATCCCGCGCAGGTGGAGAGCGCCATTCTCAATCTGGCGATCAACGCCCGCGACGCCATGAACGGCGAGGGGCGGCTCACGGTGGAGATCACCAACGCCTCGCTGGACGAGGCCTATGCGCGTCATGCCGATGGCCTCACGCCCGGCCAGTACGTGTTGATCGCCGTCTCCGACACCGGCGAAGGTATGTCCGCCGAAACCCGTGAGCGGGCGTTCGAGCCCTTCTTCACCACCAAGGCGGACGGCAAGGGCAGCGGCCTTGGCCTCTCCATGGTCTATGGCTTCGCGCGTCAGTCGGGCGGCCATGTCCGGATCTATTCGGAGCCCGGCGACGGGACGACGGTGAAGATCTACCTGCCCCGCTCCCGTGACGCCGTCGCCGCGCCCGACCCAGCGACGCCGCCGCCGGCCCGGGGCGAGCAACAGACCATACTGGTGGTCGAGGACGAGGCCGCCGTCCGGGCCGCCGCCGTGACCATGCTGGGGACCCTGGGTTACGTCTGCGTGGAAGCGACCGATGCGCGGTCCGCCCTAGCGCTCCTCCAGAGCGGCCTGGAGGTCGATCTGGTTTTCACCGACGTGATCATGCCTGGCCCGTTGAAGACCCGGGACTTCGCCGACCAAGTGCGGGCTTCCGCGCCGGACCTGCCGATTCTGTTCACCTCCGGCTACACCGAGAACGCCATCGTGCACCACGGCCGGCTGGACGAGGGCATGACCCTGCTCTCCAAGCCCTACGCCCGCGACGACCTCGCCCGGCAGGTGGCGCAAATGCTCCGGCGGAACGCTGCCGAGGCCGCCCCCTCCACCCCTTCGGGGTCCCTCCCCCACATAGAGGTGGAGGAGGATTTACGCTCTTGATCCTCCTCCGCGAAGCGGTGGAGGGGGCGGGGGATCCGGAGCTGGCGCGGCCATTTTTCCTAATGCCCCCTCAGCGCGAGCCCGGGCGCCGAGGGCGCGCTGGCGTCGCCGTCGTTCAGCGCCCGTTGCATCCACACCGTGTCCACCCAGCGCCCATGCTTGAAGCCGACCGCCCGGCAGGCGCCGGCGGG
>JBBQGZ010000016.1:0-30612 GCA_038323535.1 Caulobacterales bacterium
CTCTCGAACCAGCAGCCGCCCCGCTTCGCCATGTCCGGCGGCTTGGGCCGTTCGGCGAGGCCCAGCAGGCCGCCGTAAAATCCGCGGGCCGCCTGTTCACCGCCACTCGGAATCGCTAATTGCACATGATCGACGGACTCAAGAGACGAGCCAGCGAGTTCCGACGACGAGCTGCCATGCACTACTAAGGAGCGGCAGATCGCGGCGCTCTGTCTTGAAATTTCGTCATTCAACGCTTGCCGTTCATTGGGCTTATCGAACGCTTCATAGAGTGCCCAGGCGAAGCTCGAAACGGATACCCTGATGACAGCTTCACGAAAATAGGGGTCGCTCGCCAAGCTTTCCGCTTTTGTCGCATAGGCATAAGCAAGATCGTGCAACTCCGACCCAGCTTTATCGATCTCGGTATGTGGATAGGTCATCCCACCGACCCCTCCAGGGAGATGGCCACCAGCTTCTGGGCCTCGACCGCGAATTCCATGGGGAGTTTCTGCAGCACGTCCTTGACGAAGCCGTTGACCAGAAGCTGCACCGCCTCCTCCTGGGGGAGGCCGCGCTGCATGGCGTAGAAGAGCTGATCGTCCGAAAGCCTCGTGGTGGTGGCTTCGTGCTCGAACTTGGCCGAGGCGTTGCGCGCCTCGATGTAGGGCGTGGTGTGGGCGGCGCAGTGCTTGCCGATGAGCAGCGAGTCGCACTGGGTGAAGTTGCGCGCCCATTTGGCCTTGGGGTGGGCGGAGACCAGGCCGCGGTAGGTGTTGCTTGAGCGGCCAGCGGAAATCCCCTTGGAGATGATCCGCGAGCGGGTGTCCGCGCCTAGGTGGATCATCTTGGTGCCGGTGTCGGCCTGCTGGCGATTGTTGGTGATGGCGATGGAGTAGAACTCGCCGCTCGATCCCGCCCCGCGCAGGATGCAGGAGGGGTATTTCCAGGTGATCGCCGAGCCGGTCTCCACCTGGGTCCAGCTCACCTTGGCGCGGTCGCCCCGGCAATCGGCGCGCTTGGTGACGAAATTATAGATGCCGCCGCGGCCTTCCGCGTCGCCGGGATACCAGTTCTGCACCGTCGAATACTTGATTTCCGCATCGTCGAGGGCGACCAGCTCGACCACCGCGGCGTGAAGCTGGTTCTCGTCGCGCATGGGGGCGGTGCAGCCTTCCAGATAGGAGACATAAGCGCCCTTGTCGGCGATGATCAGGGTGCGTTCGAACTGCCCCGACTGGGCGGCGTTGATGCGGAAATAGGTGGAAAGCTCCATCGGGCAGCGCACGCCGGGCGGAATGTAGACGAAGCTGCCGTCGGAGAAGACCGCGCTGTTGAGGCAGGCGAAATAGTTGTCCGATACGGGCACCACCGAACCGAGGTATTGGCGAACCAAGTCGCCGTGATCGCGGATCGCCTCGCTCATCGAGCAGAAGATCACCCCGGCCTGGGCCAGCTCCTTCTTGAAGGTGGTGACCACCGAGACGCTGTCGAACACCGCATCGACCGCGTATTTCGGCGCGCCCTCGACGCCGGCCAGAACCTCTTGTTCCTTCAAGGGGATGCCGAGCTTGGCGTAGACCGCCAGGAGTTCCGGATCGACTTCGTCCAGGCTCTTGGGGCCAATTTTCTCCGACGGCGCGGCGTAGTAATAGGAGTCCTGATAGTCGATGCGCGGGAAGTGGACGCGGGCCCAGGCAGGCTCTTCCAGCGCCAGCCAGCGCCGGTAGGCCTCCAGGCGCCAGTCCAGCATCCATGCCGGCTCGCCCTTTTTCGCCGAAATGAAGCGGACGATCGCTTCGGAGAGGCCCTTGGGCGCGAAGTCCTGAGCTATGTCGCTGACGAAGCCGTGCTTGTAGCGCTCCAGCTCGGCGACATGCTCGACCGTCTGTTTCACCGCCGCCATCAGGCAAACTCCCGCCGGCGAACCGACCGGACCTCGACCGCGCCCAGCCAGGCTTCGCCGCAGCGGGCCCAATCGGCCGCCGTGGAGGCCCATCCGCCGCTCACGCGCACGCCAAACCCCGCCAAATCGCGCCGCCCCATCGCCTCGATCACCCCACTCGCCTTGACCTTGCCCGACGAACAGGCCGCGCCGGCGCTGATCATCACGCCCGCCAGATCCATCGCCATCACCTGGAGGTCCGAAGCGAAGCCCGGGAGCGCGAAACACAGGGTTTGCGGCAGGCGGGGCGCCCCAGCGCCCAGGACCACCGCGCCGGCGGACGAGGCCATGGAGGCCAGGGCGTCGCGCCAGGCGCTTTGGGCGGCCATCGCCGGAAGATCCTCCATCGCGGCGCGCGCGGCGGCGCCAAAGCCGGCGATGCCGGGCAGGTTTTCCGTGCCGGCCCGCCGGCCGCGCTCCTGCCCGCCGCCGCGCAGGCGCTTGACCAGGGTGGCGCGGGGGCCGGCGATCAGGGCGCCGACGCCTTGCGGCCCGCCCAACTTGTGAGCCGAGAGCGCCAGGGTGTCGGCGCCCAGAGCGGGAAAATCCAAGCCAACCTTGCCGCCGGCCTGGACCGCATCGACGTGCAGCCAGCCGCCGGCTTCGCGCACGAGTTCCGCCGCCCGCGCCACCGGCTGGATGACCCCGGTCTCGTTGTTGGCCAGCATGAGGCAGACCAGGGGGCGCGCGCCGCCGGCCAGGCGGGATCGAAGCCAATCAAGATCGGCCAGACCGTCCGCGTCGACGGGCCATACCTCGATGGGACACCCGCCGGCGATCACGGTCTCACGCACACTGTCATGCTCAGTGGCGCTCAGAAGGATGTGCGTGAAGCCGGATTCGATAGCGCTGTCGATCGCCAGGGCGTTGGCTTCGGTTCCGCCGCTGACGAAGGTGATGCAGGCTTCATCGCAGGCCGCCAGGGCGGCGACCTCGGCGCGGGCCACTTCCATCAGGGCGCGGGCGGCCCGGCCGGCGGCGTGGACCGAGGAGGGATTGGCGCCCAGGGCCAGGGCGCGCGCCATGGCCTCGGCCGCCTCGGGCCGCACCTTGGCGGTGGCGTTGTAGTCGAGATAGACCGACGCGCTCATGCCGCCCTCTTCTCGCCGGGGCGCAGGCGCCCGGCCAGGACGTCGGCCAGGGAGACAGCCGCGAGGTAGTCGTGAATCTGCCGGCCGGTTTCGGCCCACAGGTCGTGGGTGAGGCAACGCGCGCCGCCCTTCATGCACCCCGCGCCCGATCCGGAGCAGCGAGTGGCGCGCAGGGGCTCGTCCACCGCGATCACCACTTCGGCCACGGAAAGCTCGCTGGCCGGCCTCGCCAGGCGATAGCCGCCGCCGGGCCCCCGCACCGACGAAACCAGCCCTCGGCGGCGTAGGCGGGCGAAGAGTTGTTCCAGATAGGGGCGGGAAATCTGCTGGCGTTCGGCGATGGAGGCCAGGGAGACGGCGCGCGCGCCTTCGCGACCGGCCAGTTCGGTCATGGCCATGACGGCGTATCGGCCCCGGGTGCTCAGTTGCATTGTCGCGTCCGTCGCTATTTTCTCGCCATTCGCGCCCGCTTTTTGCTACAAGCCGCCGCTTCGCGAGGGGCGGGCGCCGCCCGCCTTCGCGGCCTCATCTAGGAAAACCAAGCGCGGCAGTCAAGTATTAGGCGGCGCGCCCTGCAAATCAGGGGTCTTTCAATGCCCGAAGTCGTCCTACCCGGCAGCGCCGGCCGCATCGAAGCGCGCTATTCTCCCCGGAGCGACGACACCGCGCCCATCGCCCTCATCCTCCATCCGCATCCGCGGGCGGGCGGGCACATGAACCATCCCGTGGCGGTGCAGCTCTTCCACCTGTTCATGAAGCGCGGCTTCAACGTCCTTCGGTTCAATTTCCGTGGCGTCGGGCGCAGCCAGGGCGAATTCGATTCCGGCATCGGCGAGCTGGCGGACGCCGCGACGGCCCTGGACTGGCTGCAGACCACCAACCCCGCCGCGTCCCAATGCTGGGTGGCGGGCTTCGACTTCGGCGCCTGGGTGGGGATGCAGCTGTTGATGCGCCGCCCAGAGACGGACGGATTCATCTCGGTCTCGCCGCCGACCAACATGTACGACTTCAGCTTCCTGGCCCCCTGCCCGGCCTCCGGCCTGATCCTCCATGGGGCCGATGACACGGTGGTCCCCTTCGCGGAAGTCGAGCGGGTGGTCGCCAAGCTGCGCACCCAGAAGGGTATCGTCATCGACTATGAACTGGTGGAGGGCGGCGGCCACTTCTGGAGCGACAACCTCAAGGAAGTCGAAACCCGGGTCGGGGCCTACCTCGACAAGCGGCTGGCGGCGGAGCCGGCGTAGCCTCCCCCAGCGCGGACGTCGCCTAAGCGAAATCAATGGGTTGAACCGACTATTCCGCCTTTCGAGAAAATCGCGGCGGCGTCATCGTTCCGCGTCGCGCATTCGATCTTCGCGGAGATCATCCAGGGCGCTGGGCCCGCTCAGCCGCCCGAGCCGTGTGCGGAAGTCATCGGCGCGACGGATGGCCACCTCCTTGGATAGCCCGACGATCCGCCCCCCCGTCATCGCCTCCGGGACCCCGGTCGTGCCTGGAAACGAGATCGGCAGGCCCTCGAGAGTCCGGGCGGCGAGGTAGGCGAAGGCTTCGGCTTCGATCGAATCGCCGCGCCAACCCACGGCTTCGGCGGCGAGGACCGGGATGGCGAGACGCTCGGCGATGGCGCCCATCAGGGCCGGATTGCGCCGGCCGCCGCCGCAGGCGATCACCCGGGTCGGGCGGTGGGGCAGCGTGTCCAGGCCCCGAGCCACGGCTTGCGCGGCGAAGGCGGTCAAGGTTGCCGCCCCGTCCTCCAGCGACAGTTCGGTGACGGGGTCCAGAGAGAAATCGAAACGGTCGAGGGATTTGGGTCCCCGCGTCGCGAAATAAGGATGATCCAAATAGGCGGTCACGATCGCCGCGTGGACGTGGCCCGCCCGCGCCAGGGCGCCGCTTTCGTCGCACCGCGCGCCGGTCCTGGTCTGGACCCACAGGTCGATCATTCCGTTGGCTGGGCCGGTGTCGAAGGCTTCGAGGCCCCCGTCTTCGCGCACCAGGGTCACATTGCCCACGCCCCCCAGATTGAGGATAGCGACGGGGGTTTCGAGCCCCGACCATCGCGCGAGCGCGGCGTGGTAGATCGGCGCAAGCGGCGCCCCCTGCCCCCCCGCCGTCACGTCCGCCGCGCGAAAATCGAAGGCGACCGGAAGGCCCAGGCCGTCGGCGAGAAGGCGCGCGTCGATCAGCTGCGCCGTGCGCCCCTCGGGGCGGGCCGGGGTCGGCGCCTCGTGCAGAACCGTCTGGCCGTGGGCGCCGACGAGAGCGAGATCCTCCGGTTTGAGCCCCGCGTCCCGCAGAAACGCGCGCGCGGCATCTAAGTGGTCCTCGGCGACGGCGATGGCGGCGGCCTCGAAGATCGCCGGCGGGGGCTCGCCGCGCGCCCACGTTCGCGCCGCGACGATGGTCGCCTCGACGATGGCGCGCGTCGCGGTGGATAGTTTTCGCTCGCCGGCCGGCCCAAAAGCGAGGATCGATTCCCCATCGGTTTCCAGCACGGCCATGTCGACCGCGTCGAGCGATGTGCCGGTCATGAAACCCAGGACGCGCATGGCGAGGTTGACTGCCATGGCCCGGCCCCGGTAGCTAGCGCCGAGTCCGGCCAGGTCGGGTCAAGGATGAACCGGTCCCATGCCCCCATCCCCCGCCCCCGTCGTCTTTGAGCCGCGATCCGACCTGGTGCGCGTCCTCGTCGAGCGCGGCCACGTCTATCAGGCCACCGACCTGGAAGGCCTCGACGCCGCCGCCTTGAAGGGGCCGATCGCCGCCTACATCGGCTTCGACGCCACCGCCCCCAGCCTGCATGTGGGCAGCCTGGTCCAGATCATGACCCTGCGCCGGCTCCAGCAGGCGGGTCACCGCCCCATCGTGCTGATGGGCGGGGGCACGACACGGGTCGGCGATCCCTCCGACAAGACATCGCAACGCCCGCTGCTCACCGACGAGGTGATCGACGCCAACCTGGCCGGCATCCGCCGGGCCTTCGCGCCCTTCCTCGCCTTCGGCGACGGGCCCGCCGACGCGGTGATGGTGAACAACGCCGATTGGCTGGACAGGCTCGGCTACATCGAGTTCCTGCGCGACTACGGCGTGCATTTCACCATCAACCGCATGTTGGCCCTGGAGTTCGTCAAGACCCGGATCGACAGCCAACAGCCACTGACCTTCCTCGAATTCAACTACATGCTGATGCAGGCGGCGGATTTCCTGGAGTTGAACCGGCGCTTCGGCTGCATCCTGCAGTTCGGCGGCTCCGAGCAGTGGGGCAACATCGTCAACGGCGTCGACCTGATCCGGCGGGTGGAGGGCCGCGAGGCCTTCGGCGTCACCGCGCCGCTGATCACCACCGCTTCGGGGGTGAAGATGGGCAAGACGGTGGCCGGCGCCGTCTGGCTCGACGGCGAGATGCTCGCCCCCTACGACTATTGGCAGTTCTGGCGCAACACCGAGGATGGCGACGTGGGGCGATTCCTGCGCCTGTTCACCGACCTGCCGCTGACCGAGATCACCCGCCTGGAGGGCTTGGCCGGCGCCGAGATCAACGAGGCCAAGAAGGTGCTCGCGAATGAAGCCACCACGCTTCTGCACGGCGTCGCCGCCGCCGCGGCCGCCGCGGGCGCGGCGCGGGATGCGTTCGGGAGCGGAGGCATTTCCCAGGATCTGCCGACTCGCCAACTGAAGCGCGGCGGGTGGCCGCAAGGCCGTTCAAGCAGCGAAGTCGTGTTTGCGTCGGGTTTGGTTTCGTCCAAAGCGGAAGCTCGTCGGAAACTTTCGGCTGGGGAAGTTCGCATCAACGATGAGCTCATAACCGACCCCACGAAGACGATTTATTGGAGCGATGTCGAACAACCGCTCGGGGTCTTCAAGGTTCAACTTGGAAAACGCGGCAAGATCGTACTTGTTCAACCGGTAGATTGACCTTTGGCTTCTCCCGCCAAGACCGTCATGGCCGGGCGTTCGTCCCGGCCATCCATGACCCAACGGCCCGCCATGGCCGCGCTCCGCGCGGCCACACATCGGAAGGCGATCATGGATCACCGGGACTGGCGTCCGGTGATGACGGAGAGGGGGGAGTGGGCGCGCGCTCCGTGATCGCGATGGAGACCCTGCTTTGCCGCCCCGCCCGTTTTTCGTGCATTGTGAATCGCACCCTCGCGTTTTGGAGATATGCCAATGACAGTCAACGTCGGCGACCCCGCCCCCGTTTTCGACCTTCCCGGCGATGCGGGCCCCGTCTCCCTCGCGGCCCTGAAGGGCAAGGCGGTGGTGCTTTATTTCTACCCCAAGGACGACACCAGCGGCTGCACCGCCGAGGCCCAGGGGTTCACCGCCCAGGCTGGCGACTTCGCCGCCGCCGGCGCCGTGGTGGTGGGCGTTTCTAAGGATAGCCCGGCGAGCCATGGCAAATTCCGGGCGAAACATGGCCTCTCGCCACTGTTGGGCTCCGACACGGACGGGGCGGTCGTGGAGCGCTATGGCGCGTGGGTCGAAAAGAGCATGTACGGGCGCAAATACATGGGCATCGACCGCTCGACGTTCCTCATCGACGCCGCCGGGGTCGTTCGCCGGGTCTGGCGCAAGGTCAAGGTGCCGGGGCATGTGGCGGAGGTGCTTCATGTCGTCAGGGCGTTGAGTTGACCCGAAGAAACATTCAGCAACCCCCCTTTCGAATCTCTGGGTTATTAACATCATATACTTTCGAAGAACTAGGACATTATCTCGCCTTATATAGGCCGAGATTGTGTCAACCTGGCCAGATCGCGCTTTACGGCGCACGCTGACTTGCTTTTTTGGCGCCGATCGAGGCATATCGCCCCGCAATCCTGAAAAATTAACGGAAAATCGATGCAATGAACGTCGGACGCCTCGAGCGCCTCGCCCATTCGTTTCTGGACCTTTTCGCGGACCGGCAGATCTACATCCGCTCCGGCGACAGGGTGCACGGCCTGGTCCTCACGCGTCGCCTGCAGTTGGCGCTCGCCGGGGGCATCGCGGTCTGCGCTCTGTGGCTGGGCGTCTCGACCGGGGCGATGTTCGTCGGCGCTGTCGGCCGGGCCAAGGGCGAGGCCCAGGTCGCCCAGACCCAGGCTAAGTACGAGCGTTGGATCGCCGACCGCCAGGCCAGGCTGAACAGCGCGATGGCCTTGCTGAGCGCCCCGTCCAACTCCATCGACGAATTGGCCAACACCCTGGAAAAGCGTCACGCGGCCCTGGCCATGCTCCTGACCCAGGCCCAGGGAACGCCGGGCGCCCTCCAGGCGATGGCGCCGATCCTCATTCATCCCCTCGCCGCCCAAGGCTCGCCCGCGCAACGCATCCAGGCGGTTCGCCTGGACCAGGAACGCCTGATCGAGGCGGCCGGCTCGTTCGCCAAGAACCGCGCCGACCGCCTGCGTCTGGCGTTTCGCCTGGCGGGTCTCGACCCGGGGGTCTACGCCGGCCGCGGCGACGCCGTGGGCGGACCGCTGATCGAGGCGAAAGACCCGCGCGCCCTGGCCGCGGTGCTCGATGTGGACGAGGACTTCGCCCGCCGCGTCCAGCGCGCCGCCGCCGATCTTTCCGACATGCGCGGCCTCTCCCAGTCCGCGCAGGCCTTGCCTTTGGCCAAGCCGACGGACGATACTTCGCAGACCAGCGGGTTCGGCGTTCGGCTCGATCCGTTCACCGGCGCCCCGGCCTTTCACTCAGGTCAGGATTTCGCCGGGGCCTTCATGACCCCCATCCACGCCACGGCCCCTGGCGTGATTTCATTCGCGGGCGTACGCTCTGGCTACGGAAACACGGTCGAGGTCGACCACGGTCGAGGATTCAAGAGCCGCTATGCGCACCTGGAGGCCATTTCGGTGACCGTCGGCCAGCGTGTCGGCCTGGGCCAGAGACTGGGCGCCATGGGCTCGACCGGCCGCTCCACCGGCACCCACCTTCACTATGAGGTGTGGGTGAACGGCCGCGCCCAGGACCCCTTACGCTTCGTGAAGGCCGGCGATTATGTTCAGCAAACCCCCTAACCCGTCTCCAGCCCCTCCGGCTCGACCCGAGCCGTCGATGCAGGCCGCCGACCCGACCGCGCGGCCTCCCAGGCCGCAGAAGATGGCTTCGCTGATCGCCAACGACATGACCCTGGAAGGCAATATTTCCGGCGGCGGCGAGCTTCAGGTGGACGGCGCGATCAAGGGCGACTTGCGGGTGGAGCGGGTGACCATCGGCGACGGCGGGCATGTGGATGGCGGCGTCTATGCCGAAGCGGTGGAGGTGCGCGGCCGGGTGAGCGGATCGATCACCGCCAAGCAGGTGAGGCTCTACGGGGCCTGCCATGTGGAGGGCGACATCACCCACGAGCAGCTGGCTATGGAGACCGGGGCGTTCTTTCAGGGCCGATCCCTGCGCCTCCAACGCCCCCCGGCGGCGGCGCAGGTGACCGCGCCGCCGAGCCGGCCGGCGAGCGAGCCCGGCGCGGCGGCCCAGGCGCCAAAAGACAGCGCCAACGGCGCGGGGGCCAAAGCTTCGCCCGCGACCTAGACACCAAAGCGCCCCCAGGCCCGCCCGTTCGGCCGCTCTTCCCCGCGACGCCGCCGCGGCGTTCCCTCCTCTCGAGGCTTTGCCGGCCGTCCCGACCGGGGTAGAAAGCCGTCGCCCGGCGCCCGTTTTCCCTTGGCCGGGTCATGGAAGAGGCAGGCGCGTCATGCATCGCAATATCGTGTGTCCGGCGATCGGGGCCTTGGCGTGCGCCTTCGTCCTGGGCGCGTGCAACAAGCCCGCGACCGCCCCCAACCCGGCCGCGCCGGCAAGCGCCGCGACCCCCGGGAAATCCACGACCGCCACGCCCGCGACGACCCGGAACGATCGCCAATCGGCCCGGGCGGCGCGCAGGGCCGCCCGGATGGCGGCGAGGATGGCGCGGGGAATGCGTTAGGCCCCACGCCGGCGCGAAGGTCCCTAGATCGCGGGGCCTTCCCGCGTCGCACCCACTCGCTGGGCCAAGGACGCCCCCATGAAGCGGTCTAGGTCGCCGTCCAGGACCCCGGAGGTGTCGGAGGTCTCCACCTGGGTGCGCAGGTCCTTGACCATCTGATAGGGCTGAAGGACGTAGGAGCGGATCTGGTGGCCCCAGCCGATGTCGCTCTTCTGGTTCTCCACCTCCCTAGCGGCGGCCTCGCGCCGCTGCAGTTCCGCTTCATAGAGGCGGGCGCGCAGCATCTTCCAGGCCTGGTCGCGGTTCTGGTGCTGTGAGCGCTGGTTCTGGCAGGCCACGGCGATGCCGGTGGGGATGTGGGTGAGCCGCACCGCCGAGTCGGTCTTGTTGACGTGCTGCCCACCCGAGCCGCTGGCGCGATAGGTGTCGGTGCGCACGTCGGCCGGATTGATCTCGATGGTGATGGTGTCGTCGACCACCGGATAGACCCAAACCGAGGCAAAGCTGGTGTGGCGCTTGGCGTTGGCGTCGAAGGGTGAGATGCGCACCAAGCGGTGAACGCCGGCCTCGGTCTTCAGCCAGCCGTAGGCGTTGAGGCCGCCCACCTTCAGGGTTGCCGACTTGATCCCCGCCTGTTCGCCGGCGGTCTCCTCGATCACTTCGACCCCCATGTCGTGGGCCCCGGCCCAGCGCGTATACATGCGCAGCAACATCGCGGCCCAGTCGGCGGATTCGGTCCCCCCCGCCCCGGAATTCACTTCCAGATACGCGTCGGCGCCGTCGGCTTCCCCCGACAGCAGGGCCTCGAGTTCGGCGCGGCCGGCCAAGGCCCGCAGTGTCTCCAGCTGGGCCGAGGCGTCGTCCAGGGAGGCCTGGTCATCCTCGGCGTCGGCCAAGGCGGCGAAATCCAGCGCGTCGGCCAACTCCCGCTCCAGGCGCCGCACGGCTTCGACCTGGGCGGCCAGACGGGTGCGCTCCCGCATCAGGGCCTGGGCGGCTTGGGCGTCGTTCCAGAACCCCGGATCCTCGACCCGGGCGTTGAATTCGTCCAGCCGCCTCAGCGCGGGCTCCCAGTCAAAGACGCCTCCGGAGCAGGTCGATGGACCGGGTGATGTCGGCGGCCGCCGCTTCGATATCCGCGCGCATGGATTTAAGCCCTCATGAAGCCTGCAATGTCGGGGCGGGCCGGATACCGCGCCGCCATCGTCAATACAATCCGTTCAGCTCGTCGGGCGGCTTGGGCGGCCGGGTCGCCTTGGGGGGCGGCCGGTTGGCGTCGACCGGCCCCGGAAGGGCGGGCGCGGGGGGAAGGGGCGTGATCGCGAAGGGCTCGTCGCTTCCGCGGTCGACCGCAGCGCCCGTCGGCGGAGCGCTCGGTTTGGGCTCGGTGCCGGGCCGGAAGGCCTCCCGGTTGGGGCCGACCATGGCGAACTTGGCGTTGGCCGGCGCCTTGAATTCCAGGGGCTTCAGCCCCTTGGTCGCTTCCTGCATGAACTCGATGAAGATCGGCAGGGCGGCCACGGCCCCCGTCTCGCCCTTGCCCAGGGAGCGGTTGTCGTCGAAGCCGACGAACACGCCGACCACGATCTGGGGCGAAAAGCCCATGAACCAAGCGCTGCGGAAATCATTGGTCGTGCCGGTTTTGCCGCCGATCGGCCGGCCCAGGACCGCCGCCGCCGCGCCCGTCCCGCGGATCACCACGCCTTCGAGCATGGTGTCGATCTGGTAGGCGGTGACCGGATCGATCAGCTGTTCGCCGCCCGGGGCAATGTCGGGGCCGTCCTCGCCGGAGAACCCTTCGGAGCAATCGGCACAGTCGCGGCGGTCGGCGCGATAGATGGTCTTGCCGTCGCGGTCGTCCACCAGCTCGATGAGGTGGGGGGTGACCTTGCGGCCGCCATTGACGAAGGAGGAATAGGCCCCGGCCATGCGGAACGGCGTCGTCTCCCCAGCCCCCAGGGCCATGGCCAGGACCGGATCCATCTTGTCGACGACGCCGAAGCGCTTGGCGGCGGCGACGATTCTCTGCATGCCCACCTGCATGGCGATGCGCACCGTCATGGTGTTGAGCGACAGCTCCAACCCGCGGCGGAAGACCATCGGGCCGTGGAACCGGTGCTTTTCGTAGTTCTCCGGGCTCCAGTTCTGGCCCGCGAACCCCCTCAGGGTGATCGGCCCGTCGATGACGATGCTGGCCGGAGTGAAACGGCCGCTCTCCAGGGCCGTGGCGTAGACGAACGGCTTGAACGACGAGCCCGGCTGGCGGTAGGCCTGGGTCGAGCGGTTGAAGTTCGACAGCGAATAGCTGTAGCCGCCGACCATGGCCAAGACGCGCCCGGAACCCGGTTCCATGGCCACGATGGCGCCGTTGACCGCCGGCACCTGACGCAGACGCAGCCCCCCGCCTTCGGCGGGCTCGACGAAGACCAGATCCCCCACCGAAAGCCCCCTGCCGGCCCGCGCCCAGACCACGTCGCCCGGGGCGATCTCGCCGGTGGAATTGTCGGCCGCGATCTGCACCCTGACCGCCCCGCCGCCGGTGGACTGGGTGACGACCGCCGCGCGCCATTTCTTCCGCTCCGAGGGCGGAGTCTTGGCCAGGCTCGCCGCCTGCCAGCCCGGGACGATGGCCACGTGACCCCAGGCTCCACGCCAGCCATGGCGGTGGTCGTAGGTCTCCAGGCCGTCCATCAAGGCGATCCGGGCCGCCGTCTGCAGCCTGGGATCCAGGGTGGTGCGCATATAGTAGCCGCCCTGGGTCAGCTGGGCGCCGACGGACTTGAGCTGCAGGGCCTGGCGGCGCGCCTCTTCGACGAAGTAGTCGGCGTCGTGGTATTTGGCGCGGGCGGGGGCCGCCTCGACCTTGAGGTCCTCGGCCATGGCGGCCTGCGCCTCCGCGCGGGTGACCCACCCGAGATCGGCCATGTCCTTGAGGATCATGTCTCGCCGGCGCAGGGCCGCGGCCTTCTGCTTGATCGGATGGTAGTTGTCCGGGCCCTTGGGCAGCGCCGCCAGATAGGCGCACTGGGCCAGGGTCAGGTCGGAAATCGCCTTGCCGAAATAGTTGTAGGCGGCGGCCCCGACCCCGTAGGACCGGTAGCCGAGCCAGATTTCATTGAGATAAAGCTCGAGGATCTGCGCCTTGGTGAGAGTCTGTTCCAGGCGGGTGGCCAGTATGGCCTCCTTGAGCTTGCGGCCGACCGAAACGTCGTTGTTCAGCAGGATGTTCTTGGCCACCTGTTGGGTAATGGTGGATCCGCCCTCCGGCCGGCGGCCCTGCAGGCCGTTGTAGACGTCCTTGATCAGGGCCCGCGACAGGCCCCACATGTCGACGCCCCCATGCCGGAAGAAGTTGTGATCCTCGGCGGCCAAAAAGGCGTAGGCTAGGCGCGGCGGGATCTGGTCGTAGGGCACATAGATGCGCCGCACCTTGGAAAACTCGCCGATGAGCGTTCCGTCCCAGGCGTAGACGCGGGTCGCGGTCGGGGGGTGATAGTCGGCCAGATCCGACGGGCCGGGCATCGAGTGGAACAGGACCGCGGCGTAGACGGCGGCGGCCAGGCCCGCCAGGGCGACCGCGCCCAGGACAGCGACGCCCGCGGCGGCGACCCGACGACCAAAGAGCTGCAAAACCGCGAACCTCCGCGGAGCGCCCGTCTCCGCCGCTGGGTGATCTAGCAATCTTCGCGGCGGGCGCCAACGGGCGGCAAAGGGGCCTATCGCGTGGCCAGTCGGGTCTCGCCCGCGAAGTAGGTGTCGATGGCCGCCGCCACGGTATCCATCAGCGCGCCGCGCTGAACCGGATCGGTGAGGCGCAATTCGTCCAGGGGACTGGTGATGAAGCCCATCTCGATAAGGACGGCGGGAACGTCCGGCGCCAGCAGGACGAAATAGCCGGCGTCGCGTTGACTGCGGGGCAGCAGATCGACCTTGTCGCCAAGCCGTTCGATGACCAGCTTGGCGAAGTCGGCGGAGCGGTTTCGGGTGCTTCGCTGGGTGAGATCCAGCAGAATGTCGCCGACTCCCGAATCGCCCTTGGCCCCGGTCCGGCTGAACCATTCGTGGCGGTTCAGCACTTGGCCAACCCGCGCGCCGCCGCTGTCGGAGAGGGTGTAGACACTGGCCCCGTGGGGCCCCGTGTCCGATCCCGCCGAATCGGCGTGCAGGGCGATGAACAGGTCGGCGCCGGCGCGCCGGGCGATGCGCACCCGCGTTTCGAGGCCGATGTAGACATCCGAAGCGCGCGTCATCACCACCTTGTACCGACCGGTCCGCTCCAACCGGTCGCGGAGGGCCAGGGCGGCTGCCAGGGTGATGTCCTTCTCATTGGAAGTGGCGCTCCGCGCCCCCGGATCATGACCGCCATGGCCGGCGTCGATCACTACCACTTTTCTGACAAGAGGCGCGGAGGCGGCCGGCGGACCGGCGCTTCGCGAGCGATGGGCGAGCTTGATCGGCGGGTCGACAGCCGGCGACGGGACGGGCGCCGGCGCGGCGGGAAGTCGGCCGGCGGCGAGATCGATGACATAGCGATAGTGGGCCACGCCCTCGCCCGGAGGGATGAGGAAGCGGCGGCGTACGCGGCCGTCCGCGGCCAGATCGAGGATCAGGCGCGCGCCAGGGGTGGCGCTCTGAAGCTTCCAGGCCTTGACCAGGCCCCGGCCGGACCCGTCGAAACCGCCCCGCGCCCCGACCGCCGGCAGGCCAAGGACGATCCGCCGCGCCCCGCCCTCCTGGTCGAGGACCTTGGTGGCGAGGGGCTGGTCCAGATCGACCACCACCCGGGCGCCGGCCCGATCGCCGCTGAACCGCAGCGCGAGCACCTCGACGGGCGCGGGCGCCTCTTCGGCGAAGGCCGGCGCGCAAGCCAAGGCCGCCGCGGCCATCGGCGCCGCCCGCGCCAACCCCGACCCCAGAGCGCTGGCCCACGCCGCCCACATGCCTCGCCCAAACCTTCACCGTCGAAAGGGATGGTCATATGGACGGGTCGGCGTAGACAAACGGTTAAGGATCGACGGCGCCAGCGATTCGCCGGCGGGGCGCTAGGCGGGCCCCATGCCCTTGTCCTCAAGCTCCTTTTTCGCCGCGTCGGTCTTGGCGAGGTGCGCGAGCCCCATGCCGCGCAGGACGCCCGGCGACTTGGAGAACTGGATGTTGTCATAGCCGACGATCTCGACCCGATTGCCCCAGGGATCTCGGAAATCGAGGAAGGGCCCCGGCAGCGCCTCGACGCCGGCCTCGGCCAGCGCCCGGCGCGCGGCTTCCTTGTCATCGACGACCAGACCGAAGTGGCGGCCATCGTCGGCCGATTGCTCGCGTCCTTTCTGCAGGGCCAGGAACTGGTCACCCAGATCGATGAACGCCATATCCTCGCTTTTGCCGCGCAGTTCGAACGCGAAAATCCGCCCGTAGAACCTCAGGGCTTCGTCGATATCGCCGACTTCCAGGGCGACATGGTTGAAACCGACGGCGCGCGCCTTCCTGGCGTCAGACATGGAATCCTCCTAAGGCCGAAGTCGTCACCCCGCGTTAGATAGGCGTCGCCGCCTCATGCTTCCAGCGCCGCTTCCCTTTGCCCCCGCCCTACCCTAGACTGACTCACGCGCATTCGCCGTCTGTCGCGATTCCAAGCGGCGCCCGCGCGCCCTATCGCGTCGGGCCAGCGCCTCTATGGCGTGGACGCGTCATCCGACCCGCGCTTTTCTTAAAAAAGAGCGTGATTTTGAGAATGAACCATGGGCTGCGCCGCCTTCGCTCCGACTTCGATCCTGACCGCCGCCGCCGCTCCTCGCGGCCGCGCGGCCGGAGAGGTTTCGTGCGCGCGCGCCCTCAGCCGGCGCCCGGGCCTCTGGCCCGCCGCGCGCCCCGGAGACCCCGCCGATGCCGAAGAAGATGCTGATCGACGCCGCCCACGCCGAGGAAACGCGGGTCGTCGTCCTGGACGGAAACAAGGTTGAGGAATTCGATTTCGAGAGCCGCGCCCGCAAACAGCTTCGCGGCAACATCTATCTGGCCAAGGTCACCCGGGTAGAACCCAGCCTGCAGGCGGCGTTCGTCGAATATGGCGGCAATCGCCACGGCTTCCTGTCGTTCAACGAAATCCACCCCGACTACTATCAGATTCCCCATGCCGACCGCGAAGCCCTGCTCAGGGAAGCCGAGGAGGAGGATGACGATCATCCCGCGGTCGGGGCCGTCGATGACGAGGCGGAGGGCGCCGCGACCGAGAGCCTGGGTGGCGCGGACGACGACGACGAGGTCGACGAGGAAATCGCCCGTCGCCGCCAACGACTGATGCGCCGCTACAAGATCCAGGAGGTGGTCAAGCGGCGCCAGATCATGCTGGTCCAGGTGGTCAAGGAAGAGCGGGGCAACAAGGGCGCGGCGCTGACCACCTACCTGTCCTTGGCCGGCCGCTATTGCGTGCTGATGCCCAACACCGACCGGGGCGGCGGGATCAGCCGCAAGATCACCGCCGTGACCGACCGCAAACGCCTTCGCGGGATCGTCACGGACCTGGACGTGCCGCCGGGAATGGGCCTGATCGTCCGGACCGCCGGGGCCAAGCGCACCAAGGCGGAGATCAAGCGCGACTATGAATACCTGTCACGGGCCTGGGGCAATATCCGCGACACCACCCTGCACTCGATCGCCCCGGCGCTGATCTATGAGGAAGAGGATCTGGTCAAGCGCGCCATCCGCGACCTCTTCGACAAGGACATCGAAGGGATCTGGGTCGAGGGCGAGGCGGGCTTCCGCGAAGCGCGGGACTTCATGCGCATGCTGATCCCGTCCCAGGCCAAGAAGATCCAGGCCTACCGCGATCCCACGCCCCTGTTCGTGGCCCACCGGATCGAGGATCACCTGGCCCAGATCTATTCGCCCACCGTGCCGCTCAAGTCCGGCGGCTATCTGGTCATCAACCAGACCGAGGCCCTGGTGGCCGTGGACGTCAATTCCGGCCGCGCCACCCGCGAGCGCAATATCGAGGCGACGGCGCTGAAGACCAATCTGGAGGCCGCCGAGGAGACGGCGCGCCAGCTTCGCCTGCGGGATCTCGCCGGCCTGATCGTGATCGACTTCATCGACATGGACGAGGCCAAGAACAACCGCACGGTGGAAAAGACCCTCAAGGACTGCCTGGCGCGGGACCGCGCACGCATCCAGATGGGCAAGATTTCCTCCTTCGGCCTGATGGAACTGAGCCGCCAGCGCCGCCGCACCGGCATCCTGGAGGGCACCACCCATATCTGCCCCAACTGCCAAGGGGCAGGCCGGGTCCGCTCGGTGGAGTCCAGTTCGCTCGCGGCTCTTCGGGCGGTGGAGATGGAGGCGCTCAAGGGCGGCGGAGAGGTCATCGTCCGCGTCCCCCGGGACGTCAGCCTCTATATCCTCAACCACAAGCGCGAGTTCCTGACCCGCATCCTGCGCGGTCATGGCCTGTTCGTCAGTGTGGTGATCGACGAGGCCCTGGCCCACGCCGAACACGAGATCGACCGGGTCTCCAACGTCCCGCACGAGGTCGACAGGGGCGTCGAGGCGCCGGAGCCGAGCGCCTATGCCGATATCGAGGCCGATGACGACGCGGCCCTGGACGACGAAGACGAAGATGACGTCGAGGAGGATCACGAGGACGTGGACGAGGCGCCCGCCCAAGCCATGTCTCGGCGACGATCCGGCGACGACGAGGCCGCCGTCCCGGCCGGATCGGAGGAGGACGCCGCGCGGCGCCGCGGCCGGCGGCGGCGGCGCGGCCGGCGCGGGGACGACGCGCGCCCCGCCGCCGCCCAACTCGCGCCCCCGACGGTCCCCACCGACGGCGAGCCGCGCGAAGGCGGGCCGGAGGGCGAGGCGAGCCGAAACCGCCGTCGCCGAGGTCGCCGAGGCGGCCGGCGCTCGCGCGAGGACTCGCGCGCCGGCGACGTCTACGCCTGGTCGTGGCCCGCCCGGCTGAGCGGCGAAGACCCCTATGAATGGCGCGGGCCGGTGGAGCAGCCCGGCGCAGCGGTGAGCGACGATATGCCGGCCCCGCCCGCGGTCGCGGTTCAGAGCGAACCGAAGCCGGACTTGGCCGCGTGGCTGGCGGCGCCCGCGCCGGCCGATCCTCTTCCCCCCGAGGACGACGTGTGGGTCGAACTGGCCGCCGAACCGGTCAAGCCCGCGCGAAGCCGGCGCCGCAAGGCGCCCGCTCGGATGGCTGAAGCGTCGCCCGCCCCGCCGGATGAGGTTTCACCGCCTCTCGACGCGGAGCCGATCGCCGCCGCCTCGGCGCCGGCCCCGACCCGCCCCAGACCGGTGATCGTCGCGGCCGCGGCGCCCGTCGAACCTGATCCGTCCGAAATCTCCACCCCCCCGGCCGCGCCGCGCCGGGGCTGGTGGCGCCGGGGGGGATGAGTTCAGAGCTAGGATGGTGGGAACTTCCATGCCGGCTCGCACTGCGCGAGAGCCCCCTTCCCCGGCTTGGCCGGTACTTCCCCCACGCCAACGGGAAGAGAGAGCTTCTTGTCTCCTCCCCTCCGCCAACGGGAGGGGGACCGCGAGGCGGTGGAGGGGGCCGGGCCTGGCGCGTAACAAGCAGAACTGGCCCTTCCACCTCCTGGGCGCCCTGGCCGCGATCGCCATGCTCGCGCCGGCGCCGGCGCTGGCCCAGGCGGAGGCCGCCCCCTCGATCATTCGCGACACCGAGATCGAGGCGATCCTGCACCAGGACGCCGACCCGATCTTCGCCGCCGCCGGCCTCGATCCCAAAAGCGTCCAGATCCACATCATCGCCGACAAGGAACTGAACGCGTTTTCGGCCTCCGGCCAGCAGTTGTTCCTCAACACCGGCCTGATCCTCGAGACCAAGACCCCCAATCAGCTCATCGGGGTGATCGCCCACGAGACCGGCCATATCGCCGGGGGCCACCTCGCCCGCTCCGGCGCCATCGGCCATCAGGCCCTGGGGCCCCTGTTGCTGGGGATCGGCCTGGGCATATTGGCGGCGGCGGCGGGTTCGCCGGACGGCGCCGCGGCGCTGATCTATTCCTCCGGCTATTTCGCCGGCATCTCGGCCCTCGGCTATTCGCGCGAGCAGGAATCCCGGGCGGATCAGGCTGCCGTGACCTATCTCGAGAAGGCCGGCGTCTCGGGGCGCGGGCTGGTCGATTTCTTCAACAATTTCCGATACCAGGAAGTGTTCGACGACGAGAAGAAATTTCCCTTCTTCCGCGACCACCCCCTGACCGACGACCGCATCGAGGCCCTGGCGACCCGGGTGGCTCAACAGCCTCACGTCGGGGCCGACGACAGTCCCGAGGCGACCTTTCGCCACGCGGTGATGAAGGCCAAGCTGGACGGATTCCTCGGCGTCCCCGGCCCCACCTTGGCGAAGTATCCTGAAACCGATTCGTCGTTTCCCGCCCGCTACGCTCGCGCCATCGCCTATTACAAGGAAACCGAAACCGCCAAGGCCCTCGCGGCCATCGACGCCTTGATCGCCGAACAGCCGGCCAATCCCTATCTTTGGGAACTCAAGGGCCAGGTCCTGTTCGAGGCCGGCCGGGCGGCGGACGCCGAACCCGCGCACCGGCGATCGGTGGATCTGAAGCCCGATGCGCCTCTCCTGAGGGTCAACCTGGCCCAGACCCTCATCGCCTTGAATGATCCCAAACGCCTGGACGAGGCGATCGGGGATCTGGGCCGCGCCCTGGCGCAGGAGCCCGAGAACGCGCTTGGCTGGCGCCTGCTCGCCGAGGCCTACGACAGCCAGGGCCACGACGGCTTGGCCAGGCTGGCGGCGGCCGAGCAGAACTTTTATCTCGGCCAACTGGCCGACGCTCGTGTGTTCGCCCTGCGCGCCCGAGACCTGTTGAAGAAGGACAGCCCCCAATGGCGCCGCGCGACCGACATCATCCTGGCTTCGAAACCCACCGCCGACGATCTCAAGGCCATGGGGCGCCAGGGTTGACGCCCACCGCCGCCGTCGCGGCCGGCCTGGCCGCCGCCCTCATGCTGGGCGCCTGCCAGCCCGCCTCCGGCGACGAGGCCGAGTTCGGAAAACGCGTGCACGCCTATCTGCTCGCCCATCCCGAAGTGATCCAGGAAGCGGCGCAGAAGCTGCAGGTGAAGATGGAGGCGGCCGCCGTCGCCTCCCAGCAAAAGGCCCAGGCGGACCTTCCTCGCCTGCGCGGGGCGGTTGAGCGCGACCCGCGTGATTTCGTGGCCAATCCCGCCGGCAAGGTCACCGTCACCGAGTTCTACGACTATCGCTGCCCGCACTGCGCCAACGCGGCGCCCAAGGTGATCGCCCTGATCAAGGCCCACCCCGACGTGCGCTTCGTGTTCAAGGAGATGCCGATCTTCGGGCCCACCTCCGAACACGCCGCCCGCGCCGCTTTGGCGGTGAAGAAGGCCGGGGGCGACTACCTGCGGGCCTATTCGACCCTCATGGCCACCCATCCGCTCGATGACGAGGCCATCGACCGGATCGCCCGGGCGGCTGGCGCCCATGCCGCCGATCTCGCCGAAAACGCCGCCGCCGACCACCAACTCGCCGACACCGGCGCCCTCTTTTCCAAGCTCTCCCTGGGCGGCACCCCGGCCTTCATCGTCGGCGGCCAGATCATCTACGGCGAGGACATGGACGCCGTGAACGCCGCCGTTGACAAAGCCCGCGGCCGCGGGGCGTAGGCGCGCGGGGACGCGTTCCGCCCCGCCTCCTGGTTGAGGTTCGCCCCTGTCAGGCCGCGTGCAGCTTGGGTGCGACCAGACTCATCGGCGCGGTGTGACGCGTTTCGAACCACATCGACAGCGGCCCGCCGGAGCCGCCGCCCAGGCCCGCCATGGCGGCGATGAACTGGTGGCCCGACGCCGAGGCAATCGGCGACAGGGCCGCCGGGGCCGCGCCGCCTCCCGATTGCGGATCCACGATGCTGACGCCGCCTTGGCCGTCGCTGCTGGCGACGAAGGTGGAGCCGGTATAGTTGCCGATCAGAGTGATGTGGGCGGTGTGGGTGCCGTCGGTGACGGTGAGCACGCCGGAGGTCTTGTTGCCGCTGAACGTCGCCTCGCCGGCGCTGACGAAGGCGATGTCGCGCAGGTCCAGCGATGTGCCGCCGGTAAGGGAAAAGCCGGTGACCTTGCCGGCATAGGTCTGCGACTGCGCCAGCTCCAGCACGCCGCTCGTCCCGGTGAAGGTGACGTTCTCGGTGAAACTCGAGCCGAGATCGAGGGTCGCGCCATTGATGGTCGCCGAGCCGTTCCCGGTCACCGCCCCGTTCACGGTAAGGTCGCCGCCGGCGGCGGCCAGCATGCCAGTGTTCTTGACCGCGCTTTGGATCACGCCCCCGCCGGAACCCGTCGCCTCGATCAGGCCGGCGTTGGTGATGGTGTTGGCGCCGGTGTCGATGGTCAGGGCGAGCGTCCCGCTGGCGTTGATGACGCCCGCGGCCTGATTGACCAGAACCAACGTTCCCATCCCCAGCAGGCCGGCGCCGGAGATGGTGTTGTCGACATTGGTCAGGCTCGCCGTCCCACTGGCGCCGAAGAAGCGGTTGCCCGCGTTGTCGCCCAGGATCACCGACCCGCCGCCGGTGAGGGTCGCGCCCGCCGCGCCGACGATCAGGTCGGCGTGCTTGGCGCTGGCGGAAAGGCTGATCTGGCCGGTGTTGACGATCGCCCCCTGGAGGGTAAGGGCGGTGTTGTCGGAGATGGACACCGTGGCCTGATTGTTCAGGGTCGAGGTCAGGCCGTCCAGGATATTGACGCCCGAGCCGGTGACGATCTTGCCCGAACCGCTGGACTTGAGCGTGCCGCCGATGATGTCGGCGCCCTGGAGGCGCACCTTGGCGCCAACCCCGGCCAGGATGATCCCGGTAGAGCCATTGTCGATGGTGGTCTTCTTGATGTTCAGGCCACCCGCGCCCGTGGCCTCGATCAGGCCGGCGTTGACGAGTGTCGCGTTCTTGGCGTCGAGGATCAGGGCGGCGACGCCGGTCGCGTCGATGACGCCCGCGGCCTGGTTGATCAGGGTCAGCCTGCCGTTCCCCAGGCTTCCGGATCCGGAAATGGTGTTGTCCACATTGGTGAGGACGACGCTTTTGCTGGTTCCCTGGACGATGTTGTTGGCGTTGTCGCCGAGCGACACCGTCCCGCCGCCGGTGAGGGTGGTCGCCTTGTCGAAGATGAGGCTGGTCTTGGTCCCGGTGCTGGTCAGGGCAATCATCCCGGCGTTGGCCAGGGCGCCGTCCACCGTGGCGGTCGAGCCGTTGAAGAGGGTGATCACGCCGCCGGCCGCCGTGCCCAGGCTTCCCCCGGTCAGGACGATATTCTGCAGCCGCACGCTTGATCCCGCGCCCGCGAAGACGGTCCCCTTGGCGCCGTTGATGGTTCCATTCTGAAGGGTGAGGCCGGCGGCGCCCGTGCCCTCCAGAAGGCCGGCGTTGGTCAGGGTCCCGAAGGCGGCGTCAATGATCAGGGCGTTGGTCGCCCCGGTGGCGTCGATCACCCCCTTGGCCTGGTTGACCAGGATCAGCGAGCCGCCGCCAATGAACCCGGCCCCGGAGATGGTGTTGTCCACATTGGTCAGGGTCTGGACGCCCCCCGTGCCGAAGATGTTGTTGGCGGCGTTGTCGGTCAGGGTCACCTGGCCCGCCCCCGTCAGGCTCACCCCGCCGCTGCCCACGTTCAGAATGGCGAAGGCGGCGGTGTTGGAAAGGCTGATCACCCCGTTGTTGGTCACCGTGCCGTGCAAGGTCACCTGGGAATTGTTCCCGACGTTGATCGCCCCCTTGTTGGTCAGGACGGTGTTCAGGTCGTCGCTGTTGACGATCGTGATCGTCCCGCCCGCCGCCATGGTCAGGGACCCGCCGACGATGGCGCTGCTGTTCAAGCTCAGGGCGAGGCCCGGATCCAGGGTCCCGCCCGTGCTGTCGTTGATCGTCGCGTTGTTCAGGCTCAAGGCCCCCCCGCCGCTCACCGTGATCTGGCCGCTGTTGGCGATGCTCCCGTTCTGAAGGATGAGGCCCCCCTTGCCGGTGGATTCGATCAGCCCGACGTTGGTCGCCGTGCCGAAGCCCATGTCGAGGGTCAGCGCATTGGTCGTCCCGGTGGAATTGATGATCCCCTTGGCCTGGTTGTTGAGGATCAGCGAGCCCCCGCCGATGAACCCCGCCCCGGAGATGGTGTTGTCCACATTGGTCAGGGTCTGAACGCCCCCCGTGCCGAAGATCTGGTTGGCCGCATTGTTGGTCAGGGTCACCTGGCCCGCCCCCGTCAGGCTCACCCCGCCGCTGCCCACGATCAGATTGGCGAAGGCGGCGGTGTTGGAAAGGCTGATCACCCCGTTGTTGGTCACCGTGCCGGCGACCTGGAACGCCGAATTACCGCCGACGGTGATCGTGCCGGCGTTGGCGCCCGTGCCCGTTCCCGTGGTGGCGTTGAACGTCCCGGCGGTGATCGACAGGGTGGCGGTGGCGGCGGTCTGGATGCTCTTGACCGTCTCGCTGGTCGAGGCGGTGACGGTGTAGGCGGTCTTGCCGGACGCATCGAGGATGGCGTCGTCGGCGGCGCCGGGCACGGTGCTGGTGGACCAATCCGCGGCCGTGTTGAAATCGGCGCTGACCGCCGTTGACCAATGGATCTTCGACATGACCTGCCGCGCCCCTCTGATGAATCCCCTCGCCGCCGCGCCTGCTTCCATCCGTGGGATTGGCGCTAGCGAAACAGCCTCATATCACGGATGATCTCGGTGCGCAAGTTCGGGTCGGGTGGACGGCTTTTTTTGACCGCGCGCGCGGGCCCATCAGGCGGCGTGGGCCCTCGGCGCGAAGAGGCCGTGCTGGGCGGCTTCGCCGTGGCTGGCCATCCACGCCGGGACCGGTCCGCCGCTGTCGCCCGCCAAGCCCGCCATGGCGGCGATAAATTGGTGGCTCTGGGCCGACGCCGCGGCCGGGACCGCCGTCGGTGCGGTCGGGGCCGTGGGATCGGTGACGCTCGTCCCGCCGGCGCCGTCGTCGGCGACGTTGAAGGTCGCGCCGGTATAGTCGCCGAGGAGGGTGATGTGGGCGGCGTGGGTCCCGTCGGTCACCGTCAGGATCCCGGAGGTGGCGGTCCCGCTGTAGCTCGCGCTCGTCGAGCCGCCGAAGGTGATGTCCTGCAGGTCGAAGGACGTCTTGCCCTTGTGCGAGAAGCCGCTGACTTGGCCGCCATAGCCCTGCGATTGGGCCAGGATGAGCTTGCCCGACGTGCCGGTGAAGGCGACGTTCTCGGTGAAGCTGGCGCCGAAGGTGAGATTGCCGTTGTCGATCTGGGCCGAGCCGCCGCCGGTCACCGCCCCATCGACGGTCAGGTTTCCGGTGTTCGCCTCCAGCAAGCCCGTGTTGCTCAGCGCGCTCTTGATGGTGAGCTTGCCGCTGGCCGTGGTCTCGATGAGGCCCGCGTTGGAGACCGCGACGCCGCCGGTGTCGATGGTCAGCGGGTTATGGTTGTCGCCGTCGATCACCCCGCCGGCGCCATTGACCAGGGTCAGCTTCTTGGACCCGAGCTTGCCCGAGCCCTCGATGGTGTTGTCGAGGTTGGTCAGCACGATGCTCGACTTCGTCCCCTTGACCACGTTCTTCTTGCTATCGCTGAGCTCCAGCACGCCGCCGCCGGTGAGCGAGGTGCTTGCGGCGAAGATCAGGCTGGTCGTCAATTTGTTTCCGTTGACCAGGATGGTCCCGCCGTTGCCGGCCACCGAATCGATGGTCGCGGTCGAGCCGTCGCCGACGATGATCTGGCCGGTCGCGGCGGTGCTGAACGCCCCACCAGTCAGGGTGCTGCTGGTCAGGGTGACATTCGAGCCCGCGCCGGCGAAAACCGTCCCTCCCGTCCCGTTGACGACCGAGCCGGAGATGGTCAGCCCGCCCGCGCCGGTCCCCTCCAACGTGCCCGCGTTGGTGATCAGGCGACCTGGAGTGGAGAGCACCAGCGCCGTAGCCTGGTTGCCGTTCACCACCCCGCCCGCGTTGTTGATCAGGGTGAGGTTCGCGCCCAGCAGGTTTCCCGACCCCTCGAGCGTATTGCCGTCGTTGGTCAGGGTGAGGCCGGCGGTGACGCCGTCGATGGTGTTGTTGGCGTTGCCGTTGAGGAAGATCACCCCATTGCCGGTGAGGGTCGTGTTCGCCGCGACCCTCAGCCGGGTGTCGTTGCCGGCGCTCAAGAGGTTGATCGAGCCGGTGTTGTCGATCGCCCCCTGGATCGTCACCCAGGCGTTGTTGGTGATGTTCAGCGTCCCGGCAAGGGTCAGCGTGGAGGTCGTGCCGTCGAGCAGGCTGGCCCGGTCGCTGTTGGTCGTCTGGAACACGCCCGTGCCCTGGGTCTGCAAGGTCCCGCCGACCAGGTCGGCGCCTTGCAAATTCACGATCGATCCGGTGGCGGCCAGAATCACGCCGCCGGTGGAATCATCCACCGTGGTGTTCTGGATGAGCAGGCCCGCCGCGCCGGTGGCCTCGATCAGGCCGGCGTTGGTGACCGTCTTGCCGCCGGTGTTGAAGACGAGGGCGGCGGCGGTCCCCGTGGCGTCGATCACGCCCGCCTTCTGGTTGATCAGGGTCAGGGAACCTAAGCCGATCAGGCCGGAGCCGGAGATCACGTTGTCGACGTTGGTCAGGATGGCCGAGGCGGTGGCGGCCGAGATGATGTTCTGGCCATTGTCGCTCAGGGTGACCTTGCCGCCGCCGGTCAGGCTGAGGTTGGCCGCGCCGACGACGAGCCTCGTGTCGTTGCCGATGCTGAGCAGGGAGATCACACCGGTGTTCTTGACCGTCCCCTGCGCCGTCACCCAGGCGTTGTTGGTGATGTTCAGCGGACCGGCGAGGTTGACGGTCGAGGTCGTGCCGTCGAGCAGGCTGGCCCGGTCGCTGTTGGTCGTCTGGAAGACGCCCGTGCCCTGGGCCTGCAAGGTCCCGCCGACCAGGTCGGCGCCCTGCAGGTTCACGATCGATCCGGTGGCGGCCAGGATCACGCCGCCGGTGGAATCATCCACCGTGGTGTTCTGGATGAGCAGGCCCGCCGCGCCGGTGGCCTCGATCAGGCCGGCGTTGGTCACCGTCTTGCCCCCGGTGTTGATCACCAGCGCCGCGGTGGCGCCGGTGGCGTCGATGACGCCCGCCTTCTGGTTGATCAGGGTCAGGGAACCAAAGCCGATCAGGCCGGAGCCGGAGATGACGTTGTCGACATTGGTCAAGGTGGCCGACGCGGCGGCCGCCGAGATGGTGTTCTGGCTATTGTCGCTCAGGGTGACGGCCCCGCCGCCGGTCAGGGTGAGGCCCGCCGCCCCGACGATGAATCGCGTGTCGTTGCCGACGCTGAGCAGCGAGACCGTCCCGTTGTTCTTGAGCGTCCCCTGCGCCGTCACCCAGGCGTTGTTGGTGATGTTCAGCGGGCCGGTCAGCGTCACCGTCGAGGCCGTGCCGTCGAGCAGGCTGGCCCGGTCGCTGGCGGCGGTCTGGATGACACCGCCGTTCACCGCGGTCAGAGCGCCGCCCTGAATCGTCGCGCCCTGCAGATCCACATGGGTATTGGCGCCGTTGGCTTCGACGATCCCCTTGCCCTTGTTGGCGATGAAGACATTGCGCAGGATCAGGCCGCCGACGGCGCCCAGGGCGCCGGGATTGGTCGATTCGAGCAGGCTGGTGTTGGTGACCACATTGCTGCCCGCCACGCCGGTATTCCCGGTGGCGATGATCAGGGCGTTGGCGCCGGTGGCGTCGATGGTGGCGTTGTTGACGAGGGCGAGGTCTGATCCAATGGTTCCAGCGCCGGAGATCACCGTCTTGTTGGTCAGGGTCGAGACGGTCTGATTGGGTGAGACGCCGCTCAAGGTTCCGGTGATGAAATTGACGGTATTGTCGCTCAGGGTGACCGCGCCGCCGCTGATGGTGGCGTTCTTGGCCCCGACGATCAACCGGGTGTCGTTGCCGGCGCTGTTGACACTGATCACGCCGGTGTTGGCGATCGTCCCCTGGAGGGTCAGCCAAGCGTTGTTGGTGACGTTGAGCTGGCCGGTGTTGGCGACCGCGAAGGTCGTACCGTCCAGTTGGCTGGCGCGGTCGCTGGCGGCGGTCTCGATCACGCCCGTTCCCGACGTCTTCAGCGTGCCGCCGATGATGTCGGCACCGGCGAGGTTCACCACCGAGCCGGTGTTGGCCAAGATCACTCCGCCGGTGGAATCGTCCACCGTGGTGCTCTGGATGAGCAGGCCGCCCGCGCCGGTGGCTTCCAGCAGGCCGGCGTTGGTGACGGTCTCGCCGGAGGTGTTGAGGATGAGGGCATTGGCGCCGGTGGCGTTGACGACGCCCGCCGCCTGGTTGACCAGGGTCATCTGGCCATTGCCGAGCTGGCCGGCGCCGGAGATGGTGTTGTCGACATTGGTCAGTTTGGTGGCCGCCGCGGTCCCGAAAATGAAGTTGTTGGGGTTGTCGCTGAGCGTGACTTTTCCGGCCCCGCTCAGGGTGGTGTCGGCGCCGATGACCAACTCCGTGGTGTTCCCGGCGCTGAGCAGCGAGATCACCCCGGTGTTGTTGATCGCCCCTTCCACGGTCAGGAAAGCGTTGTTGGTGATATTCAGCGCGCCGGTGTTGGCGACCGCGAAGGATGTGCCGTCGATCACGCTGGTTCTGTTGTTGGCGGCGGTCTCGATCACGCCCGTTCCCGATGTCTTCAGCGTTCCGCCGATGATGTCGGCGCCAAGGAGATTCACCGCCGAGCCGGTATTGGCCTGGATCACGCCGCCGGTGGAATCGTCCACCGTCGTGCCCGAAATGGTGAGGCCGCCCGCGCCGGAGGCCTCGAGCAGGCCGGCGTTGGTGACCGTCTGCGCGCCGGTGTTGAGGACGAAGGCATTGGCGCCGGTGGCGTTGATCACACCCGCCGCCTGATTAACCAGGGTCATCTGGCCATTGCCGATCTGGCCGGCGCCGGAGAGGGTGTTGTCGACATTGGTCAGTTTGGTGGCCGCCGCGGTCCCGAAAATGAAATTGTTGGGGTTGTCGCCGAGCGTGACCTTTCCGGCCCCGCTCAGGGTGGTGTTGGCGCTCAGGAACAGCTCGGTGGTGTTGCCGCCGCTGTTCAGATTGATCGCGCCGCTGTTGGCGAGGGCGCCGCCGACCGAGAAGATCGTGTTGTTGCCGATCAGGATCGTACCGGCGTTGGCGCCCGATCCCGTGCCGGCGCTGGCGGTGAACGTGCCGCCGGTGATGGAGAGCGTCGCCGTCGAGGCGGTCTGGATGCTGTGGACGGTCTCGCTGGTCGAAGCGGTGACCGTGTAGGCGCTCTTGCCGGACGCATCGAGAATGGCGTCGTCCGCGGCGCCCGGCACCGTGTTGGTGGACCAGTCGGCCGCGGTGTTGAAATCGGCGCTGACCTGCGTGGACCAATGAATCTTCGACATGACCGTCCTCGTCGCTTTGATTCGCCCCGACGGTCCAAAAGGAACCGCGAGGGGATATCGGGCCGGACTAGGGCGGCCTACATACGGCGGGAAAGGTCCAAATGGACTGTTTTCGAAAATTTATTGAGATAGGCTGGCCCCAGCTGGGGACACGGAGAGCTCACCTGAACCAACCGGCGGGAGCGCGGAGCGTCGGGTGATGGACGAGCGCGGCTACGGCGACCTGCTTGATCTGGCCTACGAGGCGGCGGTGGCGCCGAGCCTGTGGATTCCGCTCATGGACCGGCTCGCCGATTCGATCACCGGCGGGGCCGCCGTGCTCAGCCGACTGAACCTGATAACCGGGGCGGGCGATGTAGACGCCACCTCCCGCGTGGACCCCACCGCAACGCGACGGTATTTCGATCATTACGCCCTCCGAAATCCCCTATCGAACGTCAAAGATCCGGACGGCTATATTCGGACTTGGACGCCGTGTATTATAACCGATGAAGATTGGATGCCAAAGGAGAAGCTGGTCGAGACAGAATTCTACAACGACTTCCTGAAACCTCAAGACATTCATTCGACGATTATGATAAGACTGGCGGTGAGCGGCTATGATGTCTTTGTCATTAACATCAATCGTTCCAGCAGACTCGAACAATTCGCCGGCGCCGACCTTGAATTCGTCAGGGCCCTCCACCCCCACCTCGTTCGCGCCTTCAGTCTTGGGCGCAAATTCAGCGACGAGGTGGGCGTGGGCGAAGGCCTCGGCCAGATCGTCGACCGTTCGTCGCATGGCGTGTTCCTGTTGGACGCCGCCGGGCGCGTTCGGCGCCTCAATCCCAAGGCGGAGGCGTTGGTCGCCGAGGGCGACGGCCTGGCGGTGGTCGGCGGGCGCTTGCGCCTCGCCGCTCCGGATGCGCAGCGGCGGTTCGAGGCTCTGATCGGCGCCGCCGCCGCCTCGGATTGCACCCGTCGCGGCGGCGGTTCGATGGCCCTGCCGACACCGCGCCGTCGCCTGCCGCTGTCGCTCGCGGTGGCGCCCGTGAAATCCGAACGCTTCTCGATCTTCAACGGCGGCCCCTCGATCCTCGTCTGCGTCACCGATCTGGAAGCCGATGTCAGCCTGCCCGAACAGAGACTACGTGACCTCTTCGGCCTCTCGCGCGCCGAGGCCCGGGTCGCCCTGGCGCTGTTCGACGGCGCCGATCCGCGTCAGGCGGCGGCGAATCTGGAGCTGAGCTTTCACACGGTTCGCGGCCATCTGGTCCATATCTTCGAAAAGACCCAGACCACCGGCCAGGCGGACCTGGCCCGGCTGATGATGCGGACCGTCGGCGCCGGCCCCTGAGGTGGCGTCGCTCCGACGGCGAGGGCGGCGACACTTCGGCGCCGCCGTTCGGCGGGATGAATTGCCGCGCTGCGTGATAAGCGCGAAGTCGCCCTATTTTTTTGCTAGGCTCGCGCCGTCCGGCCGGCCCGGAAGGGTCGCGTCGGGGATGCGTTTCGGATCGGGGCGAGATGGGGGCGCAAATCGATGACGGCGGCTTCGTCGATCTGATCTACCAGACGGCGGTCGAGCCGGAACTGTGGCCCTGCCTGCTGGAGCGGTTCGCCGACAGGATCGGCGGCGGCGGCGCGGCGCTGATTTCCCAGAATCAGGAGAGCGGCGCCGGCGCCGGGGTGATTGCGCGCCTCGACCCCGCGGCGCCCGGCCTCTACTTCGGCCACTTCGCGAGCCGTAATCCCATCCAGCGGATCGACAACCCGCGCGACACGGTCAAGCGCTTCGTGCCGCTGGTCCTCACCGACGAGCACAGGATGCCCAAGGCGGCCCTGATGCGGACCGAATACTACAACGACTTCATGCGGCCCTTCGACATGCATTCCTTCGTCATGCTCGGCCTGGCGATGGACGGCCTCAATGGGGCCTCGGTGAACATCGCCCGGCCCAGGGCGCGGGGCGGTTTCAGCCAAGCCGACCTGGCGGCGGCGAGGCGGTTCCATCCCCACTTCATCCGCGCCTGGGGCCTGGGGCGGAAGGTCGCGGCGGCGCGGCTCCTGAACGCCGGCATGGCCGATGTCTTCGACCACTCGCCCCATGGAATGTTCCTGCTGGGCGGGGACGGGGCGCTGCGCCATCTCAATTGCGCCGCCGAGGCCCTCGTCGCGGCCGGGGACGCCTTGACCGTGGCGGGCGGGCGTCTCGTCGCGGCCGCGTCCGGGGCCGCCCAGAAGCTTCAGGCGCTGATCGGGGCGGCCGCGACGAGCGACGCCGAGCGGCGAAGCG
>JBBQGZ010000017.1:0-29774 GCA_038323535.1 Caulobacterales bacterium
GCGCCTGATCGACGCCGCCACCCTCCTCTCGAAATCAAAGAACTCCGCCTTTGACGGCCGGCGCTTGCAGGGGCAGGTTCTGATGACCCTGGTCGACGGGCGGGTGGTCTTTGAGGCGGAGTGACGTGGAAGGAGCCAAGAGGCTCGAGCCTGATGCCGATCCGGCTTGGCTCCTTGGCTTCTTGGCGTTGAAAAAGCCTGGCGGACGCCGCGCCGCATGGCATAGGCTTCGAGAACGATGTTCGACGCGCCGGGCGCCCCTTTCATGATCGCAGCCGCCGCGATCGGCGGCTATCTCCTGGGCTCGATCCCCTTTGGCGTGATCGCCACCCGGCTGGGCGGGGTCGGCGATATCCGCGGCGTGGGATCAGGCAATATCGGCGCGACCAATGTCCTGCGCACCGGCCGGCGGGACCTGGCCCTGATCACCTTGATCGGCGACGGCGCAAAGGGGGCCGTGGCGGTGTTGCTGGCCGGTGTCCTGATCTCACCCGCGGCGGCGGCCGTGGCGGGCGGCGCGGCGTTCCTCGGCCATCTGTTTCCCGTCTGGCTCAGGTTTCGCGGCGGCAAGGGGATGGCGACCTTCCTCGGCATCCTCTTCGCCCTCGCCTGGCCGGTCGGCCTCGCCGCGGGGGCGACCTGGATCGCTATGGCGGCGGCGTTCCGCCTCTCCTCTCTGGCAACCCTGACCGCCGCCGCCCTCTCGCCCCTCTATTTCCTCCTCCTCCACCGATCGAGCGAGGAACGCCTGTGGCTCTCCGCCGGCATGGCCGTGCTGATCTTCGTCCGCCATCACCAGAACATCGGCCGGTTGCTCAAGGGCGAGGAGCCCCGGATCGGGGCGGAAAAGGCGGCGGCCCCGCCGTGACCGGGGCGCCGCTTGGCGAGCGCGAACGGATCGCCTGGCTGCGCCTCGCCCGGGCCGACGCGGTGGGCCCGGTGACCTTCGCTCACCTGATCGGCCGCTATGGGTCGGCAGCGAGAGCTCTCGAAGCCCTTCCGGAGTTGGCCCGGCGGGGCGGGCGCGCCCAGTCGCTCAGGGTTCCGAGCCTCGCGGAGGCGCAGGGCGAGCTGGCCGCGGGCGCGGCGCTCGGGGCGAGGCTGATCGGCGCCTCCGAGCCGGGCTTCCCGCGCCTGCTGGCTGTTCTGGACCCGCCTCCGCCGCTGATCTGGGCCCTGGGGGACGGCGCGCTTCTCGCCCGCCGCGCGGTGGCGATCGTCGGCGCGCGGGTGGCGTCGGCGGCGGGGCGCCGCTTCGCCAAAACCCTGGCCGGCGCCTTGGGCGAGGCCGGCTATGGGGTCGTTTCGGGCATGGCCAGGGGTATCGATTCGGCGGCGCACGAAGGCGCCCTGGCGACCGGAACGATCGCGGTCCTGGCCGGCGGGGTGGACGACATCTATCCACCGGACAACGCCCCGCTCCACGCGGCGATCAAGGCCAGGGGCTGCCTCGTCTCCGAACGGGCGATCGGCCATGCCGCCCGCGCCGCCGATTTTCCCCGGCGCAACCGGCTGATATCGGGCATGGCCCTCGGCGTGGTGGTGGTCGAGGCGGAGCTCAAATCCGGCTCGCTGATCACCGCCCGCCTAGCCGGAGAGCAGGGCCGCGAGGTGTTCGCCGTACCGGGCTCCCCCCTCGATCCCAGGGCGCGGGGGGCCAACGACCTCCTTCGCCAGGGCGCGATCCTGGTGGAGGGCGCCGAGGATGTCCTGCGCGTGCTGGACGCCCAGCCGACGGCGGCCGAGCGCGATCCGGCGCCCTATGAGACCGCCGGCCTGGAGGCCGATCCGGAAACCGACGCGCTGAGGGCCGCGCTGGAAGTCCTCCTGTCGCCGACCCCCACCGCCTTCGATGAACTGGCCCGCGGCGCCGGGGCGCCGGCCTCCGCGGTCCTCGCCGCCCTGACCGAACTGGCCCTGGCCGGCCGGGCCGAACTGCTCGCGGGCGGGCTGGCGGTCAAGGCGTGAGTGCCCACGCGGAGCCGCGCTTCTAAAGCCCCAGGTCGTTGTTTTCGGCTCGGCGGTAGGTGATCCAGGTGTCGCCCAGGGAGGCTTCCAGCCATAGCCGGTCGAAATAGGTTCGAAGGGTCGGAAGCACATCCAGCACGACCTCGAGCCGGTCGTTCACGGTGTGGACGAGGCCCGCCTGGCGCAGAACCTTCACATGGTGCGACACCGCCGGGCGCGACACGGTCAGCCCCTCCACCAGTTCGCTCAGGCGGCGGGGTCGGATCACCACCCGCTCGAAGATCTCCCGCCGCGTCGGCTCGGCCAGGGCTTCGAGCACGCAGTCCAGCTTACTCGCCACCGGCCTCCGCTCCCTGGGTGTAGGCGGTCATGGTCAGAAGGACGTCGAGGTACTTTCGCACGCAGTCAGCCGGCCGCGGGTCGGCGAAATAAAAGCCGTTGCGCGCCGGCGCCACCGCCCCGGCCTTGGCAAGGCCGCGGATCCGGTGGCTGATGTCCTGGCTCCCCGCCCCCGTCATCCCCGCCAGAAGGCTCGTGTTGCACGGCCGCCGCGCCATCTGCTCGAGCACCACCCGGCGCAAAGGGTCGCCCAGCAGGGTCAGCAAACCCCGCGCCTCCCCGATCTCACCCCCCGACACCGCCAGCAGCCCCGCCACCGCGTCCAGCGCCGCGGCGTCGGCGAGGCGCGAGGGGTGGGGCCGGCCGCCACCCGTCCTGGGCCCGGCGGAGGTCCGGGGGCGATGGTCCTGGTAGGTTATCGACATGGCAACGCAAATCCCGTCATTGCGGCGTGTAGATGTTGTCGTAGAGCGGCTTCCACGTCGCGCCGTCGTCGACCGATGCGTCGGAATACTGCCTGACCTTGCCGCCGCCGAGGGAGGAGTAGGTCATCCGATCCAGGACGGTCCGGCCCGGCTGTTTGTGGCTCGGATAGCGCGCGACCAGCACCATCCGGCCGGCCTTGTCCAACCCACCCTCGAATTCCCGCACGCCGCCGGCGCTGTCCACCCACAGCTGGCGCCACTGGCTGTCCCCCGGGTTAAAGGCGCTGATGCTGCCGCCGACGAGCGCGTCCTCCGACCAGCTTTCGTGGATGCCGCAGCCGCCGTAGACGCCCTCGATGAGGCTCTTGCCGTCGGATTTGTTGATCACGTCCCGGACGCTCCATCGGCCGATCCAGAAGTCGAACTGACGGTTGGGCGCCGCGGCGCAACCGGCGCCGGGCGAGGGAAGCCCCGGCGCCGGCGCCGTGGCGGGCGCCGCCAGGCCCGGCCCGGCGGCCATGAGGCAAAGGCAAAGCGACGGGATCCATGCCGTCGCCTTTCCCACGCCGCGCCCGCCGACAGGTCGCCTCATCGCATCCTCCCTCTCTCCTCCGGCTGTGGGCGGCGCCGGGGCGCGATGAAAGGGCCAATTCGCGCTCGCCGTCGGAGCCAATGCCCCGACATCAGACACCGCCCGGCCCGCTCGGTCTTGGACGATTGTTCAGCCCGTTCGACATTGGATCGTCGCGCGGGCGGCGGCGAAAAAGCTCGGAATGTCAAGGAGGTCGGGCTAAGCTGCGTTCCGGATTCTCGAGCGGGGGAAAGCCGGCGCCAGGGAGGGCCGGAAGGATGGAGGAATCGTCGGCGTCTCGTTCATGGATGCGAACCGATCACGCCGGGCCGCTGGGTGACGCCGAGGTCGTCTCGGCCAGGTTCACCACCCACCGGTTCCCCGTCCACGCCCATCTCGAGCACGAGATCGGGCTGATCACCGAGGGGGCGTGCGTCTTTCAGCACGGCCGCGCCCGGGTCGTGGCGCCGCGCGGGTCCCTGATCATCCTTGGCCCCTATGAAGAGCACACCGGTCGCGCGCTGGACGGCGCCTGGCGCCAAGTGTCGCTATACCTCAAACCCGAGCAGCTTCAGGCTTGGCTCGGAGCCCCCGACCTGGCCGTGCGGCGCCCCACCCTGACCGATCCCGTCGCCGCGCGGCTCCTGCGGCGCCTGGCCGAACTGGTGAGGACCGGGGCGGGCGCCTTGGCGGTGCAATCGAGCTTCGTCGTCCTGGGCGAGCGTCTCCTGGGGCGCCACGACGAGGAGAAACCTCGCCCCGCGGCCCGCTGGGATGGGGCGGTGCGCTACGCGCGGCAGCGGTTGGACGACGAGCCGAACGCCGATGTCGACCTCGCCGAACTGGCCGCCGAAGCGGGATTGAGCCCGCTGGCGCTCATGCGCGCCTTTCGCCGGACGGTCGGGTGCACCCCTCATGTCTATCGCACCGCGCGACGGCTGAGCTTCGCCAAGGCCGCGGCCAGGAACGGCCAGCCGCTGGCCTGGATCGCCGCCGACGCTGGGTTCTGCGACCAGAGCCACCTGAACCGGGTCTTCCAGCGCTGGTTCGCGATCACCCCGGGAGAGTATCAGAAGAGCGCGTGAACGATGCCTGGCCCCCCGGCCCGCGGCCGATCATCCCTGGGCCGGTTTGCGCCGATAGACGAAGTCGAAGCCCGGCTGCCAGGTCTTGCGAGCGTCGTCGCTCGTGTCGCCCCGTTGTTCGACGGACCCGTCGGGCCAGGCGGTATAGGTCATGCGGGTGATCTGCTTTGGGTGGCCGGGCTGGGGCCAGACGCCCTCCAGCACCATGGCGTTGCCGTCCCAGCCGCCGCGGAAATCGACCCAAACGCCGCTGGCCGCGACCCACGTCTGGCGCCATTGCCGGTCGGCCGGGACATAGGCGCTGAGGCTGCCTCCCGCGTCCGTCTTCGGGTTCCAGTTCTCCCGGATGGCGCAGCCGTGGTAGCGGTTTTCGATCACGCTCTGGGCGACCTTCTTCGTCAGGTCGGCCTTGGCGAAGACGTCCCACTCACCGACCCAGAAATCGAACTGCCGGCTTTCGGGCGAGGAACATCCCGGGGGCGCGGGCGCTTGCGGCGCGCCGCTCGATTGGGCGACAGCGACCGCGCCGCCCGCGAGAACCGCCGGGACGGCGCCGACAATTCCGGCCAAGAGGATGCGGCGCATCGTCCCGACGTCGCGGAAAACGCCGCTCGACGAGCCTGGGGGCGTCTGGCGCATGGACATTCAAGTCCCTCCTTCTCGTGTCTCGGGGCGCCCATGCTGATGAACGGCCCTGGCCGGTCCAGGTCCAATTTTTCCGGCCAGGGGGCGCCAATCGCGCCCGAGCGAGGTCACCTCGGTGGTTCCTCAACGACCCGATCCAGGCGCCGTCGCGACGGTTGGGGTGCAGCGCCGCTGTAGATGTCGCAGCTGGCGCCCAAGGCCCCACGTTTGCAGATGGTGAAGAAGATTCGGGCGCCGTCCTTGGTCCACTTGGGCGCGGTGCCGCGGCCCTCGGTGTCGGCCACGAGCTGAACGTCGGAGCCGTCACGGTTCATCGTGTAGATCTTGTGATTGCCGGCACGATTCGAGGCAAAGGTTATTCGCCGCCCGTCGGGCGACCATTCGGGCCAACCATCGAACGCCGGATCGTTGGTGAGATTTCGCTGGCCCGAACCATCCCGGTTCGCGACCCAGACTTCCGAATTCGTCTCTCCGACCATCTTGCGGAAGACTATTCGCCTTCCATCGGGTGAGAGGTTCGGAAAGGTGTTGACGCCCCCGGTGATGATCGCGCGACCGCGGCGCCCGGCGAGATCCACCGCATAGATCTCGGAGTCGTTCTTCTTCGGAGGACTGAGGTCGTCGTCGGTGCAATAAAGAACGGCCCTGCTGTCGGGCGACCAACTCGGGTGGATCGCCCGTCGCGAGGAAGGGGTGAGCGCGACGTCGTTCGACCCGTCCGGCCGCATGACATGGATCACCTCTCCATTGTTCTCTTTCGATACATAGGCGATCAACCGGCCGTCCGGCGACCAGGCCGGGTCTTCCCGATCAAAGCTCGTGGTGGGAAGGGCGCGCTCGTCGCCGCCGTCGAAATTCATGATCGCCAACTGTTCGCGACCCTCCCGCAGGGCGACTGCCACCATCCGCTTGCCGTCCGGCGAAAACGACAGGTCCGAATACTCGCCGTGCGTGATCCGCGTCGCCGGCGTCCGGGCGACGGCGGAAGCCGTCATCGCAAGGGTCGCCGCGGCGACCAACAGCGCCTTCGCGATCATGACAATGCACTCCAATTCCAAGCCTTTGAGATACCGTTCAGGGCGCCGGGGAGCCTGGCGAATGGGCGATCAGCTGTTCGAATGCGACACTCAGCTTGCGGGCGGCCAGCGCGATGTCGGCCGGCTTGAAGCCGGCGAATCCCACGACGACCTGCGGCGGTCGCGTCGCCGTGTCGAGAAACCGGCTCATGCCGGTCAGCTGGATCCCGGCGCCCTGCGCGGCGCCCTCCGCTTCCCGCTCGTCGAGCCGTGAGAGGTCGGCGACGACCTGCAGGCCGCCCGGCGTTCGATGGGGACTCAGAAAGGCGCGAAGATCGGTCTCCAGGGCGCCCAGCAGCGCGTCGCGCCTCTCCCTGTAGGCGCCCCGGCACCGTCGCAGATGTTCGTCCAGCCCCCCGCCGGTGATGAAGTCCGCCATGACGATCTGGTTTGGCACATTGGTGTGGCCGTCGAGGTCCGACCTCTCCCGCTCCACCGCGCCGATCAGGGATTCGGGGAGCACCATGTAGGCGATGCGCAGGGCCGGAAACAGAGTGCGGTTGAAGGAGTTCATGTAGATGGTGACGTCCGGGGCGGCGGCGGCGATCGGCTGCGACGGCAAGCCCTCGAAATGGTTTTCGCTGTCGTAGTCGTCCTCGAAGATCCAGCCGCTGGCCCCGCGCGCCCACGCGATCAGCTTGGCCCGCCTTTCGGCGCTCATCTCCGCGCCGGTCGGAAAATGAGCGGTCGGGGTGACGATGGCCAGGCGCGCCTCGGGATGCAACCGCGCGGCCGCATCGACGTCGAGGCCGCCCGCGTCGACCGGGGCCATGCACGGTTCGATCCCGCCGGACCTCAGGGCGCCCTTGAAGCCGAAGTAGCCGGGATCCTCCACCCAGCCGCTCGCCGGGGCCAGCTTCAGCGCCCGGACCATCAGGCCGATGCCGGCGCGCACGCTGGTCGTGACGAAGACCTGCGACCCGTCGCACCGCAAGCCGCGGGTCGTGGCCAGATGAGCGGCGATCGCGTCGCGCAGGCCCGGCCATCCGGCCCCGTGCCCCTCGGCGAGAGCCTCGGCCGGCATCGTCCGCCACCGCCTCGACTGCAGGCGGTTCCAGGCGGCTATCGGAAACAGGTCGAGCGCCGGAACTTGCAGGGAAAAGGGCCGAAGTTCCGGATCCACGTCCCGCGCCTTTCGCGGCGGAGGCGTGGAGGCCTTGACCGGCGGATCGCGCGCGACGAACACTCCCGCCCCTCTTCGCGCCTCGACCCAGCCGTCGGCGGCCAGATGTTCGAAGGCGATCGACACCGAATTGCGCGAGACCCCGAGAAACCCCGCCAGCGCCCTCGACGCCGGCAGGCGCGCGCCCGGCGCCAGGCGGCCCTGGGCGATCAGGTCGCGGATGCGCATGAACAGGCGCTTGTAAAGCGGGACGTCGGGGCCGCCCCTCAGCATGCTGATCGTCCCGACGACGTGCGGGTCGGCCGATGGGCTGCGCGCCGGCGCTTTGGGCATGTCGGGGCGTCCGACCTTCGTTGTCTCGAGCCCTATCGATGCGCCCGGCCGGTCGGGCCCGCAAGCGCGCGGGCAAGCTGTAGGGGCTGGCGGATCGCGTGAGCGACGCGCCCCCTCCACCCCTTCGCGGTCTCCCTCCCCCGTGAAGAGACACGGGGGAGCATTGAATTTCCTTGAATCCTCCCATGCGAAGCGGGGGAGGTGGCGCGGCGATTCTTCAGCGCCGTGACGGAGGGGGCGCGCCTGGACGCGACGTGTGCAGGCGGTCCCGCTCAGAAATCGACCGTCGCGCCGACGAACAAATATCGGCCCAGGGAGTCATAGACGACCGGATAGGTGTTGCCGTTGAAGGCGCTGTTGGTGGCCCCTCCGGTATTGGATCCCACCAGCGGCGGTTCCTTGTCGAATATGTTGTTGACGCCCGCGCGGAAAGTGACCTTCTCCTTCAGCCGCCACTGGCCCGACAGGTCGAAATAGTTCTGGGCGTTGAGGTGGCGATCGATCGGGAAGGTGTTCGCCGGGTCGCTCAGGAACGGGTTGTTCGACGTCGTCTGGGAATCCACCGGGCCGAAGTAGCGCCAGGCGCCCGAGACCTCCAGGCCCTCCACCGGCGTGCGCCAGCTGACCCGGAAGTGGTGGCGGTAGCGCGGGGCGGGATTGGCGCAGGTGACCAGCCCGTAGAGCCCGGCGCAATCGTACTGGGTGAACACCTTTCCGGTGTTCTGGTCGGTGGCCGGGACCCCCGGGTTGGTGATCAATTCGTTCAGATAGGTGCCGTTGTAGACGAACGACAGGCTGCCGCCATTCTGCCATCCCAGGTTCGCCAGCGGCAGGCGGTAGTTGGCCGAAAAATCGATGCCGCTGGTCTTGAGGAAGCCGACATTGACGCTGGTGGCGGTGACGAAGCCTTGTGTGCCCAGGAACAGCGAGCCGTTGCCGGGTGTCCGGTGGATCAGGCCGCAGAGCGTCGGATCGCCCGAGGCGATGCATTGCCCCAGCACGATGGTCGGATCCAGCGGTTGGATGAACTGATCCACATTGATGTGGAAGTAGTCCACCGAAACGCTCAGGCCCGGGATCATGCGTGGCGTGAGGACCGCGCCAACGGTGAGGGTCTTGGCGGTCTCGGGCTTCAGGTCGAGATTGCCGCCGAACAGAGCGTTGTATTGGTTGGCCGGGTTCTTGGCGATGTGCCCGTACTCGGCCGCCGTGACCCCCGAATTGGCGCATTGGGCCTCGGTGGGAAACCCGGGCTGGGTGGCCGGTCCGGCGCAAGGATCGTTGGTCACCCCCAACAGCACCGATTGGGGGGTGAAGAGTTCGAGGATGTTGGGGGCTCGCACCGCGCGGTTGTAGCTGACGCGGAAGCGGATATCCTCGGTCGGCTGCCAGTCGCCGGCGACCTTATAGGTGTTGGTTTCACCCGCCCGGCTGTAGTGGGAATAGCGGTAACCGCCTTCGAAACTCAACGACTTGACGAACGGCGCGTTCTGGATGAACGGCGCCCGCAGTTCGCCGTAGCCTTCGTAGACGTTGAACGATCCGTTCACCCCGTGAGTGACGCCGAAACCGGCCAGATCTCCGGAATCGAACTCGTTGTCGACCCGCAGATCCAGTTGTTCCTGGCGATATTCGCCGCCGAAGGCCACGCCGACCGGATCTTCCGCCCACGGGCTCTTGATTTGCGGGATCTTTCCGGTGACCGAAGCGCTGGCGACCATTTCGGTGGTCGAGCCGTTCTCGAACCCCTTGGCCGAAATATAGTTGAGCGACGCCGCCGAAGGCGTGGCGGCGGAAAAGGCGCCCAGATAGGGAACGCAGAGAGGATCGTCCCCGGCGCAGACCAGATTGCCGGCCCTGTCCAGCTTGGCGTTCAAGGCCTGGCCGATCCGCAATAGGGAAAGATCGTTTTCCACCTCGTTCTGGAACACCGCCCGGCCGATCTGGGCGTAGGCGTCGTAGCTCCAGTCGGAATTGATCTCGCCCTTGACCCCCAGGACCACGCGATAGTCGGTGTGGCGCAGGTCGGTCAGCCGCGGCCCGCCCTCCACGTTGCGGCGCAGGATGGCCACGGAGGCTTGGTCCTTGGGGCCAAGGCCCGCGTCGGTGCAGAGCGTCGTCACCTCCTGGGCGGAGAGCAGGGGGCTGCTGCAGCCGATGTTGAAGGTCTGGCCGAAGATGCCGCTGGGCGCGAGGGCGCCGACGGTGTGATCGTCCATGAACATCAACTGCATATAGGCGTCGAAGTGAGGGTTCACTTCATAGTGGGCGTAGGCGCCGGCCGAATACTGTTCGTCGGGCCGCTGGAAATAGTTGAACGGGTTGAAATTGAACACGTCGGTCGGAAGGGCGGTGCCCTTGCATCCGGCCCCGTCCTGAGGCGAAGCCTGCCTCAGCGTATTGCCCGGCCCGGCGGCGTCGACGAAGAAATTGTAGCACTGGCTCTGCGCGGCCAGGTCATTGCTGAACAGGTGCCCCAGCGCGGTGACCGGCGAGCCTTTACAGACGAAGCTGTTTCCCGCCTCCTGCAGGGCGCAGTTGCTGTAGTCGCGCTGCCCCTGGTTGATCGACTGGATGTTGCGGTAGGTGAAATAGGCTTCGATATTGCCTTTGCCGTCGGGGCTGCTTACCCCGAGGAGCGCCGACAAATTGGTCTGGCGGCCGTCCCAGGTCGACCCCGTAGGCGCCGTATAGCCCTGATCGGTGTTGAGGCCCTGGATGAAGCGGTTGCCGTTGTCGTGCTGGAAACCGCTGATCTGGGCGTCAAGGCGAATACCTTCGAAATTCTTCAAGGTGATGAAGTTGACCACCCCGGCGACGGCGTCGGAGCCGTAGACAGCCGAAGCGCCGCCGGTGAGCACTTCCACCCGGTCGATCAATTGTTCGGGAATGAAGTTGAGGTCGGTCACCGGATTGAAGGGATCGCCCGGCATCACCCGTCGCCCGTCGATCAGCACCAGGGTCCGCGTCGGCCCCAGATCACGCAGGTCGACGTCGGCCGTGCCGGTGGTGCCGTTGGAGACTCCGCCCCCCTGGCCGCCGAAGACCTGGGGCAGGTTGTTGAGCAGATCCTCGACCCGGACCGAACCTTCGAGCTTGGCCTCTTCCGCGCCCACCACGGTGATCGGGCTGGTGCTGGTCAGGTTCGGCTGCGGGATGCGCGAGCCGGTGACCACGAACTCGGTCACGCTGGTGGCGTTGTCGGCGGGCGTACCCGCCGGGGCCGTGGTGGCCTGGGCGTATGCGCCGCTCGCCGACAGGGCCGCGAGCGCGGCGCCGGAAATCATCGACGACGCCATCAGGCGCCCGCGCATGGTCGAATGGGTCAAGGCGGTGTCCTCCAGACAGTCCCTGCGGCGTCGCTGCGAGGGCGACACCTGAGGACGGCGAGCATGAAAGGTCCCGGGCAAAAAGCCCCCCGGTCGGCTGATAGTTATCGGCCCGGCGGGGAATCGGTCAACGCGGATTAAGTCTTCGACCTGGACTCGTCGTCACGCTGTCATTTTCTAGTGACAGATCGAGCGGTTTCTCCTGATTGGAACATTACCAAACCCTCAAATATATTTACCAACTTGACGGAAGCCGGTGAATCATTGGTGGGCGATGGCGTGAACACTCGATCGGGTGGTTCGTGGCCAACGCTGGCCTCGCCGAACGCGGCCCCGCTCCGGGCAGGCCCGCGCCGCTCCTTTCACGCCCCGCGTTGACAGAGGTGGGGGCGCGCCCCCACCTTTCCCGCGCGCCACCGCCGCGGCGGCGCTCATCCGCTTGGGCTTGGCTTAAGAATTCCGCATGAACGTCGTCGTCGTCGAAAGCCCGGCCAAGGCCAGGACCATCAACCGCTATCTGGGGCCGGGCTACACCGTGCTGGCCTCCTACGGCCATGTGCGGGACCTACCCTCCAAGGATGGCTCGGTGAAACCCGACGACGACTTCGCCATGACCTGGGAGGTCGACGGCAAATCCGCCAAGCGCCTCGCCGACATCGCCCAGGCGCTTAAGGGCGCCGACCGCCTGATCCTGGCCACCGACCCCGACCGGGAAGGCGAGGCGATCAGCTGGCACGTCCTGGAAGACCTCAAGCGCCGCAAGGCCATGGGGGGCGCCGCCGTCCAGCGCGTGGTGTTCAACGCGATCACCAAGGCGGCCGTCACCGAGGCCATGCGGCGTCCGCGCGACATCGACATGGAGCTGGTGGACGCCTACCTCGCCCGCCGCGCCCTGGACTATCTGGTGGGTTTCACCCTTTCGCCGGTGCTGTGGCGCAAGCTGCCGGGCGCGCGCTCCGCGGGCCGGGTGCAGTCGGTGGCCCTGCGCCTGATCGTCGACCGCGAGATCGAGATCGAAGCCTTCGGGACGCGAGAATACTGGACAGTCGACGCCGACGTCGCGGCCCCCGCGGACGCCTTCACCGCGCGGCTGGTCAAGCATCGAGGCCAGCGGCTGACCAAGTTCGACCTGGCCGACGAGCCCGCGGCCCTCGCCGCGCGCGGCGCCGTCCAGGGCGCCGCCTTCACCGTCGCCGCGGTCGAGAAGAAGCCCGCGCGGCGAAGCCCGCCGCCGCCCTTCACCACTTCGACCCTGCAGCAGGAAGCCTCCCGCAAGCTGGGCTTTTCGGCGCAACGGACCATGCAGGCGGCGCAGAGGCTCTATGAAGGGGTCGATATCGGCGGCGAGACCGTGGGCCTGATCACCTATATGCGCACCGACGGCGTGCAGTCGGCCCCCGAGGCCCTGGCCGAGGCGCGCGAGGTCATCGCGGCCCTCTACGGCAAGGACTATGTCCCCGAGGGTGCCCGCCACTACAAGGTCAAGGCCAAGAACGCCCAGGAGGCGCACGAAGCCATCCGGCCCACCAGCCTGGAGCGCAATCCGGGGCGCCTGAGGCTGGAGAGCGATCTGGGCCGGCTTTATGAACTGATCTGGAAGCGCATGATCGCCTCACAGATGGAGGCGGCGCGGATCGAGCGCACCACCATTGACCTGGAGAGCGCCGATGGCGCCACCGCCCTGCGCGCCACCGGCCAGGTGATCCTCTTTCCCGGCTATCTCGCCGTCTACGAGGAAGGCCGGGACGACGAGTCGGACGAAGACGGGGGCCGGCTGCCTCAGGTCGAGACGGGAGCCGCCGCCAGGGTGCTGGCGGCGCGTGCGGACCAGCACTTCACCGAACCGCCCCCGCGCTATTCGGAAGCCAGCCTGGTCAAGAAGATGGAGGAGCTCGGCATCGGGCGGCCCTCGACCTACGCCTCGATCCTCTCGGTCCTGCGCGACCGCGCCTACGTGCGGATGGACAAGAACCGTTTCGTCCCCGAAGACGCCGGCCGCCTGGTCACCGCCTTTCTGGAGCGGTTCTTCGCCCGCTATGTGGAATACGACTTCACCGCCGGCCTCGAGGAAAAGCTCGATCTGGTGTCCGCCGGCGAACTCGACTGGAAATCCCTCCTGCGCGAGTTCTGGCGGGACTTCAACGCCGCCGTCGGCGAGATCGGCGAGCTTCGCATGGGCGAGGTGCTCGAAGCGCTGGACGAGGCCCTGGGGCCGCACATTTTCCCCGACCGGGCCGATGGCGCCGATCCAAGGCTTTGCTCCACCTGCGGGACCGGGCGGCTGTCGCTCAAGGCCGGGCGCTACGGCGCCTTCATCGGCTGCTCGAACTACCCCGAATGCCGGTTCACCCGGCCGATCGCCGCGTCCTCGGGCGACGAAGCGGGCGAGGCCGGTGATCGCGAACTGGGCGTCGACCCGGCCAGCGGCCACCTGATCTGGCTGAAGTCCGGCCGGTTCGGCCCCTACGTCGAAGAGGCCGCCGCGCCGCCCAAGCGCGCCAGCCTGCCCAAGGACTGGCCGCCGCCCAGCGTCGATCTGGACAAGGCCCTGCGCCTCCTGCACCTCCCCCGCGACGTGGGCGCCCACCCGGAGGACGGTGCGATGATCGTCGCCGGCATCGGCCGCTATGGGCCTTACGTCCAGCACAACGGCGCCTACGCCAACCTCTCGGGGACCGACGAGGTCTTCGACGTCGGCCTCAACCGGGCGGTGGCCGCCCTGGCCGAGAAGCGCGCCGGCGGCGGCCGGGGCGCACGCGGCGGCGCGGGGGAGGCGCTCAAGGATCTCGGCGCCCACCCGGTGACCGGAAAGCCCGTGCGGGTGCTCTCGGGCCGCTACGGCCCCTACGTCAAACACGAGACGACCAACGCCAACGTCCCCAAAGGCACCGACCCCGCGACCCTCACCCTGGACGCCGCCCTCGCCCTCCTCGCCGCCCGCGAAGGCGCCCCGCGCAAAGGCGCGGCCCGCAAACCCGCGGCGAAGAAGGCGGCGGCGAAGAAACCGGCGAAGGCGAGGAAGAAGGCGTGATTTGTTGGACGGGAGCGACCCTTCAGGTTCCTTCTCCCCTTGCCGGAGAAGGTGTCGCCGGAGGCGACGGATGAAGGGTCTCGCGGTGATTGCCGATTGGCGTCAAGAGCTTAGCCAGAAACGCTCCGCGACCCCTCATCCGACCCGCTACGCGGGCCACCTTCTCCCGCAGGGGGAGAAGGACGCGTTGAGCGCCTGAGCCCACCATGGCGCGGCCCAGGATTTCCAGACGTTCTCCCCCTGCCCGACCAAGCAAACGGGCTTCGAGGTCAGCCGCCCCGCCCCCCGTGGGCGTCGCCGAGGTGGTGGAGCGGGACGCCGACGGCGATCTCTTCGTGCGCCTCGCCAAGGCCGGCGACGATGCGCCGCTGATCCGCCTCGCCCCCGGCCCGGGAGAGGCCGCGGCCGGCGCGCCAGGCCTGGGCGACAGGCTGCTGGCGCGCTTCGAAACCTCGGAGAGCGGCGAGGTCGAGGCGCGCGTGATCAAGCGGCTGGGCCAGAGCGCCCACCATGTCCTGGGGGTCGTGCGCAAGGCCGCTCGGGAGGTCCGGGTCGAGCCGGTGGACCGGCGATCCCGCGACAGCTTGTTGCTGGAGGGCGCGGAGGCGCGCGACCTTAAGGTCGGCGACCTGGTGCTGGCCCGGGTTGGCGGCGCCGCCGACCGCCCGCACGGGCCCAAGCGCGGCAAGCTCCTCGAGGTGGTCGGGCGCGAGGACGATCCCCGCGCCGCGTCGCTGATCGCGATCCACACCCACGGTGTTCCCACCGGCTTTTCCGAGGCCGCCGAGGCGGAGGCGCGGGCCGCCAGGCCCCCCACCCTCGCGGGCCGCACCGACCTTCGCCACCTGCCGCTCGTCACCATCGACCCGCCGGACGCTCGCGACCACGACGACGCCGTCCACGCCCATCCCGACGATGATCGCAAAAACTCGGGCGGGTGGGTCGTCTGGGTCGCCATCGCCGACGTCGCCGCCTATGTGCGCCCCGGCTCGGCCCTGGATCGCGACGCGCGGGACAAGGCCAACAGCGTCTACTTCCCCGACCGGGTCGAGCCGATGCTGCCCGAGGCCCTGTCGGCGGGCCTCTGCTCCCTGGTCGAAGGCGAGGCGCGGGCGTGTCTGGCGGCGCGGATGGTGTTCGACGCAACAGGGCGCAAGCGCTCACACCGCTTCGTGCGCGGCCTGATGCGCTCGGCCGCGACGCTTTCCTATGAACAGGCCCAGTCCGCCATCGACGGGTCGCCGGACGATGTCGCCGGCCCGCTGATGAACGCGGTGTTGACGCCCCTGTGGGCCGCCTATGGCGCGGTGAAGGCGGCCCGCGACCTCCGCTCGCCGATCGAGATCCAGTCGCTGGAGCGCCGGATCGAGCTTGGCCCCGACGGCGCCGTGGTCTCCATCAGCCCTCGCCGGGAGCTCACCGCGCACAAGCTGATCGAAGAGTTCATGATCCAGGCCAATGTCAGCGCCGCCGAAACCTTGGAACAACGGCGCAGCCCCCTCATCTTCCGGGTGCACGAGGCGCCCAGCCAGGAGAAGCTGCAATCCCTGGCCGATTTCCTGGCCACCCTGGGTATCCCGTGGACGAAGGGGGAAACGGTCAGGCCGGACCGGTTCAACCGCCTGCTAGGCCAGGCGCGGGGCGGCCCGCACGCCGAGATCGTCAACGAGGTGGTGCTGCGCACCCAGATGCAGGCGCATTATTCGCCGGACAACGTCGGCCACTTCGGCCTCAACCTGGACCGCTACGCCCATTTCACCTCGCCGATCCGGCGCTACGCCGACCTCATCGTCCATCGCGCCCTGATCAGCGCCCTGGGCCTGGGCGACGACGGCCTGAGCGGCGAGGACGTCGCGCGGCTGAAGGACACCGCCGAGCACATCACGGCGGCCGAGCGCCGCGCCATGGCCGCCGAGCGCGGCGCAGTCGATCGCTATGTGGCCGCCTTCCTGGAGGACAAGGTCGGCGCCACCTTCGAGGGCCGGATCACCGGGGTGACCCGTTTCGGCCTGTTCGTGCGCCTCGCCGACACCGGTGCCGACGGCCTGATCCCGGTCTCCACCCTGGGCGGCGAATATTTCATCCACGACGACAAGGCCCACGCCCTCATCGGCGAACGCACCGGCGCCCGCTGGCGCCTCGGCCGCCGGGTCGATGTCCGCCTGCGCGAAGCGACCCCGGTGACCGGCGGCCTGTTGCTGGAAATGCTGAGCGAGCCCGAACCGCGCGATCCCGCCGCACCTCGCCCCAGGCTGGGGGTTCGCGGGCGGGGACCGGTGCATCGGCGACGCGGACCCTAGCCCCCGCTCAACGCCCCGAAGAGCAGCACCTCGTCGCCGTCCCGGAGCGCCATCCCCACGTCGGCCGCCGCCTCTCTCCCGACGAAGATGCGCATGTGCCGGCGGATGCGGTCCTGTTCGTCGACCACGCGGAAGCGGATCCCGGGAAACCGCCGGTCCAGGTCGCGCAGCACCTGATCGATCGTCACCCCGGCGGCCTCGACCTGGCTGATGCCGCCGGAATAGGACTGCAGCTGGCTGGGAATAAACACCCGGGTCATGGCGCCGGGGCGGCGACCACCGAATAGATTTCGGGCAAATGGGCGGCGATCGACCGCCAGCCGGCCCCCTCGTCGTCGCTCATCCAAAGCTCGCCGCTGGTGGTTCCCAGATAGAGGCCCAGCGGCGTTTCGCGGTCGGCGCAGAACGCCTGGCGCTTGACGGTGAACCAGCCCTGGCCCGGCGGAAAGCCCCGGTCCTGCCGCTCCCAACTTTGGCCAGCGTCGCGGGTGACATAGGCCGCCGGCTTGCCGCCTGGGCTGGTGCGCGGCCACACCGCCGTGCCGTCCATGGGGAACACCCAGGCGGTGTCGGCGTCGCGCGGGTGGGGAACCACGGTGAAGCCGATGTCGCCGATCTCCGCGGGCATGGCGCGGCCGATGCGCTCCCAGGTGTCGGAGGGCCGGTCGAGCCGATACACGCCGCAGTGGTTCTGCTGATAGATCCGGTCGGGATCCTTCGGATGGACGGCGATGAAGTGGGCGTCCTGGCCATATTCGGGATAGGGGTCGGGCAGGAAATTGGCCTCGACCCCCTTGTTCAAAGGCGCCCAGGAGGCGGCCCGGTCGCGGCTTTCGAACACCCCGCCGGTGGAGGTGGCGATGTACATGTGGGCGGCGTCCCGCGGGTCGATGGCGACCTGGTTGAGCAGGGGGCCGTCGGGCGTTCCCGAGTCCGGAGGGCACCATTTGCCGTACATCGGGTGCTCGTTGAACCCCGCGACGCTCTCCCACGAAACCCCGCCGTCCTCGCTGACGAACAGCCCCGGCGGCGAGGCGCCGGCCCACCAGACGCCCGGCTCGCTCGCGTGCCCCGGCTCCAGCCAGAAGGTGTGATCCACGGCCCGCGCCGTCGCCGGATCGCCCGACTTGGGAAAGGCCGGCGGCCGCTTCGCCTCGGCCCAGCTTTTGCCGCCGTCGGTCGAGCGCAGGATGGTCGGCCCCAAGTGCCCGGTCTTGACCGCCATCAGCATCGTCACCCCATCGCGCGGGTCGAGCACGAAATGGCTGACGATCTGGCCCAGGTGCATCGGCCCCTCCACCGCCCACGCGCGGCGCTCGCGGTCGCTGCGATAGATCCAGGCGCCCTTGCGCGTGCCGATCAGCAGCTGGATGGAATTCGCCATTGGACTTCGCCTTTCGCCCCGGTGTCCTGGCGCGTAGTATAGCTCCGGGCGCGGGCAGTTGAAGAGCGGCGGGCTATCGGGAAACAGAGCAGGCTTGCGGCGCCCTTTCCGCGACCCGGCGCCAAGAGAGGTTGCGGATATGAAGAGCGTCGTCGTCACCGGGGTCTCCACCGGCATCGGTTGGGGCGTGACAAAGGTTCTGATCGGCAAAGGCTTCCGCGTGTTCGGCAGCGTGCGCAAGACAGCCGACGCCGATCGCTTGCGCCAGGAGTTCGGCGATCGGTACGTTCCCCTGATCTTCGACGTCACCGACGAGGGCGCGGTGCGGGCGGCCGCGGCCCAGGTCCGCGCAACGCTGGGCGGCGAGCCCCTGTCCGGTCTGGTCAACAACGCCGGCGTCGCCGTCGCCGGCCCGCTGTTGCACCTTCCGATCGCCGAGTTCCGCCAACAGATCGAGGTCAATCTGATCGGGGTGGTGATCACGACCCAGGCGTTCGCGCCCCTTCTGTCGCCCGGTTCCGGCGCCGGGGCCCGGCCCGGCCGGATCGTCAACATCAGCTCGGTGGGCGGCAGGAACGGCGTGCCGTTCCTGGCCCCCTACAACGCCTCGAAGTTCGCCGTTGAAGGCCTCTCCGAATCCCTGCGGCGCGAGCTGATGCTGCTCGGAATCGACGTCATCGTGGTCGCGCCGGGGGCGGTCGCCACCGCCATATGGGGCAAGGCCGATCAGGTGGACATGACACCCTACCGCGATACCGTCTTCCTTCCGGCGCTGGAAAAGATCCGGGCCTTCATGAATGGCGCCGGCGGCCTGGCGCCCGAGCGGTTGGGCGAGGTGGTGGCCAAAGCCCTGACCACGGCCAGGCCCAAGGTGCGGTACACCGTCGCTCCCGATCCGGTGCAGACCTTCCTGACGGCCAATCTACCGCGGCGCATGGTCGATCGCATCATCGGGCGCCGGCTAGGGCTCCTGCCGAACTAGTCACGCCCGCGCCACCCGGCGGGACAGCGAACCGCGCCTTCGATCCCGAGGCTAGACTGCCTCTCCATCGCCGCTCACATTCCGCAAACGCTCGCCCGCCGCTTTCCCACCCCTCGCCGCCCGGGCCTTGTGTCAGAGGAGGCGGGCCGTCAACGGGTTGAATAGCCCGCGCTTGACGCGGACATCACCCAAGCCGACGGAGCGGGTGTTTCTTCCGGAGGCAATTCATGTTTCGCCCATCACCCACGGCGCGGTGGCGCTCGTTCCTCAAGGCCGTCACCTGGCGGGTCGTCGGCAGTCTCGACACGTTCGTTCTCAGCTTCGTGGTGGTCTATGTCTTCGGCCATCAGCAGCACGCGCTCGCCGCCGCCAAGGTCGGGGGGCTGATCGCCCTGGGCGAAACCGTCACCAAGGTCATCCTCTTCTACTGCCATGACCGCGTCTGGGCGCACGTCCCGTTCGGGCGCGCCGATACGCAACCTCCCGAGCCTGATCCTTCCGACTACTAACTGGCCTCGATCCGGTGGCCGACCTACCGTTGCCAGGAAGCGTCCCGCGGCGCACATATGAGGCGGGCGTCGGGGTGGGGGCAGGATTGGGCGCATCTCCGAGGGTTGAACACCACTATCTGAACGTCGTCTTCGACAGTGCGCGCTGGGAGCACTACGTCCCGCGCGAGGGCGATGTCGTGGTCTGCACCTCCTATAAGGCGGGCACGACCTGGACCCAGATGATTTGCGCCCTGATCCTTCACGGGCGGCCGGACCTGCTGGCGCCGCTGGCCGAGTTGTCGCCCTGGCTGGACATGCGGGTGGCGGCGATCGGCGATGTCGTCGCGGCGCTCGAGCGCCAGCCCTTTCGGCGCATCATCAAGACCCACACGGCCCTCGACGGCCTGCCCTACCATGAGGGTGTGACCTACATCGTCTGTGGGCGCGACCCGCGCGACGTGTTCATGTCGCTGCAGAACCATCTGGCCAACGCCGACATGCTGCGGTTCGCCAAGCTGCTCGGCAGCCAGGGCGTGGCGTTCGAGCCCCCGCCGCCGCTGCCGGACGATCTCGACGAGCGGTTCCGGCTGTGGATGACCCATGGCACGTTCGGCTGGGAGAGCGACGGCCTGCCGTACTGGTCGCACATGCGCCACGCCGAGACTTTCTGGAGGCATCGCGGGCTGGGCGCCATCCACTTCCTGCACTACGCCGACCTGACCCGGGACCTGGACGCCCAGATGCGGCGGGTGGCGGGGATTCTCGGTGTCCAGGTCGACGAGGCGGCTTGGCCGGGGCTGGTGAAGGCGGCGAGCTTCGCCGAAATGAAGGCCAACGCCGACCGCACGGCGCCGGACACCCATCACGCCATCTGGCGCGACAACAGCCAGTTCTTCAACCGCGGCGGCAACGCCCCGTGGCGCGGAGCGCTGTCCGAGGAGTCGCTGCGACTTTACGAAGACGTGACCCGGATCCGCTACGATGCGGCGATGCTGCATTGGCTCGAGAACGGCGCCGGTGTGGCCGGAGATCCGAAGGCCAGATAGGTTTTGGCGCAACCGCTTCGCCAAGGGGATCACGCCGGCGGTGTCCAGGGCAGGAGGCAAGTCTTTCGGGACAACCCAATTAGCTGAAGCTCACCTCGCCGACGTCCATGGAAACCATCAGCATGTCGAGGATTGGTCGTCGGGAAGGCGTGCGGGTGTAGGCGAAGCGTTCGGACGGAAGACGGATGCCGTCCGCCGTGATCGGATCGGAGGTAAGCTGCCGCGCCCGTGACGATGATCTCCGATTTTTGAAGCGTTTCATGACTGGTTCCTCGTGAAGAGCGCTACAAGACGCCTTGCTCTCGCAGTCGCGTTTGAATTTCGGAGATGTTGCGTTCCGCGGTGTCGAGTGCGGCCGGGCTGGTGTGGACCGAGTAATGGCCAAGCACGAGGTCGTGGGGATGGCTTGCGGCCGAGCCCAGCACGAACTCGCTGTCCGCCTCGGCCTGGAAGTCGATCGCCCGGCCCGATTTCTCGAACGCGACCAGCTCGCCGGGTTCGATCGGCTCGGGGACCGTAAGGCCGCCCGAGGCCAAAGCGATCCACGCCACGTCGTGACCAGCCGGCGGTTGGTAGCGCCAGGTCTCGCCGGCCTTGAGCTGCACCGCCAGATAGTTGATCGGCGATGGCCCTTTGAGCGGGCTTGATGCGCCCCCGTAGCCGCCGAGCAGCACCGAGACCGGTCCGCTCGTCGGGATTTCGTCGGGCGTCAGATAGATGCTTTCCGACGCGCCCAGCTCCTGGTTCGCGGGGAGCGCCAGCCACAGCTGGAATCCGCGCGACCGGCCGGAGTCGCCGGAGCCGCCGCCGTGCCACGCGCCGCCGGCCGCCTTGAACCACTCGACGCCGCCGGCGGGGAGCAGGCCCGCGGCGCCGGTGGTGTCTTCATAGCGGACGCTGCCCTGCCACAGGTAGGTAAGCGTCGCGATTCCCGAATGCGGGTGCCAGCCGAAGCCCGACAGGTCGGCGCCTCCGGCATCGACCAGGTCGAGGAATACGAACGGCTTCAGCCGGCGGCCGAGGCCGGATGGGCTCATTAGCCGCGTGATCGGGCCGTGGCGGTCGCCAAAGGTGCGATGTGCGATAACACGTGTGCGTTGCTCGGTCGCGGTGGGTTTGGTGATCGTGTTCATAGCATTCCTCTTTCGCTGGCTTCGAGCCGCATCGCCTGCAGCGCGCGGGCCCAGGGGAGAAGGTCGCCAAGCATCGCCTCGACCGCCATTTCCTGGGACGGCTGCGGCTTGAACGTCGTGAAATTCTCAAAATCGGTGAACAGCGACAAAACGCATTGGGCGCGGACGTCCGCGACCTTGATCTCGCCCATCACCAGCCGCAGCTGTTCGACCGCGCGCGCCCCGCCGACCGAGCCGTAGCTGACGAAGCCGGCAGCCTTGTCGTTCCATTCGCGGAACAGGAAATCGATCGCGTTCTTGAGCGCGCCCGACATCGAGTGATTGTACTCGGGCGTCACGAACACGAACGCGTCGAACGCGGCGATCTTTTCAGCCCACGCTTTGGTGTGCGGCTGCGAATATTGGCCCATAGACGGCGGTAGCGGCTCGTCGAGCAACGGCAGCTTGAAATCGGCGATGTCGACGATCTCAAACGAGGCGTCGCCGCGCCGGGCGGCGATTCCATGGACCCAGCGCGAGACCTCCTCTGCCTTGCGGCCAGGGCGCGTGGCGCCGACGATGATTGCGACTTTGAGCATTGCGATTGCCTCCGTTGGGTTTCTCCAGCCCCCACCAAATAAGTCGTCGCGCCTTCCATAAAAATCCGTATAATATTGAACATTCTTCTCAGGAAAATTGATATGCCTGGCCCCGCCGTCCCCAGCATTGACCAGCTTCTGGTGCTTCTGGCGGTGGAGGAGGAAGGCAGCTTCACCGCCGCCGCCAGGCGCCTCGGCCGCGCCACTTCGGCGATCAGCTATGCGATCGACACGCTCGAGCAGCAGCTTGGGCTGTCGCTGTTCGACCGCGGGACGACCCGCAAGCCCAAGCTGACCCGCGAGGGCGAAGCGGTCGTGTCGGAAGCCAAGGCTGTGGCCTTCAGCGTCGAGACGCTGCGCGCGCGCGTCCGCGGGTTCCTCGACGACCTCGAGCCTGAGCTCTCGCTGGTGATCGATTCGTTACTGCCGCTCGCCCGGCTGACGAGGCTGCTGCGCGAGTTCAACGACCGCTTTCCGACGGTCCCGGTGCGGCTGCTGGTCGAGACGCTCGGCGGGGTCGAGCGCGCCCTCCGCGACGGCCACGCGCGGATCGGAATCGGAAGCCAGCTGCACATGACCATGACTGGTTTTCACCGGGTCGACATTCAGCCTATCCGCCTCATCCCGGTGGCCTCCGCCAATCATCCGTTAGCCAAGGCGAGCGGCGCGGCGCGGCGCCCGGCGAGCGATTTCATCCAGCTGATCCTGTCCGAGCGGCCGGCCGCTGACGGTCGCGACTTCGGCGTGGTCAGCCTCAACAGCTGGCGGATCGGCGACGTGGCGGCAAAGCACGCGCTGTTGCTCGCCGGATTAGGATGGGGCGGAATGCCGGAGCCCGCGGTTCGCGCCGACATTGCGGCGGGGCGGCTGGTGAAGTTGAACCTGCGCGACTGGCGCGGCGGCGAACATACCCTGCAGGCTGTCCACAAGGTGGACACGCCGCCGGGCCCTGCCGGCCGGTGGCTGATTGAGCGGTTGGTGACGCTATCGGACGGTGGCGAGGCGCCAATGGAGTGAGGACTTACCTCACGAAGCTGGCGCGCGAAAACGGTGCGAGAACCGACGTTAGGGAGGTCCGCTAAGGGTCGATCCGGTCCTTGAGCTCCGGCTGCGAACGTCCGGTTCCGGGGTGGCGCGCGAATGTCCGCTCCTTGTCGCGAGTCGGCCGGTTCAACCGGGCTCGGGGAACGACCACGGCGTGAAGGGTAGGGGCGTGAACACGTCGGTCGTGAACCCGCGTTTGCCCAACGAGACCAAGGCCCGGCGCAGGGTCTCGATGGGCGATGCGCCCGATCTCCAGGGCGCCGCCGGCCCTGCCCTCCGCCATGGGCCAGCCTCCCCGTCAGCCAGAATGCCACTGCGACAGCTCGACGACCACGCCCTCCGGCCCGTCGAGGAACACCAGCTTGCGCGCGTGAAAATCAAGAATCCCGCTTCGGGTCTCGAACCCGCCTTGCCGCATCTTGTCGATCTCCGCTTCGATATCGTCCACCGCGAAGCAGACGTGATTGAAGCCGATCCGATGCAGATCCCCGCTGTGCGGATCGGCGATACTCTCGGGGTGGCGATAGTACAGCAGCTGGATTTCGGTCCGGGGCGTGGCGCCTTCCAGCACCAGGGTGACGTGGTCCGCCTCGATGCCGGGAACGCCCATGTACGAGGCGAAGGGCTCGCCGGCGATGACGACCGAGAGGTCCTCCTTGAATCCGAGCAGGCCGAAGAAGCGGCGCGCCCTTTCCAGATCGCGCACCACGATCGTCAGATGGTCAAACCGCCGCACCATGTTTCCGTCCGAAACTCCCTGGCTCAACAGTCGATCCCGACCCGGAAGGCCGGCCGGGTTCGAGGCGCCGCTGGACCGCGCCCGCCGTCACCAAGGATAGGCCTCACGTCGCCCTGCTCCAAATTCCTTAGCGTCCGATCGCCGAATCGCCCGTGCGTCGTTCGTCCAGGATCCAGCAACGCCACGCCGAGGGCATGGCGCCTCGGTGCTCTGGGACATCCTTTGGGAAATAAATTGCAACCTTGTAAAAACAGCCCGTTACGCTGTACCGGCCCGGCTCGTGTTCAATTCCCGCATGAATAAGGGCCCGCCGAGGAATAAGTGAATCATCGTTAACCGGGCGCGCGCGGTGATGTTCGCTCAAGCCTCATGAACCGCCAAGGAGGATGGTGGGAACCAATAGGCCGATGAAAATCCACGCCTTCGCGCGAAGCGCCGTTCGTCTCCTTGGCTCCTTGGCGGCTTGGCGTTTCAAAGGGCGGTTCCGACACAACGCCATCTGCGATCATCTATTACCCACAGACCCTAAGAGGGTCTGGCCCAATCGGAGGTCTCTCATGAAATACTTTCGGGCAATCGCGGTGGCGATGTTCAATTTTGTGTTCATGCCCAACGGCGCCTACGCCGCGACGACGGATCAAGGATCAGGAAAATCCGCCGTGGAAGTGATTAGGGCGCTCGAGGAAGAACGGAACCGGGCGATCGTTCACGGGGACGCCGCCGCCTTGGAGCGCATGACTTCGGATGACTACACGTTTATTACCCTGCGCGGAGAACTCCGCACCAAGGCGGAGATTGTCAGGGACTTCCGCTCCAGAGCGGCGAAATACCAATCGCGGAAAATCTCGGATTTGACCATCCGGGTCTATGGCGACGCGGCGGTGGTGACCGGGCGAGCGATCCAGCAGGGGGCGGAAAACGGCAAGGACTATAGCGGAGACTATTGGTTCACCCGCGTGTACGTCAAGCAGAGGGGCCGTTGGATGACGGTCGCGCTCCAGACGACCCTGGTCAAATAAGCGCTTCTACAATCCCGGGCAGAGACACTCGACGATTGGATATATGCGCCTATGGTGTTCGAGGCCTTGGCCGCGGTAGCCTCGAGTGGGCGCCATCGAAACCGGCGGCGGCGCGAAGCCCAAGAAGGGGAACACGATGTCCAGGCTTTCCGGGCGCGTGCTGACTGTCATCCTGGCCGCCGGCCTCTCGGCGGTCGCCGCCTCACCCGCCGGCGCGGCGACCGAGACCGTGTTGCATGCCTTTAGAGGCGGCAGCGATGGGTCCCTGCCCGTCGCCGCCCTGGTGAAATGGCACGGCACGCTCTACGGCACGACACAAAACGGCGGCTCGACCGACAACGGCACGGTGTTTTCGGTGACGGCGGCGCGCGTCGAGACGGTGCTGTATTCCTTCAAGGGTGGCAGCGATGGGGCCTATCCGGATGCCGGACTGATCAATGTGGGCGGCACATTCTACGGCACGACCTATGGCGGGGGCGGAACGGGCTGCACCGGACACGGCGCAATCGGCTGTGGAACGGTGTTTTCCGTCACGCCGGCGGGTGTCGAGACCGTGCTGTACGCCTTCAAGGGCGGAAAGGACGGATCCGCCTTGTTTGGCGGCGTGGTCGAGGTGAACGGCGTCTTCTACGGCGCCACGGATCTGGGTGGCGGAAGCGGCTGCGGCGGATCCGGCTGCGGCACGGTATTTTCGGTGACCCCGGCCGGCGTCGAGACGGTGTTGCATACCTTCAAGGGCGGCGGCGATGGGGCCAACCCCATTGCCGGCCTGCTCGCCGACGGCGGCACGCTCTACGGCAGCACTTCGCAGGGCGGCGGCCGAACGTGCATCGGCGTATCGGGATGCGGCACGGTGTTTTCGGTAACGCCGGCAGGCGTCAAGACGGTGCTGTATACCTTCAAGGGCGGCGCCGACGGGTACTATCCCACGGGCGATCTGATCGACGATGGCGGCACGCTCTATGGCACCACCGTTTTCGGCGGCGTTTACAATAGCTGCGGCGCCGTGTTCTCGGTGACGCCGGCGGGTGTCGAGACCGTGATGCACGCCTTCCGGCCTGGAGGAAACCACGGGTGTTATCCAATTGGCGGCCTGGTGGAGTTGAACGGAAAATTCTACGGCGCGACCCGATTTGGCGGCGCGAGCGGCCTGGGCGCGGTGTTCTCCGTGGGCCCGTTGGGCTTCGAAAAAGTGGTCTATTCCTTCAAGGGCGGCGGCGATGGCGCCTATCCGAGTATCGGCCTGATGAAGATGAACGGCACGCTCTACGGCACGACACAGTACGGCGGCGGCGAAACGGGCTGCGGCGGATTCGGCTGCGGCACGGTGTTTTCCGTGACGCCGTAACAGATTTCCGACGCGGCGAGGGACCTGGAGAAAGACATCATGCGCGAACACATCGGGTTTAAGCCTACGCCCCAGCGCTTCTTGCGCTATGGAGCCTAGACGTCGGCATCAACGACACGGGCGCGGTCGCCGGATACTATTCTGATGGCAGTGGACAGCACGGCTTTGTGCGCAACCCCTGAGGTCGGAATGGCTTGACGATATCCGCGGGCGCTTTGATCGGCTTGTTCGCTTCCCGCAAAACCCGCGCGCCGCGCCGAAGCTTAAGGGTCACGCCGAGATGGACGTGTGGGACAATGAAAACCTCGACTTGATCGAGCCGGCTCACATCACCTTCGGGGGCGAGAGCGGCGGCGGCTTCGCCTTCGTCACCGTCGCCGGCCAACTCGACGTCCGCTACGGATCGCGCGAGCGCGCCGCGTGCGCCGAGTTCTCCTGGGAAGGGTTCAACGACACGGATCCCGCTTCGGGCCGCGACTGGGCCGCCCTAAGGAACCGCCGGTCGGCTCGTGGGAGACACTTACATCCACGACAGCAACGACTCAGGCTTCGTCGCCCCGCGCGAACGGCTTCTTCAACAGCCTGCTAGAAGTCCATGTCGCCCATGCCGCCCATGCCGCCGCCGGGCATGCCGCCGCCAGCGTTCTTCTTAGGGGCTTCGACGATCGCCGCTTCGGTGGTGATCATCAGGCCGGCGACCGAGGCGGCGTCCTGCAGGGCGGTGCGGACCACCTTGGCCGGGTCGATGATGCCGGCGCTGATCATGTCGCAGTACTCTTCCTTCTGGGCGTTGAAGCCGTAGGTCGCCGAGGCGTTTTCGAGCACCTTGCCGACCACGATCGAGCCTTCCACCCCGGCGTTCTCGGCGTTCTGGCGGATGGGGGCCTGAAGCGCCCGCCGGATGATGGCGACGCCGGCGTCCTGGTCGGGGTTGAGGCCCTTGAGGCCGTCCAGGGCCTTGGCGGCCTTGAGCAGGGCGACGCCGCCGCCGGGTACGATGCCTTCCTCGACCGCCGCGCGGGTGGCGTTGACGGCGTCATCCACCCGGGCCTTGCGTTCCTTCACCTCGACCTCGGTGGAGCCGCCGACCTTGATGACCGCGACCCCGCCGGCCAGCTTGGCCAGGCGTTCCTGCAGCTTTTCCTTGTCGTAGTCGGAGGTGGTGTCTTCGATCTGGGTCTTGATCTGGGCGATGCGGCCCTCGATCGCCGCCTTGTCGCCGCCGCCGCCGACGACCGTGGTGGCGTCCTTGGTGATGGTGACCTTCTTGGCCTTGCCGAGCATCTCGATGGTGACGTTCTCCAGCTTGATGCCGAGGTCCTCGGAGATGACCTGGCCGCCGGCGACGACGGCGAGGTCCTCCAGCATGGCCTTGCGGCGATCGCCGAAGCCTGGCGCCTTGACCGCCGCGACCCGCAGGCCTCCGCGCAGTTTGTTGACCACCAGGGTGGCCAGGGCCTCGCCTTCGATGTCCTCGGCGATGATCAGCAGCGGGCGGGTGGACTGGACCACCGCTTCCAGCAGCGGGAGCAGGGGCTGCAGCGAGGAGAGCTTCTTCTCCGACAGCAGGACCAGGGCATCCTCCAGCTCGACCTCCATCTTCTCCGCGTTGGTGATGAAATAGGGCGACAGGTAGCCGCGGTCGAACTGCATGCCTTCGACCACCTCGAGTTCGGTCTCCAGGGTCTTGGCTTCCTCGACGGTGATGACACCCTCGTTGCCGACCTGCTTCATGGCGCGGGCGATCATGTCGCCCACTTCCTTGTCGCCATTGGCCGAGACGGCGCCGACCTGGGCGATTTCATCATTGGTGGTCACCTTGCGGGAGGAGGCCTTGAGGCTTTCCACCACCGCGACCACGGCCTTTTCCAGGCCGCGCCTAAGGTCCATCGGGTTCATGCCGGCGGCCACCGACTTGAGGCCCTCGACCACGATGGCCTGGGCGAGCACGGTGGCGGTGGTGGTGCCGTCGCCGGCCTTGTCGCTGGTCTTGGAGGCGACCTCGCGGATCAGCTGGGCGCCGAGGTTCTCGAACTTGTCTTCCAGCTCGATCTCCTTGGCCACGGTGACGCCGTCCTTGGTCGAGCGCGGCGCGCCGTAGGACTTCTCGATCACCACGTTGCGGCCCTTGGGTCCCAGGGTCACCTTGACCGCATTGGCCAGGATGTTGACGCCCCGCAGCATGCGGTCGCGCGCGTCGGAGGAGAAGTGAACGTGTTTGGCGGCCATCTGCCTGCTCTTTCGAAGGGTTGGGGAGTGAAAAGGGTGTTTAGGGAGAGCCGCCTCAGGCGGCCTTCGCCTGGGCGGCGGCGGGATCGACGATCCCGAGGATGTCGGACTCCTTCATGATCAGGAGATCGTCGCCGTCGAGCTTCACTTCACTGCCGGACCACTTGCCGAACAGGATGCGGTCGCCGGCCTTGACGTCCATGGGTATTCGCTTGCCGTCGTCATCCCGGGCGCCGAGGCCGACGGCGACGACCTCGCCTTCCTGCGGCTTCTCCTTGGCGGTGTCGGGGATGATGATCCCGCCCTTGGTCTTGGCTTCTTCTTCGACTCGCTTGATCAGGACGCGATCGCCTAGGGGATGAAAGGCCATATTCTAAGGATCTCCGGTGGCATGGCGCCGCAAAGGGACGGCCGGATTGGCAGTCGGCGCATGCGAGTGACAGCAGCACCTTGCACATGGCCCGGCGAGGTCGAAATGCAAGGCGCGGACGCCCCCAGCGGGAAAGATATCCGGTCGCGGTGGCCGCGTCGGGTCCCCGACCGTTTCCCCGCTCGAACCAATGTATTGGGCGAAATGTCGGACGCTGGGTGTATGACTATAGGATGGACGGTCTGACGAGCGGCCAACTCGAAGCTCTCCGCGATCTTGCCCGGAAAAAAGCTGGCGCGGCGGTCCGGTTTGTCAATATTTCGGATGCGCGAATCCTGACCGATCTGGGTCTGGCGCGGCGAAGTCGGGAAGGTTGGGACATCACCCCCGAAGGGGCTGCGCTGTTGTCCGGCCAATCGGATCCCTCCGTGAACACTGATCCGACATCAAGCTGAGCCCGGCGTCCGACAAGGGACCGATGGCGGACAAGGCCAGCTGACCGCCAGATCGTGTCTGCCGCTTGATCGATTGGCGAACAACCGCCCATCCCCATCGAGGTCCCGGCCGTGTGCTTCCCCATTGGGTCTTCGAAGGTTCTCTACGTCCGCCCAGTTCCGATTAGCATCTCGACGCTCATCACCAGCCTCCCGTGGGATGCGAACTTCGATAGTCCCGCCCGCACCTCCTCGCGTACCGACCGGCGGCTTGCTTCCGGGAGCGCGAGATAGGCCTGCGGCATCATACCGATCCCCGCTTCAACGCAAGCCCAGTAGGCGTCGAACGATTCGATGACCGCCACGCGGGTCTCTCGATTGACCTGCACGTCGTGAAAGCCCGCGGTCCCGAGCATTCGCTCCAGCAGCTCGGCGTTCGCCAGAGCGAACGAGAGGTGGAGCGCCTCCCGCCGCGCTGGAAGACGGCGGCTGAGCGCATCAGCGAGAACGCCCCACATCGGCGCCCGAACCGGCTCGGCGATGACGCATACCGCGGCCCGGCGGCCGGTACGAAGGACGCGCCGGACCTCCCCGAGCCCCCGCGCCGGGTCGGGGAAGAACTGCAAGCCGAGCTGGCACACGACGGCGTCAAAGCTGCCGTCCCTGAACGGCAGCGCCTGGCCGTCCGCGGCCACCGGAAGAAAGGACCGGCTCCGGAGCCGGAGACGCGCCGCGTCGAGCATCGCTGGCGA
>JBBQGZ010000018.1:0-29565 GCA_038323535.1 Caulobacterales bacterium
GGTCCCTCTCTTCGGCGGCCATGTCCCAAGTCCTCTACCTCACCCCCGGCAAGCGCGAACAGACCAAGGCGGCGAACCGCGTGGCGATCCTCGACGCGGCGCGGGCGGTGTTCGGGGAGATGGGGTTCGAGGCGGCGACGGTGCGCGACATTATCCGGCGCACCGGCCTCTCGGTGGGGGCCTTCTACAACTACTACCGCTCCAAGGAGGAGGTGTTCGACACCCTGGCGGACGACGGGGCGCGGCGGTTCAAGCCGATCCTCCAGGCCCTGTCGGCCAAGGCGACGGACTTCGAATCCTATCTGCGGGCGGCGGTGAAGGCCTCTTTCGACTTCCTGGCCGGGGAACAGGAATCCTGGGGGGTGGACAAGGCGCCCGGCGCGCCGCTGCCCCATACCCGCAACACCCCCGAGATCCTGGCGGTGTTCGAGGAGGTGCGGCGGGTGTTCGCCGATGTCATGGACCGCGGCCTCGCGCCGAAGGTCGACCTCGACTATCTGGCCGCCAGCTGCATCGCCGTGGCCCGCGAGATCGGCGACCGGATGCTCGAGCGGCGGCCCCTGGAGGTCGAGGCCGCTTCCGAGTTCGTCGTGCGCCTGATCCTGGGCGGGGTGACCGCCCTGCCACGTGTCGAGCCGTGAGCGGGCGTGGCTGACGCCGCCTTTCGCAAATGGGGGTTGCGCGCCCTACTCAGCCTGCCGCGCCCGATCCTTCGGGGCCTGGCGGGCGGGGGCGTCGTCTACCAGGGCGGCCGGACCCTCGATCCGCGCCTCCAGCTCCTCGCCGCCCAGGCGCGCCGCCTGCCGCAACCCTCCAGTCTGACGCCGGCGGAGGTCCGCGCCGGCACGACCCAGTACCTCGCCCCCCTTGCCGGCCGGATCGAACCTGGGGTCCGCATCGAGACCCTGTCCGTCCCCGGGGCGGAGGGGCCCATCGCCGCGCGCGCCTATCGGCCGGAGGGCCAGGACCCGGACGCGCCGCTGATGGTCTTCGCCCACTTCGGGGGCGGGGTGATCGGCGATCTGGAGACCTGCGAGGTGTTCTGCACGATCCTGGCCAAGGTCGCCCGCTGCGCGGCCCTGTCGGTGGACTATCGCCTCGCGCCGGAACACCGCTTTCCGGCGGGACTCGAGGACATGCTGGCCGCCTATCGCTGGGCGCGCGACAACGCGCCGCGCTTCGGCGCCCCGGCCGGGCGCGTGGCCGTGGGGGGAGACTCCATGGGGGGCAATTTCGCCGCCGTGATCGCCCAGGAGATGAAGCGCGCCGGCGAGCCCCAGCCCGCCCTGCAACTGCTCATCTATCCGGCTCTGGACGTGGCCGGCGAGAGCGCCTCGATGACCACCTACGCCGACGCCTATATGCTCTCGCGCGAGACCATGGCCTGGTTCATGGGCCACTATATGCGCCCCGGCGACTCTCCCACCGACCCGCGCCTCTCGCCGATCAAGGCGATGGACCTCTCCAGCCTGGCGCCCGCCGTCATCGCCGCCGCCGGCTTCGATCCCCTGGTGGACGAGGGGGAAACCTATGCGCGGCGCCTGCGCGACGCCGGCGTGCCGGCAGCCTACCGCTGCTACGACCACCTCTCCCACGCCTTCACCGCCCTCACCGGCGTGGTCCCCGGCGCCGACGCCGCCTGCCGCGAGATCGCCGCCTTGACGCGGGCCGCCTTCGCCGGGGCCGCCGCCTGACCATGCACGCCCTGGTCGTCGAGCGCCTGGCGCCGGACTACGGCGGCTGCGCCCTCAAGGACATCGAGACCCCGGTCCCGGGGGCCGGCGAGGTTCGCGTCGCGGTGCGCGCCGCGGCGGTGAACTTCCCCGACCTCCTGATGACCCGGGGCGAGTATCAACACCGGCCGCCGCTCCCGTTCGTTCCGGGGCTGGAAATTTCAGGCGAGATCGACGCCCTGGGTGAGGGCGTGAAAGGCTGGAAGCGCGGGGACGCCGTCGTCGGAGGCGCGCGCGCCGGCGGCTTCGCGGAGTTCGCCGTGATCGCGGCCGACGCGCTCAGGCCCAAGCCCGAACCGCTCACCTTTTCACAAGCCTCGGCCTATGGCGCCGCCTATCTCACCGCCTACGTCTGCCTGGTCCGCCGCGCGCAAGTGACAGCGGGCGAATGGGTGCTGGTCCATGGGGCCGCGGGCGGCGTGGGCCTGGCCTGCGTCGACCTGGCCAAGGCCCTCGGCTGCCGGGTCATCGCCGCCTCGGCCTCCGACGAAAAACTCGCGGTGGTGGCCGCCGAATATGCCCCGGACGCCACGGTCAACGTCACGGGCGGCTTTCGCGAAGCGGTCAAGGCGATCACCGGCGGAGGCGGCGCGGACGTGATCGTCGATCCGATCGGCGGCGATGTGTTCGACGAGAGCGTTCGCTGCATCGCCTTCGACGGGCGCCTGCTGGTGGTGGGTTTCACCTCGGGGCGCATCCCGACGATCGCGATCAATTTGCCGCTGATCAAGGGCTTTTCGGTCATGGGGGTGCGCGCCGGCGAATACGGCCGCCGGTTTCCGGCCCGGGGCGCGGAGAACCTCGACGCGGTGTGGCGCCTCGCCGACGAGGGCGCCATCCGGCCCCGCGTCCACGCCGAATTTCCGCTCACCCGATGGCGCGCGGCCTTCGACCTTCTGGCGACCCGCCAGGTGATCGGCAAGGCGGTGATCCGGCCGGACCTGTGAGGCGCCGCGCCTAGAGCAAACCCCGTTCAGACAGAATCGTCTGAACGGGGATAATTTGCTCTAGAGTCAAAAGTGTAGAGCCTGATTCAGCGTCCGCATCTGTTCCGTGCAAACGCATCAGGCTCTAGAGCGTCGGATTGACACCGCGAGCCTCATCCCCTATCCCCGCGCGCTCACGCGGCCCTTTGGAATTCCGGGGGCTCGCACAGCTTTTCGCCTGGAGCTTCGACGTGAAGCGGACCTTTCAACCGTCTCGACTGGTGCGCAAGCGCCGTCACGGATTCCGCTCGCGGATGGCCACCCGCAACGGCCGCAAGATCGTCGGCCGCCGCCGCGCCCGAGGCCGCAAGCGCCTGACGGCTTAGGGCCTGTCGCCCGCAGGCGCGAATGATGTGGATTTACCGCCTCTCGCCGTCGAACGACTAAGGAAGCGCCCCGATTTCCTGGCCGCCGCCAAAGGGCGGGTCTGTGCGGCTGGCGCCCTGGTGGCTCAGGCCCGGGATCGGGGCGACGGCTTGCCGCTGATCCGGATCGGCTTCACCGCCACCAAGAGGATCGGCGGGGCGGTGGCGCGCAACCGGGCTAAGCGGCGCCTGCGCGAGGCGGCGCGGATCGTCGCGCCCCTTCATGCGCGGGTGGGGCATGACTATGTGTTCATCGCGCGCGGCGGGACCGCGGCGCGGCCTTGGGGGCGCTTGCTTGACGATATGAAAAGCGCGCTGATAAGGCTCGCCGCCGATCCTTGAAATGCGCCAGCCTGGGCGAGCCTCCGCCTCAACGCAACGCCACCGGGCCTCCAGCCTCTTCCATGCAGAACGACAACAAGAATTTCATCGCCTTCGCGGTCGTAACCGCGATCCTGGTCATCGTCTATCAGATGTTCGTCCTGGAGCCGCAGGCCAGATTGGCGGCCGCCGCGCGAGCCCGGGCCCATGTCGAGGCCACCGCCAGCGCGCCCGCCGCCGCGCCGGCCACGCCTCGGCTGTCACGCGTACAGGCGCTGGCGATGAGCCCCCGGGTGGCGATCGACACGCCCTCCCTCTCGGGCTCCATCGCCCTGAAGGGCGCGCGGATCGATGACCTGTTCCTCAAGGGCTACCATACGGAGGTCGCCAAGACTTCCCCTCTGGTCGAGCTTCTTCGCCCACAGGGCATGGCGGACGCCTATTTCGCCGAGCTGGGCTGGGTGGGCGCCAATCTGCCGGACCTGCCCACCGGTGGGACGCTCTGGACCCTGGCCTCGGGCGACAGGCTTTCGCCGGGCCACCCGGTCGTCCTGACCTATTCCGCGCCCACGGGCCTCGCCTTCAGCCGCCGGATCGAGGTGGACGCCCGGGCCATGTTCACGATCACCGACACCGTGGCCAACCAAGGCGGGGCGGCGGCGACCCTCACCCCTTACGTCTCGGTCAAGCGTATCGGCCTACCCTCCGACCTGGGCCGGAACAACATCGTCCACGAGGGCGCGATCGGCGTTCTGGGCGTCGACAAGCTCAGCCTGAAGCTGGCGGGGTACAAGAGCTGGAAGAAGAAGGGCGAGATCGACTGGCCCTCCACCGGCGGCTGGCTGGGAATCACCGACAAATATTGGATGACCGCCTTCATCGCCGGGCAGGGCGAACACCTCGACGCCAAGGTCCGGGCCGGAGCCGATCCCGCCACCGGCGGCGAAATCTATGAGGCCGCCTATCTTGCCGGGGCGCGGGCCGTCGCGCCGGGCCAGAAGGTGAGCGAAGTCAGCCATCTCTTCGCCGGGGCGAAGACCGTTCCGGTGCTCAACGCCTACAAGAAGAGCCTGGGCGTGCCGCGCTTCGAAGACGCGGTGGACTGGGGAATCCTGTTCATTCTCACCAAGCCGATCTTCACCCTGCTGGAGTTCTTCTACCAGCATGTCGGCAATTTCGGCGTCGCCATCCTGATGCTCACCGTGGTCATTCGCCTGATCACCTTTCCCTTGGCCAACAAGGGTTTCGAGATGGGCGTGAAGATGAAAAAGCTGCAGCCGCAGCTCAAGGAGCTGCAGGCGAAATTCAAGGATGACCCGGCCAGCCAGCAGAAGGAGATGATGGCCCTCTACGCCAAGGAGAAGGTCAATCCGGTGACCGGCTGCCTGCCGATCCTGTTCCAGATTCCGGTGTTCTATTCGCTCACCAAGATCTTCACCGTCACCATCGAGATGCGTCACGCCCCCTTCTTCGGCTGGATCCACGACCTGTCGGCGAGGGACCCCACCACGATCATGAACCTGTTCGGGCTCATTCCCTGGGACCCCTCGATGACGCCGCTGATCGGCGGCATATTGGGCGGCATGCTGCACGTGGGCGTCTGGCCCCTGGCCTATGGTTTCACCATGTGGCTGAGCCAATCGATGACCCCGACGACCGGCATCGACCCGACCCAGCAGATGCTGTTCAAGCTGATGCCGATCCTGTTCACGTTCATTCTCGCCCAATACTCCGTGGGCCTGTTGATCTATTGGACCTGGTCCAGCCTGATCACCATCGTGCAGCAGTATGTCATGATGCGCCGGTTCAAGGTCGAAAACCCGATCGATGACTTCCTCGGCCGCTTCGGGGCCAAGCCCGAGGCGTCCGGTTGACCCCGGAGGCCGCCGTCTTCGACGCCGGCCAGATCGAAGCGGCGCGGGTGCTGTTCGCCCGGCAGGCGCAGTTCATCCTCGGCGCGGCGGCCATGGACGGGCTGCCCCCGACCGATCTGCCCGAGGTCGCCTTCGCCGGCCGCTCCAATGTCGGCAAGTCGTCCCTGATCAATGGGCTGGTCGGCCGTCATCGCCTCGCCCGCGCCTCGAACGAGCCGGGGCGGACCCGCGAGGTCAACTTCTTCCTCTTGGACGAGCGGCTACGCCTCGTCGATTTGCCAGGCTACGGTTTCGCCAAGGTTTCGCGGTCGTCGGCGCGGCAGTTCCAGGATCTGGGGCGCGCCTATCTGCGCGGCCGGCCCAACCTCAAACGGGTCTATCTGCTGATCGACGCCCGTCATGGGATCAAGCCGGCGGATGGCGAAGCCATGGACGCCCTGGATCGCGCCGCCGTCTCCTATCAGATCGTCCTCACCAAGGCCGACAAGCTGAAGAGCGCCGAGAGCGTGGCCATGATCGAACAAACCCTCGCCGGAGTTTCCCGGCGCCCGGCGGCGTTCCCGCGCGTCATCGCCACCTCAACGGAGACGGGCGTCGGTCTGGGAGAGCTGCGCGCCGAAATCGCCGAGGCGGGCCTCGGATGACCCCACGCGCCCCTGCCGCCGACATCGACCTTCGCCACATCGACACCTGGCTGTTCGATCTGGACAACACCCTCTATCCGCTAGAATCGGGTCTAGCCGCCCGGATGGAACCGAGGATCACCGACTATGTGGTAAAGGTCACCGGCCTGTCGCGCGACGAAGCCTACGCCCTTCAGAAGCGCTATCTGGCCGATCACGGCTTGACCCTGGCGGGCCTGATGCTCGACCACGGCGTGGACCCGGACGACTTCCACGCCCAGTTCCACGATGTCTCCCTCGACTGCCTGGCGCGGGACGAAGGCCTGCGCGCGGCCCTCGCGCGCCTGCCGGGGCGCCGACTGATCTTCACCAATGCCGACGCGGTCCACGCCGCGCGGGTGGTGGAGAGGCTGGGGTTGGGAGGCCTGTTCGACGATGTCTTCCACATCGGCTCGGCCGCCTTCGCGCCCAAGCCGTCGCCGCTGGCGTTCGAGCGGATCATGGCTGCCCACGCCATCGGGGCGGCGACCACCGCCTTCTTCGAAGACGCCGAACGCAATCTCGAGCCGGCGGCGGCCCTGGGCATGACCACGGTGCTGGTGGGCGCCCACGCCGACGCCTCCACCGCCCCCTTCGTCCACTACCGGACGCCGCGCCTGGAACCCTTCCTGGCCGCCGCCCGCGTCGATCAAAGGAGCTGACATGACCGCGGTCGCCACGAGCGATATCCGGGCGGAAATCGAAGCGGGCTGGGATGAGCGCGAGGCCCTGTCGGCCGAAACCCGCGGGCCGGTCCGCACCGCCGTGGAAGAGGCGATCCGCCTGCTCGATTCGGGCCAAACCAGAGTCGCCGAAAAGGCCGACGGCGAATGGCGGGTGCGCCAATGGCTCAAGCAGGCGATCCTGCTCTCTTTCCGGCTCAATCCCAACGCGGTCATGCGCGCGGGCGCCCTGGGCGGCCACATTGGACCCTGGTGGGACAAGATTCCCGGCAAGTTCGACGGCTGGGATGAACCCCAGTTCGAGGCCGCCGGCTTTCGCGCCGTGCCCGGCGCCATCGTGCGCCGGGGGGCCTTCATCGGCCGCGACGTGGTGCTGATGCCCTGCTTCGTGAACGTCGGCGCCTTTGTGGGCCCCGCGACCATGGTTGACACCTGGGCCACCGTCGGCTCCTGCGCCCAGATCGGCGCCGGCGTGCACATCAGCGGCGGGGCGGGGATCGGCGGCGTGCTCGAACCGCTCCAGGCCGCCCCGACCATCGTCGAGGACGGCTGTTTCATCGGCGCCCGCTCCGAGGTGGCCGAAGGCGTGATCGTCGGCGAGGGGTCGGTCCTTTCCATGGGGGTCTTCCTCACCGCCTCGACCCGCATCGTCGAGCGCAAGACCGGCGAGACCCACCGCGGCAGGGTGCCGCCCTTTTCCGTCGTGGTCCCCGGCGCGATCCCCGATCCGGACGGCGGCCCGAGCCTTTCCTGCGCCGTGATCGTCAAGACGGTGGACGCCCAGACCCGATCCAAGACCAGCATCAACGAACTCTTAAGGGAATGATCCCCTACCGCTCCACCTTGGCATAGGGCGTCCCGTCCCGGCGCCGATAGTGATCCTCGCCCGGTCGCGCGACCATGTCGATGTCGGGATAGACGCAGCCGTCGCGGGCCGGGTCGTCATTGCCCACCTCCAGCACCACGGCATCCCGGTGGGAGCGGTTGACCAAGTGATGACCGTCGGCATCGCCGGCCTTGAAGGCCGCGCATTCACCGGCGGCCAGAGTTTCCTCGCCCGCGCCGGTGATCAGCACTACCTCGCCCTCGACCACGAAAACAAATTCGTCCTCGTGGCTGTGCCAATGTCTCTGGCTGGACCAGCCGCCGGGTGGAAGGGTGAGCAGGTTGACGCCGAATTCGGTCAGGCCGCCGGCCCGGCCCAGGCGCTTTCGCGTCCGCGCCCGGCAGGGTTCGTCATAGGGCGGCGGATAGCTCGAGCCGCCGACATCGGGCAATCGTTCCAGATCCATCCTCTTCATCGCGGGGCTCTCCGGTTTGCGGCGGGTCGGGGGCCAGACTAAGGGATCGCCGATGATGTACGCCAGTCCCATCGACGCCGTTGCGCTGACCCGAGACCTGATCCGGCGCCCCTCGGTGACGCCGGCGGATGCCGGAGCGATGGCGGTCGTGCGGAGCGCGCTGGAAGGCCTCGGGTTCGCCTGTCGCCCGATGCGCTTTGGCGAGATCGAGAACCTCTATGCGCGGCTCGGGGAGGCGCGGCCGAACCTCTGTTTCGCCGGTCACACGGATGTCGTCCCCCCGGGCGATCTCGCGGCTTGGTCGCGGCCCCCGTTCGAGGCGGTCTTGGACGAGGATGTTCTCTACGGGCGCGGGGCCGTGGACATGAAGAGCGCCGTCGCCGCCTTCGTCGCCGCGACCTCGCGGGTTCTCGGCCGAGGCGCGCCCAGGGGTTCGATCTCGCTGCTGATCACCGGCGACGAGGAGGGCGTGGCGGAGCATGGGACCAAGGCCGTGGTTTCGGCCCTTGCGCAAAAGGGCGAGGCCATCGACCATTGCATCGTGGGCGAGCCGACCTCCAGCGCGGTTCTGGGCGACATGATCAAGATCGGCCGGCGGGGCAGCCTGAACGCGAGCGTGGCGGTCGACGGGCGCCAGGGCCATGTGGCCTACCCCCACCGCGCCGCCAACCCCGTCCCGGTGATGATCCGCTTCCTTGCCTCGATTCAGGCGCGGGTGCTGGACGAAGGTTTCGCCGGCTTCCAGCCTTCCAATCTGGAGATCACCAGCATCGACGTGGGTAATCCGGCCACCAATGTGATTCCGGCCCAGGCGACGGCCAGGTTCAACATTCGCTTCAATCCGGCTCACACCGGCGCGGCTTTGGCGGGGTGGCTGATGGATAAGGCTCAGGCGGCGGCCGAGGGCTTCGCTGGGCGGATCGTCGTGACGCCCCAGATCAGCGGCGAAGCGTTTCTGACCGAGCCGGGCGACTTCACCGCCCTGGTCGCCGGCGCCGTGGCGGCGGTGAGCGGCGTCTCGCCCGAGCTTTCCACCACCGGCGGCACGTCGGACGCCCGCTTCATCCGCGCCCTGTGCCCGGTGGTCGAGTTCGGCCTCGTGGGCGCGACCATGCACGCGGTGGACGAACGGGCTCCGGTGGCGGAGATCCGCGCCCTGTCGGCGATCTACGAGCGCCTGATCGACGACTATTTCGCCGCGTTCGGCGGATAGTCGACGGCCATCAGACACAGTCCTTGGGCCGGCGCCACTGGGCCGCAGGCCGCGCGGTCCCGCGACGCCAGAACCCCAGCGAGATCCTCCGCCGACCAGCGGCCAAGTCCCACCTCCACGAGAGAGCCGGCCATGGAGCGCACCTGGCGATGCAGGAAGGAGCGGGCCGCGAAGGCCAGCCGCACCTCCTCGCCCTCGCGCCAGACCTCGACTTGGTCGAGGGTCTTGACCGGAGAGTCGGACTGGCAGGCGGCGTCACGAAAAGTCGTGAAGTCATGGCATCCAACCATCACCCGCGCGGCGGCGTGCATCACCTCCGCGTCGAGCCGCTTCTTGACATGCCAGACGCGGCTTCGTTCCAAGGCCGGACGGCCCGGGCGATTGAGAATCCGGTAACGATAGCGCCGCCGCGTCGCCGAGAAGCGGGCGTGGAAATCCGCCGGAGCGAGAGCCGCTTCGAGGACAGCGATGGGTTCGGGCCCCAGATGGGCGTTGAGGGCATTCATCACGACCGCCGCGGGCCAGTCCTTGGCCAGGTCGAGGTGGATCACCTGACCGGTGGCGTGAACGCCGGCGTCGGTTCTTCCAGCGCCCTGTATGCGCACCGTCTCGCCGCAGAACGCCGCGATCGCGCGCTCCACCGCGGCTTGGACCGTCGGTTGCTCGCCCTGCGCCTGGAACCCGAAGTACGGGCCGCCGTCATATTCGAGGGTCAGGCGATAACGGGGCATCAGGCGAGGCGCGCCCCGCGCGGGATCGAAAACCCCCTGAGGAAGGCGGCTGCGTCGGCCGCCCCGCGGCCTTCGCGTTGGGCGCGCAGGATGCGGACGGCGCGCGAGCCGCAGGCGATCAGCAGGCCGTCGTCGAGCGCGGCGCCGGGTTCGCCCGCCCCGTCCTCCACCCGGGACAGCAGGGCCTTGACGCGTTTCGGCCCGCGATCGGAAGGGGCCAGGAACCAAGCTCCCGGGAAGGGCGAAAGGCCTCGGATCTGGCGATCGACCTGCTCCGCCGGGCGGTCCCAGTGGATACGCGCCTCGGAGCGCCGGATCTTACGGGCGTAGGTCGCGCCCTCCTCGGACTGCGGCCTGGCGACAGCCGCGCCGCGCGCCATCGCGGCCATCGTCTCCGCCATCAACCTCGCGCCAAGTCGCGCCAGGCGATCATGCAAGGTCCCGGCGGTATCCAGCGCGTCGATGGGCGTGGTCGCCGACGCCAGCACCGGCCCGTCGTCCAGCCCGGGGGTCATCCGCATGACCTGAACGCCGGTGACCGCGTCCCCCGCCATGATCGCCCGCTGGATCGGCGCCGCGCCGCGCCAGCGCGGCAGCAGGGAGGCGTGGAGGTTATAGCAGCCCAGGCGCGGCGCGCCGAGGATGCCCTCGGAAAGGATCTGGCCGAACGCCACCACCACGGCCGCGTCGAGATCCAGGGAGGCGAAGGCGGCGACCTCGCCGGGCGGGCGCAAGGAAACCGGCGTGCGCACCGTCAGGCCGCGGTCTTGAGCGAAGGCCTGCACTGGCGAGGGCCGCAAGGCTTGGCCGCGGCCGCGCTGCGCCGGCGGCTGGGAGTAAACACAGGCCACCTCATGCCCCGCCTCGATCAGCGCGGCGAGGGTGGGAGCGGCGAAGTCGGGCGTGCCGAGGAAAGCGAGGCGCATGGCGATGTGGGTTTAGCGACCCCGCCCAAGCGCTGGAACCCCGATGCCTGAAACCTAGGCCACCACCCGGGCGGCCTTCTTCACCTTGCTCACCGCCCGGTCGCGTTTGAGGCGGGAGAGGTGGTCAATGAAGAGGATGCCGTCGAGGTGGTCGATCTCGTGCTGGATGCAGACAGCGTAGAGGCCGTCGGCCTCCTCCTCCACCGCCCGGCCGTGATAGTCCAGGTAGCGCAGGCGCACCCTTGCGGCGCGCTCCACTTCGTCGAAGATTTCGGGCACCGAGAGGCACCCTTCCTCGTAAGGCATGACCTCCTCGGAGGCCCAGAGGATCTGCGGGTTGACGAAATGGCGCGGCTGGGGCGGCCCCTCGCCGCGCGCCAGGTCCATGACGATCACCCGCTTGGGCACGCCGACCTGGATGGCGGCCAGCCCGATGCCCGGGGCGGCGTACATGGTCTCCAGCATGTCGTCCATCAGGGCGCGCAGGTCGTCGTCCACCTCCCCCACGGGCGCGGACTTCCGCTTCAGCGTGGCGAGGTCGCCATCGACGGTGAGAATGGGGCGCAAGGTCACGGCGCGGAGGTAGGCGCCGCGTCCGCCAAGGTCAAGACAGGGGCGGCCTTGACCAGCGGTCGCACGGCGGTCTCGAGCGGCGGCAGTTCGCCGATGGACTTGCCCTCGTGATCGACCTGAAGCTCCTCGAACCGGCGCGCCTGGGTCAGCACCTGGGTCTCCAGCGAGCCGACGAATTTGTTGTAGTGGCTGACCGCGCCCTCCAGCGACCTTCCGATATTGCGGGCGTGGTCGCCCATGGTCGAGAGGCGCTTATAGAGTTCGCGCCCGAGCGCCGCGATCTGCGCCGCGTTGAGCGATTGTTTTTCCACTCGCCAGCCATAGGCGACCACCTTGCAAAGAGCGAAGAGGGTGGTGGGGGTGACGATGATCACGCGGCGCTCCAGGCCGTGGGTCATCAGATCGGGGAGGCGTTCGAGGGCGGCCGCCAGGAAGCCGTCGCCGGGCACGAACATGGCGACGAAATCTGGCGAAAGATCGAGCTTGTCCCAATAGGCGCGGGCGCAAAGGCCCTGAACATGGCCCTTGAGGCTCTGCGCGTGGCGCATGAAGGCGGCCTCGCGCGCCGCCTCGTCCACCGCGTCCTGCGCTTCCATGAAGGCGGTGAGCGAGCACTTGGCGTCGATGACGAACACCCCGCCCCCCGGCATTTTCACGATGACGTCCGGGCGGTGGTCCGCGCCATCGGCGTCCACATGCACCTGCTCTTCGAAGTCGGTCCGCGCCTGAAGGCCGGCCATCTCCAGCACATTGCGCAGCATCTGCTCGCCCCAGCGCCCCTGGACGCCGGCCCCGCGGCGCAGGGCGGCGGAGAGTTTGCGAGCCTCCTCCTGGGTGGCGGTGGAGGCGGCGAGAAGCTGTTCGATCTGGGCCTTGAGGCCGCCGGACTCCCGGGCCCTCGCCGTTTCCGCGGCCGCGACGTGTTCCTGGAACTTGGCCAGGCTCTCCGCGACCGGCTTGAGCTGGGCTTCCAGCTTCGCCTGGGCGAGCACATCCTGGGCCTTGAAGGTCTCGGTCGCCCGTTTGACCAGCTCGTCGGCCACCGCGTTGGCCGACATGGCGGCCTGAGCCTTGAGCAGTTCGGAGCCGGCGGCGGCCTGGCCTTCGAGCATCTGGGCCTTCAGCTCGGCCCTGCCGGCCCGCGCCCGCTCGGCCATCGCCCAGACCAAGGCGGCGACCGCGGCGACGGCGAGGGCGACGACAAGGAAGACGGAACCGTTCATGCTCCGTTCGTATCAGGAATCGCTTGGCGCGGCCAACCTTACACCGGGCGCCGGGCACGCATGGCCTGGGCGATCGTCCCGTCGTCGAGCCAGTCCAGGTCGCCCCCGACCGGCACGCCCCTGGCGAGCATGCTCACCGCCACTCCGGCGCCGGCGAGCCGATCGATGATGTAGTGGGCGGTGGTCTGGCCGTCCACCGTGGCGGGCAGGGCCAGGATCACCTCGCGGACACCGTCCGCCGAGGCCCGGACGGCCAGGGCGGCGATCCGCAGGGAGTCCGGACGCACCCCGTCGAGCGCCGAAAGCAGGCCGCCCAGCACATGATAGCGGCCGCGGAAGGCGCCGGCGCGCTCCATCGCCCACAAGGCTCCGGCCTCTTCCACCACGCAAAGCAGGGCGCCGTCGCGCGCCTGATCGGCGCAGATGGCGCAGGGATCGGTGGTGTCGAGGCTTCCGCAAACCTGGCAGGTGCGAACCTTGGCGGCGGCGTCGGCGAGGGCATGGCTAAGGGGCGCTAGCAACTGGTCGCGCTTCTTGAGCAGGGTCAGGGTCGCGCGCCGGGCCGAACGCGGGCCCAGGCCCGGAAGCTTGGCCAGAAGAGCGATCAGCCGCTCGATCTCGGGTCCCGCGGAGGCGCCCACGGGTCTAGAATTTGGGCATGCCGGGCAGCCCCGCCAGGGGGCCGGCGACCTCACGCATGACATCGTTCTGGGCGGCGTCGAGTTTGCGCTTGGCGTCGGCGTGAGCGGCGATGATCAGGTCGGCGATGATCTCCCCCTCGCCCGGGGCGATCAGGCTCTCCTCCAGGGTCAGGCGCACCAGTTCGCCGCCGCCTTTCAAGGTCACGCGCACCATGCCGCCGCCGGCCGCGCCCTCGACCAGCGTCTCGGCCAGGCGCGCTTGAGCGGCCTGCAGCTTTTCCTGCATGGCCTGGGCCTGTTTCATCAAGGATCCGAGGTCTTTCATGGCGGTCTAGTCCTCGTTGTCGCCAGCGCTCACCGCCGGGGCCGCCATCTGGCGAACCTCGAGGATCTCGGTTCCCGGGAAGGTGTCCATCACCGCCCGCACGAAGGGCTCGGCCAAGGCCTCGGCGTGCGCCGCCGCCAAAGCCTTCTTCTGGCGCTCCAGGAGAGTCTCGGCCCCGCCGCCGCCCTCGGAGGCCACCAGCCAAGGCTGGCCGGTCCATTCCTTCAGGCGCGCCGCCAGACGCTGCGACAGGTTCGACGGGGCGCCGGGGGTCGGCTCGAAGACGATCGCGCCGGGGCGAAAGCTTATCGGGCGGACGTATTTTTCCAGATCGAGCTTGAGGCCGATATCGCGACGCTGGTCAATCAGCCGCGCGACGTCTTCGAAGGACTGAGGGTTCGGCGCGGCGCCCGCCCGGGTCTGGGGGCGTAAGCTGGGAGCGCGCGCGGTCACCGCGCCGCCCGCGCCGGTCGGCCCTGGACGCGGCGCGTCACCGGTTGTCGGCTCGCCGGCTCGAAACGCCTTGAGCGCCTCTTCTGGCCCCGGAAGGTCGGCGGCGTAGGCCAGGCGGATGAGGGTCATCTCGACCGCCGTCGCCGGATCGGGCGCGCGGCGCACCTCGTCGAGGGCCTTGAGCAGCATCTGCCAAAGCCTCGCCAGGGTCCCGGCCGACAGGGTCGCGCCCAGGGCCGCCAGGCGCGCCGCCTGATCCTTGGGCAGGCTCAGGGCGTCCGGGCCGAGCGCCTTGGAGACCGAGGCGCCGTGGCAGTGCTCCAACAAGTCGAGCATGACGGTGACCGGATCGGCGCCGAAACCGTGGAGGGCACGGAACGCCTCGATCGCCGGGCCGGCCTCGCCGCGCACGGTCTTTTCGAACAGCTCGATGGTCTGGGCCCGGTCGGCCAGGCCCAGCATGTCGCGCACCGCGGCGGCGCCGACGCTCTGGCCCGCTTCGGCCTGGACCAGGGCCTGGTCGAGCAGGGACTGGGCGTCGCGCACCGAGCCTTCGGCGGCGCGGGCGATCAGGGTCAGGGCCTCCGGCTCGATCCGTCCCCCTTCGGCCTCGACCAGGGCGGCGAGGTTGCCGATGATCACCTCCGGCTCCACCCGGCGCAGGTCGAAGCGCTGGCACCGCGAAAGGATGGTCACCGGAACCTTGCGAATTTCGGTGGTGGCAAAGATGAACTTGGCGTGGGGCGGGGGTTCCTCGAGGGTCTTCAGAAGCGCGTTGAAGGCCTGGGTCGAGAGCATGTGCACTTCGTCGATGATATAGACCTTGTAGCGCGCCTCGGCGGGGGCGTAGCGCACCCCGTCCAGGAGCTCGCGCATCTCGTCCACCTTGCTGCGGCTGGCGGCGTCCAGCTCGAGCACGTCCAGGTGACGGCCCTCGACGATCGCCCGGCAGTGGCGGCCCTCCACCGCCAGGTCGGTGACGCTGGGCTGATGGACGGCCTCGCTTTCGTAGTTGAGCGCCCGGGCCAGGAGCCGGGCGGTCGTGGTCTTGCCGACCCCGCGCACCCCGGTGAGCATGAAGGCGTGGGCGATCCGCCCGGTGGCGAAGGCGTTCTTCAGGGTCCGGACCATGCCCTCCTGGCCGATCAGGTCGTCGAAGCTCCGGGGCCGGTACTTGCGGGCGAGGACGGTGTAGGGCGCCGGCGCGCCCGCCGGCGGGGCGCCGAACAGGTCGGCGGCGCCCTCGTCACGCTCGCCGGGGTCGCTCTCGGGCGTGGGGTTTTGATCGGTCATGATGGACAAGGGTCTTGACGGGTGGAGACCGGCAGACGACCCGGAGCAAATCTCGTTACGGCTGCTTCCTTCCGGACCTGACCGGGTTGGCGAGGCCTCCGCCCATCGCCGATCTCCAGGCCCTATATCGCGTGGCCGGCGGGCGCGCGCAAGCCAAGGGCATGACGGGCGTCGCGACAGCCTCTAAGACCCCTCCCATGCCCCTGGACGCCTTCACCAACACCTTCTCCGGCAACCCCCTGGACCGCGCCAGTTATCGCCGGACAGACGAGGCCTGGATCGCCGAGGGGCTGGCCGCGCCGCGGTCCCTGGCCGTCGCCCTGTGGAACGGCAAGCCCCTGGTGGAGGACGCCAAGGGCGGGGGCGTTCAGATCGCCTACCTCGCCGCCGACATGGCCCGCACGCTCTCGGGCGGCCCCGAGCACCTGTTGTTCCTGGGCCTGTGGAAGGAAGACGCGGTGTTCGCCGTGGATCTGGAGGGCGGGGCCGACCCGGCCGAGGGGCCTTTGGAGGGGCTGGGGCGTTTCGAGGAGCTGCGCGCCATCGCCCTCACCTTGCCGGCGGGAGACGCGGCGATCCTGGCGACCGCCAAGTCGGTGTTCGAATGGCGGCGGAAACACCGCCACTGCGCCGCGTGCGGCCAGATCACCGAGGTCGTCGACGGCGGCTGGAAACGGGTCTGCCCCGCCTGCCGCGCCCAGCATTTCCCACGCACCGACCCGGTGGTGATCATGCTGGCGGCGAAGGGGGAGAAATGCCTCCTGGGCCGTCAGGCCGCCTGGCCGGAGGGCATGTATTCAGCCCTCGCCGGGTTCCTCGAGCCCGGCGAATCCATCGAAGAGGCCTGCGCGCGGGAACTCTTCGAGGAGGCGGCGGTGCGGGTGACGTCGGTCCGCTATCATTCCACCCAGCCCTGGCCCTGGCCCTCGACCCTGATGATCGGCCTGATCGCCCAGATCGAGACCGACGACGCGGTCGCGGACAACGTCGAGATCGACGAGGTGCGCTGGTTCGGCCGGGACGAAGCGCGGGCCCTGATCCGCGGCGACCATCCCGACGCCAAGGCCCCGCCCGGCCTGGCCATCGCCCATCAGCTGATCAAGGCCTGGGCGGAAGAGGGATAGGCGCCGCCGCCGGCCCCGGATGGTCCAGGGCCGGCGGTCGGCTTCGATCAGTTGTGATGCAGCTCGTAGGTGGTGTTGTCGCCGTGCTGCTGCGTGAAGAATCCCCGCGCCTCGGGCAGGTTGTAGGTCGTCCCGTATTGGATCGGGCGCTCTATGCCTCCGTTGGAGACATGGATTCCGGTGGGCTCGTTGTCCTCCACGCCGGCCCCCGAAGCGCTGGTGTCGCGCCCCTGGGCGAAGACCCGCAAGGGCGAGCCCAGGGCGGTCAGGGGATAGGCCCAGATGGAGTCGAGGGCGTTCAGCTGATCGTGCAGGGTGTCGCCGCGGTCCTCCGACGCGAGGAGCGTTTGGCTGTCGCCGAAGGTGACGTTGTCGAACGAATTGTGGACAGCGTCCCCCAGGACGATCAGCTTGATCGTTCCCTCGTCCTGGAGCTGGTTCAGATCCAGTTCGAAGAGGCCACCCCACGCGCCGCGCGCCGCCAACTCGGGGACCGAGCCGGACAGGCTGTTGGTGTCACCGGTGATCGCGAAGTAGAAGGTGCGGAACTTGCCGTCCGGCTTGAAGGTCCCGTTTTCGGGGCGCTTGAACGGCGTGGCCCCGGCGGTGCGCGCCGTAGCGTTGCAGTCGAAGTCCGCCGTGCCGTCCTTGGCGGTGTTGTGGATCGTGATCCAGCGAGTCGGATAGGATGCGCCGCTGTGCAGCTCCACCTGCTTGGGCGAATAGACGTCGGCGAACACCTGTTCGGGCGTGGTCCCCCCGAACACCAGGGAGGCGCCGTCGACGAGCACCTGGAGCGCCTGGAGTTTCCCGCCCAAGCTGAGATCCCCGGCCCTCTTGGGAATGAAACGATAGACGTAGGAGTTGGGCTGACGGGCGACCTTGACGGGCCCGTTGATGTCGTTGGGATCGTTGCTGGCGCCGATTCCGCCGGTGTCCTCCACCAGGTAGATCCGCCCCTTGTCGTCGAGGTGGATCCCCTCGACCCCGCATCGGCCCATGCTGTCGTAGTGTGTCGTCACGACCGGCGGCCAGCTCTTCGTGGTGATCTCGATCACCCCGCCATCGGTGGCCCCGCCCTCCTGCGTGGCGAGGAGCGTCTTGGTGAAGGGATCGTAGGTCGAGCCGTCCAGGCGGTTGAAGTGGGTGAGCTGATCGTCGCCCACGGCGGTCAGGAGCGTGATCCGGTGGGCCGGATCGGTCACGTCGAGATTGATCCGGGTGACATAGGCGAGGCCGCCCGAATCCTCGTGACCCTGGATGAGGAAGTTGTGACCGTAGTAGTACTTCGGCGTCGGCCCTTTGACCAGGCCTGGCAGGTCGACATAGGTATTCTGGTCAGGTTCGGTCTGTACGCCGGTGGAAAGCTTGCCGTAGGTGGTGATGACGCCCGAGGGATTTTCCAGCGGGTCGGTCCCAGTCGCCACCACGGTCGCCGTGAAATCGGGGCTCAGTATGTTCGGCGGAGCGCCCACGGCCGGCTGGGGCGCGCCGACGCCGCTGGTAAACGGCCCGATGCCGTCGCCGGCCCAGGCGGCGAGCGGGGCGCAGGCCAGCACCGTGGCCAAAAGCTGGGACTTTCTCGACATTCGCATTGCTCGCCTCTCCTAGGGATTGATCAGTACAATTTCGTCCTCATACAGACGTATGCGCCCGCGCGTACCCACGGTCACTGTGTTTCCGTAGTTTTACCTCGAAATTGCACCCGAGAGCTAGTGACTATTCATGACACCACGATGACGCCCATCGGGGGGACTGAAGAAATTTTTGCGGGCGACGATGGAGGCCTCGGAGGGCGGACGTCCCCGTCCGCCGGCGCGTCTCGCGGCAAGCGGAATGGCCGCGGGCGAGACGCCCGCGCTCCAAGGGGCCGGCCCGCGCTACATCCGCCCTCGGAACGGGTCGGCGGGGAAGGCGCCGAGGATCTCGAAGTGGTCGCAGAAGAAGGACAGTTCCTCGAAGGCGCGCTCCAGGGGGGCGTCCTCGGGCCGGCCGTCGACCTCGGCGTAGAAGAAGGTGGCGGTGAAGGTCCCGTTCTCCATGTAGCTTTCGAGCTTGGTCATGTTGACGCCGTTGGTGGCGAACCCGCCCATGGCCTTGTAGAGCGCGGCCGGCAGGTTCCGGACCCGAAAGACGAAGCTGGTGACGCACGGCGCCCCGGCTGGCGGGCGCGGCGGATCGAACTCGGCCGACATGACCAGGAAGCGGGTGGTGTTGTGCGCCTCGTCCTCGATGTCGGAAAGCAGGATGCAAAGCCCGTAGAGTTCCGCCGCCAGGGCCGGCGCGATCGCCGCGCGGGTGGGGTCGGGCCGTTCGGCCAGGGCCCTGGCCGCCCCGGCGGTGTCGCTGGCGTTCTCGGCGCGCACGCCCAGGCGCCGCAGGGTCTTGCGGCATTGGCCAAGGGCGATGGGCATGCTGGTCACCGTCCGCACGTCTTCGAGCCGGGCGCCGGGATTGGCCATGAGCTGGAAGCGGATCGGCTTGAACCGCTCGCCGACAATTCTTAAGCCAGACGACGGCAACAGATGATGGACGTCGGCCACCCGGCCGGCGATCGAGTTCTCCACCGGGATCATGGCCAGGGCGCAGTCGCCGCGCTTCACCGCCTCGAAGACATCCTCGAAAGCGGCGTGGGGGACCGGCTCGTGGCCCGGAAAATAGGCGCGGCAGGCCTCGTCGCTGTTGGAGCCGGGCTCTCCCTGGAATGCGATCCTTGGGCCGTCGGTCATCCCAGGCTCCGGGCGTGGGCGCGGGCCGCCGCGAGGTCCGCAGGCGTATCGACGGAGATCGGCGCGTGGCCCACGACGACGGCCCAGATCGAAAGGCCGATCTCCAGGGCGCGGAGCTGTTCGAGGCCTTCGCGCCGCTCCAGCGGCGACGGCGGCGCGGTGTTGAAGGCCAGGAGCGCCGCGCGGCGAAAGGCGTAGACGCCCACGTGCCGCCAGACGGGCCCCTCCCCGAACAGCGTGGAGCGGGTGAAATAGAGCGCCCGGCCGGCCAAGCCGCCTTCGCCCATGGCCAGGACCGACTTGACTATGTCGGGGTTGGCCCGGTCGCCGGTGTCCGCCTCGGGCGCGACCGCGGTGGCGATGTCGCAGGCGGGCTCGCTCTCCAGCAGGGCGGCGCAGGCGGTCAACACCGCCGGATCGACGAACGGCATGTCTCCCTGGAGGTTGACGACCACGTCATGCCGGCCCTCGGGATCGAGCGCCGCCAGCGCCGCCAGTATGCGATCGGAACCCGAAGGCAGCGCCGGGTCGGTGAGCACGGCCCGGCCGCCGGCCGCCCTCACCGCCTCGACGATCTCGGCCTCCCCCGCCGCCACCGCGACCGGGCCAAGCCCGGCGGCCTGGGCGCACTCCAGAACCCGCACGATCATGGCCACGCCGCCGATGTCCGCCAGGGGTTTTCCCGGCAGCCGCCGGGCCGCCATCCGGGCCGGGATGAGAACGATCGGGGTCATGACGGTCTGGCCAATGCGGCGCCGGACGTGGGTTCCGGCCGGGGTCCAAAGGCCGTTTGCGCCAGCGCCGGTAGCGTGTAAGAGACGCCGAAGCAACAGGGGCGGGCCTTGAGGGTCGCGGGCCCCCTTCGGCGCCGCGCCGATTTTCCAAGGGGCCAGAGCTTCTTCGATGAGCGACCTCTCGACCAACAAGGTCCTCGCCGCGGTGCTGACAACGGCGCTGGTCATCGTCGGCCTCAACGCGGTGATCCCGGAGTTCTTCCAGAAGACGCCCCCCGCCAAGCCCGGATATCTGATCGCCGTCGCGCCGGACGTCGGCGGAGGCGAAGCCGAGGCTCCGGCGCCGCCGCCGGACTGGGGGACCGTGCTACCCACCGCCGACGTAGCCGCCGGCGAGGCCAAGACCGCCGCCTGCAAATCGTGCCACAGCTTCGATCCGGCGGGGACCAACGGCATCGGCCCCGGCTTGTTCGGGGTGGTCGGCCGCAAGCCGGGCAGCCATCCAGGCTTCGCCTATTCGGCGGCGATGATCGCCTTCGCGGCCAAACAACCGGTCTGGGACTATGACCACATCGACGATTTCATCGCCGGGCCTCAGAGGTATATGGCGGGCAGCAAGATGACCTTCGTCGGCCTCAAGCAGCAACAGGACCGGATCAACGTCATCGCCTATCTGCGCACCCTGGGCTCCAGCGTGCCGATCCCGGCGCCCAAGCCGAAGGCCGCCGCCGCCGCGCCCACCGCCCCCGCCGGCGCTCCGGCGCCCGGGGCCGCGACCGTCGGCAAGCCGGTCGCCGCACCCTCGGGGACGCCCGCGTTGGCCAAGCCTGGAACCCCCACGCCCGCCGGCGAACCCGCCAAACCGGGCGGGCCGGCCTGAACAGCGGGCGCATAGACAGCGTCCTTCAGGCGCCGGACGGGCCGGTGGCGGTGATCACCCTGTCGCGACCGGAGCGGCGCAACGCCGTCGATCCCGATACGGCGCGGGCGCTCCACGCCGCCTTCCTCGCCTTCGACGCGGATGACGCCCTGAAAGTGGCGGTCTTGACCGGCGCCGGGGGCAACTTCTGCGCCGGGGCGGATCTCAAGAGCCTGGCCGAGGGCCGGCCGGGCAATCGCATCGCTTTGGACGGCGACTTCGGCCCCATGGGCCCGACCCGCCTGGAACTTTCCAAGCCGGTGATCGCCGCCGTCGAGGGCTATGCGGTGGCCGGCGGCTTGGAACTGGCTCTATGGGCCGACCTGCGCGTCGCGGCCGAGGGGGCCGTCTTCGGCGTCTTCTGCCGCCGTTTCGGCGTGCCGCTGGTGGATCTGGGCACGGTGCGCCTGCCCAGGCTGATCGGCGCCTCGCGGGCCATGGACCTCATCCTCACCGGCCGGCCGGTGGAGGCCGCCGAGGCCCTGACCATGGGGCTCGCCAATCGGGTGGTGAAGGATGGGCAGGCCCTGGCCGCGGCGATCGAACTGGCGCATCAGCTCGCCGCCTTTCCCCAGGCCTGCCTCCGCAACGACCGCCGCTCGGCGCTGGAGCAGTGGAGCCTCACCTGGGACGAGGCCACAACCCTGGAGGCGCGCCTCGGCCGCGAAACGCTCGCCACGGGCGAGACCACTGCCGGCGCCACCCGCTTCGCCGGCGGCGAGGGGCGCGGCGGCCGGTTCTGACCGCGCGTCCGGAGACGGCCTTGCGCCGCCCCACGGGCGTCGCTAGGGTCCGCGCCTTCGCTCGCCGGAGCCCTCCCTTTAAGGGTCTCCGCCTCATGGTTTGGAGAGGTGGCTGAGCGGTTGAAAGCACCGCACTCGAAATGCGGCATACTCGTAAGGGTATCGCGGGTTCGAATCCCGCCCTCTCCGCCACTATCACATTGAAAACATTAGCTAACGTAGGGCGGCGGACCGGTTCGCCCTTCGGCTCAGGCGCGTTGCTGGGGCACAAATGGGGCATACGCGAATGTGAACAGCCACCGAAATTGGACAATAGCGTCAAAAGCCCGGGCCGGCGCGGATGGCTTGCCGCGATCGTCCTGTGGCCGTTTAGCAAGGGGCGCTTGACTCAAGCGTTCCATATTTGTTCACGTCCCTCCAGAGGCTGCCCACCATCTTCCCGGAAGGAACCACGTCATGACAGTCATCGCGGGCCCCGCCGGCACCCAGGTGGCAGGGACCTATGCCGGAACCTCCGCCGACGGCAACGGCGTCTTGTTCACCGTGACCGACGACGGCTCCGGCAACCTCTCGGTGACGAGCGCCGCGGTGATCTACAGCGCTCTGTGCAGCGACGCCTCGATTTTGAACACCGGGTGGGGCTACGGCCTCAACCAGCCGATCGTCAATCGCAAGGTGAGCGACTCCACCGCCGGCGCCTATTTCACCATCAACTTCAATCTCACGTTCTCGAACGACGGGCAGACGGCCGCCGGCTCGGTCACCTCGTTCAGCCCCACGCTCTCGCCGATCGGCCCCAAGCCCAAGAAGGCGCTCCTCTGTTCATCCCCCAAACAGGCCATGGGCGTTTCACTCCAGCCGCCGGGCGCCCGCGCGAATCCGCCGGCCGGCGGCGCGACGATGTATGGCAAGATCAGCCACACGATACCTGTCGCGGGTTCCTAGCCCGTCTGACGCGCGGGGACAGCCCGGCCTCGGGAATCCCGCTGGCGGGCTGTCTCTAGCGGAGACCATTGTGCTTCGGGCTCGCCGTGGCCCTTCGCGCGCCCGTGGGGGCTTTCCTGGACTACGGGCCTGATGAAGGGGGCGGGCGGACGTGCTGGACGACTGGGCGGCCGTCCCTGAGTCAGCGCGACATCGCGCTGGAGATCATGCGGGCGTTCGCGCAGCCTAGGTGATCAGGCCATCGCCATCCGGGGCGCCGACAGCATCGGCGGATGGGTGTAGTGCGCCTCACTGAACACCAACACCGGCCCGCCACCGTCTCCGGCCCCGAGCCCGGCCATGGCGGCGACGAACGGCGCCACGTGCGCCGGGCCGGGCGTCACGGTGATGAGCGTCCCGGCGTGGCCGTCGGACGCGACATGGAATGTGTCGCCGGCATGGTTCCCGGCCAGTTGCAGGGTGGCGATGGTCGTCGTCCCGTTCTTGATCACCAGAGTGTCGCCCGCCCCCAGGGTCGCCTTGGTGGCCTGCCTGAACACCAGATCGATGGTGTCGCCGGCGCCGAAGGCGTGGATCGTCGCCGCGAAACTGGCCGGATCGCCGAGCGCCAAGGTCCCGCCATTGAAGGTCATTTTGAGCGTCGCCGCCGCCGAAGCTTTCACTTCGAGGGCCGCGCCCGTATCGACGACCAAGCTCCCGTCGCCGGTGATCGGGTTGAGGAACTCCAGCGTGCCGTTCGCCGCTTCGATGGAGCCGGTATCCGTGGTGTCGACCCGGATGATGCTCAAGGCGGTCCCACCGGTCTTCTTGAGCGTACCGGCGTTGATGAAGCTGGTGGCGCCGCCGGCGATGGAACTGATTTCAGAATTGTCCTGCATGTCGATGGTCCCGGCGGCGTCGTTCTTCATCGTGCCGCCACCAAGACTGGCGCCGAATGGGTTGAGACCCAGGACAATCTTTGCGAATCCCGACAGCGTGAGCGCCCCCTGATTCTCGACGGTGCGGCCGCCATCCACGCCAAATACATCGCCGCTGACGCCGTTGAACGCGGAGTCGCCTTTTAGCAAGGTCCTGCCGGCGCCGGTCTCCAGCAGGGTCGAGGCAAAGGTCGTCTGCCCGGTCACCGTCAGCGTGCCCGCGCCCCGAACCGTGCCACCACTCTGGCGGAAGAGCGCCGCCGTCGCCGCGCCGCCGAACCTCATTGTCCCGCCCGAGACCGTCAGCAGGATAGCGAAACTCGACGTGGAATTGATTCTCAGCGATCCGCCGGAGACCGTGAAGAAATCGTTGCCAACGGTGAGGCTGTGGACGGTGCTCGTCCCGATGCTGTGGGTGACAACACGCACATTGGCGGTGTCGATGGCCACGTCGTCGGTGGAATTGGGAAGCCGGTGGGGACTCCAGTTGAAGGTGGTCGCCCAGTCGCCGCCTTGGTCGAAGGCCCATTGGATGGTCGGAGTGGGCATAGTGTCCTCCTCAAATCTCGAGCCGCGTTTGGGAACGGGCGAAACATTAGGCGGGACGCTTGGGCGGCTCGGTCCGAGCGTGGACCTGCGAGGTAGGGTTGTCGAGTCGCGCCCCTACAATGCCCCCTCCCGGACTCTGGGCGGCCCGTGGAGTCAATCGGGCGGGGCGCCGCTGTTTTTCCCAGGCGCTCGACCCGAAGCGGCCGTCAGCGGGCTTCTGAGCGCCTTCTCGCGCCATGGCCGGGTTTGCGTGTAGGCTGGGCCAGGAGGGTTCAAACATGCTGGAACCTCGCAGAGAAAGACACCGCACGGGAAAGGCCGGATGGTTGCGCGCGGCGGTATTGGGCGCGGACGACGGCATACTGTCGACAGCCAGTCTGGTGCTGGGCGTCGCCGCGGCGCATGGGAGTCGCGGCAGCCTGCTCATCGCGGGCGTCGCCGGCTTGGTCGCGGGGGCTATGTCGATGGCCGCCGGCGAGTACGTTTCGGTTCACTCCCAGGCGGACACTGAGCAGGCCGATCTCAACCTTGAGCGCAGGGAGCTCAAGACGGACGAGGTGGGGGAGCACCAGGAGCTTGCCGCGATTTATATCGGTCGCGGCCTGGATCCGTCCCTCGCCAAACAGGTGGCCGACCAGCTCATGGCCCACGACGCGCTCAGTGCTCACGCACGGGACGAACTCGGGATCTCGGAAACTCTGAGGGCTCGTCCGATCCAGGCCGCAATCGCATCCGCCGCCAGCTTCTCGGTGGGAGCAGCCGTGCCTCTACTCGTGACCGCCGCAGCCCCTCAGGCGAACGTAATCGCCTTCGTTTCCGTGGCCTCATTGGTTTGCCTGGCGGGTCTAGGGGCTCTGGCCGCGCGCGCCGGCGGCGCAAACGTGGCGACCGGCGCCATGCGCGTCACGTTCTGGGGGGCATTGGCGATGGCTGTGACGGCGGGCGTCGGAGCCTGGTTCGGAACGATCCTGTGAGCGAACCAAGTGGTTGCAGGGTTCCCGAGCGCGGGCGACGGCCCGTCCGAAGGCGGGGGCCTAAAGACGATTTCTCGCCTCGCGGCCACGGAGGCGAACCTCCCGCACGTCTCACGGTCGGAGGACCGTGATCCGTCCCGCCACTGGTCTACACCGGTATTGGCGCAACGGTCCGAAAGGCATCACGGTTCCGGCCGTCAAAGCCCCTTCCGCAGCCCCCGCCACCGAACTGATTGCGCCCCGGCAAATTTCGGTTCACTCCCGACGAATGACCAATCTGAGTGAATCAAGGAGCAGGCCTATGGCAAAGACCACCCTTTACCTGCTTCTGCTTGTTGCCCTTTCCGGCTGTTCGCCAAGCCCGAACGCCGCGCGTGTGGCCGACACCGTCGTGTCAAAGGCGAGCACCTCCCCGATGAGCGAGGAGCAGGCTACCGCTTACATCTACAACGGTGGTTACCGAGACATCAAAGGGTTGATCCGGGACGACGGCGGTGCGTGGCACGGCCAGGCGACCAAGGGAGGTAGGACCACCCGGGTTACCGTCGACCGCGAGGGTGCAGTTACGTCTGGATAGGGCAAAGGCGCCTGCCGGCATCCTATGGTTTAATCTAGAGCCATCACGCTCTAGAGCAAGATTCGGACCCGTATCGATTCCGGCTCGGGTCCGAATCTTACTCTAGCCCCGAATGCCCGCCTGGTTCTCGATCCGGGTCATCCAGTAGTCGGCGTCGTATTCCGGATCGCCGGTGAGGTAGCGCCACAGCTTGATGCGGTTGATGAATTCGAGCCGGCCGGTGTCCTGTTCGAACCAGGGCTCGGGGGTGGTGAGGATCGCCGCGACGGTGTCGGGCGGGGGCGCCTGCTTGAGGAAGAAGATGGGCCGTTGCGGCGCCGGCTCGAGGCGCTCGGGAATGTCCCAGCAGCGGACCTGCGGCGCGCTGGGATGCAGCCTGATCTTGAACATGGTGCGGGTGCGATCCGACAGGTTCACGCCCCCGCCGTGCCAGATGCCGTGATGCAGGAAGAGCAAGGTCCCGGCCTCGCAGACCATGTGCTGTTGGCCCAGCATGTTCTGGTATCGACCCAGGGCCACCTCGCTGACCTTGCGCAGGTGCGTACCCGGAATGAACCGCGTGCCCCCCATCGGCCGCGTCACCGCGTGAGGGTAGTACATGATTTGCAGATCGAAGGCCAAACGCGGGTCGACGGTGGAATCCTGGTGGGTGTGCTGCGAGACGTTGGCGGCGTCGGCGGCCTTGTGGTAGCGCGGCGGGAAGGTCACGTGCAGGAAATGGTGATCGAAGATGGGGTCGGCGCCCACGAGGCTCTCGATCGCGCCGCGCACCAGAGGCAGTGCGAGGAGCCGTTGCACGGCGCTCCCCTCCGGATAGGCGCTCCACAGCGGCGCGCCCGGCGCGATTTCGGGAATCGCGTTGCGGGCGAGAAGATCGCCCAGAGCCTTGGCGACCCGTCGCCCCGGCGCGGGCTCGGCCGCGCGCCCGGCCTCGTTCATGAACCGCGCGTTGATCTCGTCGGGCGCGACGGCGTCGAAACGCAGGAAGCCGCGAGCCACGAAGTGGGCCATCTGCTCGGAGGTGAGGAGGGGCGTCGCGGCGGTCACGCCATCTCGCCCCATTGCTCGAAAAGGAATTCGTACTTGAGATAGGCGAGATCGAACTCCTCGCCGCGGGGGTGGGGAAGAAGCTGGGACGCCTGAAAGAGGCGCCAGCCGTCCCTGAGCGCGGCCAGCCCCGAGGCATAGGGCGGCTCGTCGGCGTCACCGGCCATGTGCAGCGTTTCGCCGGTCCCGTCGTAGAGGGCCCAGGCGATGACCGGTGCGTCCAGGGCCGAGTTGGCGAGATAAAGCACCAATACCCTCTGCCGCTTCCCTGCCACGTTCGACCCGCCCCCACGACCTCTCGATGGCACTCTCAGAGCAAATTCGCCCGTCGGTAACCCAGCGGCCGATATGCCGCCAGCATGCCCAACCCGTTCCGCTATTTCAACAGCTCGCCCGAGGGGTGTGGCTAGCTCGTGAAGTGTCCGGTTTTCATCGGCCCTCGGTTGGAGGGCGAGGATGGACTGGGCGCGGATCAACGAGGGCATATGAAGGATGCGATTTGAGGGCCTGTTGGGGCGTCATGAGTAGGGTGAGCTTGGCCAGCCTGACCGTTTTCAGTGGGAACAGCCCACGGATTGAAGGCCGTCCCCCTCGGTCCGGACCGGCCTCGAGCAGGCGCCTGACGCGCCGCGGGAAACCGCGGCTCCGAGCCCTTCGATCGATCCGTTCCACCGACTTGTTTGCGATTGGCCGCAAGTCGCGGACGACGACACGATCACATGCGCGGGATTCCGGGCCAGCCGAGGCAGGCCGAAGCAAGTCATCACGCTTGCTTCGGCCCTGACTCGGCCGGAAAGGAGGGAACGGCCAAGCCGGAAAACCACTAACCCGGCTGGCGCTCCTGATCCATGGATGGAGGGGCGTCGGCGGTGTCGGTCTAAGCGAAGACAGCGTGCGGCTTGGCGAACACCGGTTGATGCGCCGCCATGGCCTGGGCGGTGTGAATCGTCCCGCCGGCCGAACCTCCGATGCCAGCCATCGCCGCGACGAACTGGTGCGCCGGCGCGGCGGGGGTCGTCCTGGCCGCGGCCCCGACCCCCGGCTGGGTAGCCGAGACATTGGTCACATATTCGAAGGGCGTGGCCCCCCGCCGGTCGCCGATCGTGAATTGTCGGGTGATCAGGATTTCCACGACGTGGCGTCTGGCCGTTACCGGGACGTCGAAGGCGAGCGTGCCGCGATCCGTCGTGCCTCTCGGCATGATGCCGAAGGAAACGGTGTCTTCGGTCACACCATCCAGTAGTACGCTGAACGTGCCCCCCTCAAGATTCACGACCCGGGCGAACGCCGCGATGTCAGCGGAGAACACGAGATCGCCGGCCTGGGTCTTGATCCCCTGCTTGAGGCCGCCGCCCTCCTCGGTTCCGACATCGCCCGCTTGGCCAACCTGGAACTGGGCCGCGCTCTGCACCCGCGTGCCCGTCACATCGAAACGCACCGTCGTAGGGTCGGGCGGGAACCCGAGCGTCCCGGACTCGGTGGTGAACGTCTTCCAATCCTGTAGATGGCCGAGCTTGAACTCGCCGTTCCTGATGAGTTCCTGAGTGGATTGTAACGAATCGACCGAGCCATTCATGGCCCAGGGCGAGGTAATGCCGGATAGTTCCACTTTAAGCCTCCGTTCGATGACGATTGATGGTGGATGTGCATCCTCGCGCGTCGGATGCCTGCCCCTGGCAAACGTCCCGTACCCCTAAGAGGACGCGAACTCGCGAAAGGTTCACGGGGCGAAGGCATTTTGTTGACAGGGCCGGCCTCGTCCATCCCACCGGCGCCGCCCCAACCCGCTGTGATGCGGGGCCGCATGGACAATCAATAGAGACGCGACTAGTACCCCCGCTGGACGGAGAGGTTTGCCTCGCCATCCCCGCAAGGGGAACCGAAGCCGGCGTCCTCGGCCGGTCACAAATCTCAACGGGAAGCATCATGCATAAGCTAGGCAGCGCCGTTGCGGCCGCTACCACGCTCGCGCTCGCGGTTACTGTCCAGGCAGGCGAGCTCGATGACAGCGGCGCGAGCTTCCGCACCGCAGCGCCGGTCGACGGCATGCACTTCACGCCCAGGAACGCCACGATCGTAGCCAGTGGCTCCATCACCCTGACCTCGCGCCGGTCGTTCTCCTGCGGCCTCGGCATGGTGCTTTCGACCGGCGACAGGCGGGCTAGCGTGACCTCCGTGTCATTCGTGGGCCATCAGTGCAACACCATCCAGGCGACGGGCCTGCCTTGGCTGGTGTCCATCGAAGAAGGAGGCTTCGGGGGCTTTCATCCGCTCAATATCCACGGTTTCGCCATCCAGTTCGTCCACGGCGCGACGTGCGGTCCGACCGAAATCCCGGCCAAGCTGAATCCCCATGGGCTGATCAAATTCAGCAAGGTCGCCTTCGTGGGCACGATGCCTTGCTCCGTCGACGGAAACATCTCGACCAGCCCGCACCTCGGAGTGAAGGCGGACGCCGACTAGCGCGCCACACCCCGTCGAGACGGACTCGATCACTCGGCGCGGGCGCCATACAACTTCGCCTACGTGAACACCACTGCCTAAAGCCCTCGTTTGGGAGCCAGGCCGCTCAGTAGGCGAGCCACGTAAATACCCTCAAGGTGTTGTTGTCCGATGCGTTTCGGCCCGACCCATCAAAGTTTTGCCGCGCGCCGTCGAAGCGCAGATAGGCCGTGTACTGGACGCCGACGCGCATGTTGAAGCGCGGCCCAAAGGGTGATCCGCCGGCGCCGAAAGGTGTTCCGTCGAGCTGGAACGAGAGCCCCGAACTGTCGGGCTTGAACGTGCTATTCCCGGCATAGAGGAGGTTGTCGGCCGAGCCCCAGGTGTCGAAGGCGCCGACCGTCCCGCCGATCTGGTTGCGCCAGTAGTAGGACGCGTTGGCGCGGATATCGTTCAGGGAATCGGTGCGGTTTTGCGACAGGCCTAACGCTCGAGAGGCGTCCAGTCGCTGGCTCTCGTGGGTGTAGCGACCATCGACGGTAAAGACATCCTTGTTCCGCGC
>JBBQGZ010000019.1:0-29449 GCA_038323535.1 Caulobacterales bacterium
CATGCCTGCGCCCTGGCCCGGGACATGATCAACACCCCGGCCAGCGACATGGGCCCGCGCCAGGTGGAGACTATCGCGCGCGAGATCACCGAGGCCTTCGGTGCGACGATGACGGTCACCGCGGGAGACGCCCTGATCGAAGCGGGCTATCCCGCCGTCCACGCGGTCGGCCGCGCGGCGGTCGCCGAACGGGCGCCCCGGATGATCGAGATCCGCTGGGGCGAGGCGGCAAGGCCTCTCGTCGCCCTGGTCGGCAAGGGCGTGGTCTTCGACACCGGTGGGCTGGACATCAAACCATCGGCCGGCATGGCCTTGATGAAAAAGGACATGGGCGGCGCCGCTCACGCCCTGGCTCTGGCCCGGCTGATCATGGCCGCGGCCTTGCCCGTCAGCCTCGCCGTCCTGATTCCCGTGGCGGAGAACGCGATCGCCGGCGACGCCATGCGCCCGGGCGACGTGCTCGCCTCACGCAAGGGCCTGACCATCGAGGTCGGCAACACCGATGCGGAGGGCCGCCTGATCCTGGCCGACGCCCTGGCCCGGGCGGCGGAGCTGTCGCCCCATTTGACCATCGATCTGGCCACCCTGACCGGCGCCGCGCGCGTCGCCCTGGGGCCCCAGGTGGCGCCCTTCTACACCGCGGACGACGAACTCGCCGTCGCCCTCGCCGTCGCGGCGCGGGCAGTGGACGATCCGGTCTGGCGCATGCCGCTGTGGGAGGGATACGCAAGCGCCTTGGACAGTGACATCGCCGACATCCGTAACGATTCCGACCCCTGGGCCCAGGCCGGCTCGATCACCGCGGCGCTCTTCCTGCAACGCTTCGCGCCGTCCGGGCCGTGGATCCATTTCGACATCTTCGCCTGGAACCCCCGCGCGCGTCCCGGCTGGCCCCGGGGCGCCGAAGTCCAGGCCATCCGCGCCCTCTTCGCCATGCTCGAGGCCCGATACCGATGAGTGGCGATCCCTGCCTGACCCTGGCCCGGCCGGGCCTCGCCGCCGCCGGCCTGCAGGGCCTTCTGCGCGCCGAGCGCTTCGCGGATCCCCGTCCTATGCAGGTCTCCATTCCGATCGCGCCCCTCCGCGCCGCCGCCGATCCGAACGCCGAACAGCTCGACCAACTCCTGGCCGGCGAGATCTTCGACGTGCTCGAGATCGAGGGGGGATTCGCCTGGGGCCAGGCGCGGCGCGACGGCTATGTGGGCTTCGTCGAGACCGAGGCGCTGTCGGCCGACCTTCTCACCCCGACCCACTGGGTCACCGCGCGCACCACCTTCGCCTTCGCGGAACCTTCGATCAAATCGCCCCCCTTCGGCCCGCTCAGCCTCAACGCCCTGGTCACCCTGACCGAAGAGCGCGGCCCGCTCGTCCGCGCCGCGGGCGTGGGCTGGATTCCCGCCACCCATCTCGCGCTCGTCGGTTGGAGCTTCACCGACACGGCGGCCGTGGCCGAGCGTTTCTTGGGCGCGCCCTATCTGTGGGGCGGGCGCGGCGGCCCGGGCCTCGACTGCTCGGGCCTGTTGCAGCAGGCGCTTTATGCCTGCGGCCGGGCCTGTCCCCGCGACGCCGACCAGCAGGCCGCGCTGGGCGAGCCCGTCGCCCCGGACCAGGCGGGGCGCGGCGACCTGGTGTTCTGGCGCGGCCACGCCGGCATCATGCTCGACAAGACCCGCTTGCTGCACGCCAATGCGCACCACATGGCGGTCGCCATCGAGCCGTTAAGCGAGGCCATCGCGAGGATCAGCGCGGCGGGCGTGGGAGAGCCCACGGCCTTTCGGCGGCTGTCAGGCGCCCGGACGCCGGAGTAGACCCTCAAACCTCCTCCCCCAGCACCCGCGCGAACAGCTCCGGGTCCACGTTGCCTCCCGACAGGATGATCGCGGCCGTGCGGCCGGCGAGATCGAGCTTGCCGGCCAGGAGCGCCGCCAGCGCGACCGCGCCGCCGGGCTCCACGACCAACTTGAGGGTCGAAAACGCAAACCGCATGGCCGCGGCGACCTGCGTGTCGTCCACGGTCAGGGCCCCGGCGAGGCTTGCCTGGAGCAGCGGAAAGGTGAGCGCGCCGGGCATGGGCGCCTCCAGCGCATCGCAAAGGGACCGTGGGGCGGGCGGCGCGGAACGCCGCTCGCCCGCCGCGAGGGATAGGCGGGTGTCGTCGAAACCCTCCGGCTCGACCCCGAAGATCGCCGTCGCTGGGGAGCGAGCCCGGACGGCCACCGCCACTCCCGCCATCAGCCCGCCGCCGCCGACCGGCCCGACGACCAGATCGAGCGCGGCCCCCAGGGCGCTGGCTTGATCGGCGATCTCCAGGCCCACGGTCCCCTGGCCCGCGATGATCATCGCATCGTCGTACGCCGGGACGACGATTGCCCCGCGTTCGGCGGCGACGGCGGCGGCGATGGCTTCGCGACTCTCCGTCGCCCGGTCGTAGAACCGGATCTCCGCACCGTGGCCCCGCGTCGCCTCGACCTTCACCTGCGGCGCGTCGGCGGGCATCACGATCAGGGCGGCGACGCCCAACAGCCGCGCCGCCAGGGCCACCCCCTGGGCATGGTTGCCCGAGGAGAAGGCCACCACCCCGGCCGCGCGCTCGACCGGCGTCATTTGGGCGAGACGGTTGTAGGCGCCGCGAAACTTGAACGCCCCGACCCGCTGCAGGGTCTCGGCCTTGATCAGCACCCGCCCGCCGACCCGGTCGTTCAGAGCCGGGCTCTCGATCAGCGGCGTGACCACCGCATGGCCGGCGAGCCGCCGGGCGGCGTCCTCGATATCGGCGAGGGTGACGGTCAAGGGACGGGCGCCATGGGCGATATCCTAGCCCGCGCAGTCAAGATCGTGGAAGCCGCGGCCTGGACTTATCCCAAGTCTCGCGCGCAAGGTCGCGCTCCTTAGCCCACCGCGAGAGACGCCATGAACGCCCTGACCCTGGACGCCGACGTCTGGACCGCCGCCGGCGAGGCCCTGCTGGCGGACGCCGTCGTCCTGCGCCGGGCGATCCACGCCGAGCCGGAACTGGGCCTCGATCTCCCGATGACCACCGCCAAGGTCAAGGCGGCTCTGGAGGGCCTGCCGCTGGAGATCCGCGAGGGGCCCTCCACTAGCGGCGTCGTGGCCATATTGCGCGGACCGGCCAATGGGCGAACCGTCCTGTTACGCGGCGACATGGACGCCCTGCCGCTCGTCGAAGACACCGGCCTGGCCTTCGCCTCGACCAACGCCGGGGCCATGCACGCCTGCGGCCACGACACCCATGTGGCCATGCTGGCCGGCGCGGCCCGCGCCCTGTGCGAGCGCCGGGATCGGCTGGCCGGAACGGTCATGTTCATGTTCCAGCCCGGCGAGGAGGGTTGGCACGGCGCGCGGTTCATGCTCGAGGACGGGCTTCTCGATCCCTTGCCGCACGCCGCCTTTGCCCTGCACATTTCGCCCAACATGCCGGCGGGGGTGTTCGCCGGCCGAACCGGCCCGCTGTTGGCCTCGTCCGACAAGCTGCGCATCAAGGTGATCGGCCGGGGCGGCCACGCCTCCATGCCCCATGACGCCCTCGATCCCATTCCCGTGCTGTGCGAAATCGTCGGCGCCCTCCAGGCCCTAGTCACCCGGCGCATCTCGGTGTTCGACCCGGCGGTGGTCACCATCGCCCGCATCGAGGCGGGGACCACCGACAACGTCATCCCCGAGGACGGCCGACTGTGGGGGACCTTGCGCACTCTTTCCGAACGCGCGCGCGACGCCGCCCACGAGGGCATCCGCCGGATCGCGGAGCACGTCGCCGCCGCCCACGGCGCCGGGGCCGAGGTGGAGATCGAGCGCGGCTTTCCGGTCACCGTCTGCGACGGCCGGGTGGTCGATCTGGCGGAGCGCGCCGCGACCGCACTCTTCGGCGACGGCGCCTGGGCGACCATGGCTCACCCGATGATGGGGGCGGAGGACTTCGCCTATGTGCTGCAAAAGGTCCCCGGCGCCATGGCCTTCCTGGGCGCGTCGCCCGACGGCGGGGACGGGCGCGCCTGCTGCGCCCTCCACTCCAACCGCATGACCCTCAACGAGAGCGTCATGGCCAGGGGCATAGCCATGCACTGCGCCATGGCGGAGGCGATGCTGGGCGGAGGGTTGGAGCTTTAGGGCGCCGAGTTCGCCGCCTCGTGTACCCTTAGGCCGGCCGTTCGCAGTTGACCATCCAGGGGATGCCGAACTTGTCGGTGAGTATGCCGAAGCGCAGGGCCCAGAAGGTTTCGGCGATCGGCATCCGTACTTCGCCCCCTTGCGACAGGGCGGCGAAGGCTCGCTCGGCCTCGGCTGGGTCTTCGACGCCCAGGGACACCGAGAACCCTTGCGGCTTTTCGGGATTGCCAGCCATGCCGTCCGATCCCATCAGGATGTCGTCGCCGATGGTCGCCCGCGCGTGGATGATCCGATCGCCCATCCCCGGCGGCGCTTCGCCGGCCATGGGCGTGTCGCCCCAGGCCTGCATCATCAGAATCTTCGCCCCGAGGTTTGCCTGGTAGAATTCGAACGCCTCGCGGCAACGGCCGTCGAAGGTGAGATAGGGGTTGAGCCGCATGGAGCTCTCCTGTGGATGCTGACCGCCCGAATTAAACGCCGACCCGAATAATTCCTAGAGGCCGCCGCGCGCACGGGCTAAACGGCCTCGGAAAGGCCGCCCGCGAATTCTCCTCAGGGGCGTCGCCTTTCCACGCCAGCGCGCGGAGAGGCAGGCCATGGGCAATGTGACGGTGATCGGCGCCCAGTGGGGCGACGAGGGCAAGGGCAAGGTCATCGACTGGCTGGCCGACCGGGCGCAGGTCGTGGTCCGCTTCCAGGGTGGCAACAACGCCGGCCACACCATCGTGGTGGGTAATAGCACCTATAAGTTCGCCCTGCTGCCCTCCGGCGTCGTCCAGGGCAAGCTCTCGATCATCGGCAACGGCGTGGTGGTCGATCCCTGGGCCCTGCTGGAAGAGATCGCGCGCGTCCGCGCCCAGGGCCTGACCATCACCCCCGACATCCTGGTGGTGGCCGACAACGCCACCCTGGTCCTGCCTCTGCACCGGGATCTCGACGCCGCCCGCGAGGCGCGCGCGGGGGCCGGGCGGATCGGCACCACCGGGCGGGGCGTCGGCCCGGCCTATGAAGACAAGGTCGGCCGCCGGGCGATCCGCTTCTGCGACCTTGGCGACGAGGCGGCCCTACAGGCCAAGATCGAGCGCTTGCTGGCCCATCACGAACCCCTGCGCCGCGGCCTCGACCTTCCGGAGGTGACCGCCGAAGGCCTGTCGGCCGCCCTTAGAGAGGTGGCGCCGCAGGTCGCGCCCTATGTCCAGCCGGCGTGGCGCGTCCTGGGAGAGGCGATCAAGGACGGCCGGCGGGTGCTGTTCGAAGGCGCCCAGGCGACCATGCTGGACGTCGACCACGGCACCTATCCCTTCGTCACTTCTTCCAACACCGTCGCGGGCCAGGCCGCCGCCGGGGCGGGTGTCGGCCCGGCCGCCGGCGGCTATGTGCTGGGCATCGTCAAGGCCTATACTACGCGGGTCGGCGAAGGGCCCTTCCCCACCGAACTCAGCGACGAGATCGGCGAACGCCTGGGCCGCCGGGGGGCGGAATTCGGCACCAACACCGGCCGCAAGCGCCGCTGCGGCTGGTTCGACGCCGTCCTGGTCCGCCAGTCGGTGGCGATCGGCGGGATCGAGGGCGTCGTGCTGACCAAGCTGGATGTGCTCGACGGCTTCGAGACCTTGAAGATCTGCACCGGCTATCGGCTGGGAGACCGCACCCTGGACTATCTGCCGGCCGGCGTGGGCGACCAGGCGGCCGTGACCCCGATCTATGAGGAGATAACGGGGTGGAGCGGCTCCACCCACGGCGCGCGATCCTGGAGCGACCTTCCCGCGGCGGCAGGCGCCTATGTGCGCCGGATCGAGGCGCTGATCGGCGCGCGCGTCGCAGCCGTGACCACCAGCCCCGAACGCGACGACCTCATCCTGTTGCACGATCCGTTCGAGGTTTAGCCCCCTCAGGCGTTGACCAGGTTCTGTTCCACGGCCGCCGCGCGCATGGCTTTTTGCAGCTTTTCGAAGGCGCGAACCTCGATCTGGCGGACGCGTTCGCGGCTGACGCCGTATTGGGCGGCGAGGGTCTCGAGGGTGGTGGGATCGTCCTTGAGCCGCCGTTCGGTGAGGATGTGGCGCTCGCGGTCGGTAAGTTCGGTCATGGCCTCTTCCAGGAGGCCCATGCGCAGGGATTTTTCCTCATCCTCGGCCAGGCGTGTCTCCTGGCTGACCGCTTCCTTGTCCTCCAGCCAGTCCTGCCATTCGCTCTCGGAATCCGAGCGCAAGGGGGCGTTGAGCGAGGCGTCGGGCCCGGAAAGGCGGCGATTCATCGAGATCACTTCGGAATCCAGGACCCCTAGCTTGGTGGCGATCTGGCTGACCTGATCGGGGTGCATGTCGCCCTCCTCGAGGGCGCTGATCTCGCTCTTGGCCTTGCGCAGGTTGAAGAACAGCTTCTTCTGGGCCGCCGTGGTGCCCATCTTGACCAGGCTCCAGGAGCGCAGGATGTATTCCTGGATCGAGGCGCGGATCCACCACATGGCGTAGGTCGCTAAGCGGAAGCCCTTGTCGGGTTCGAACTTCTTCACCGCTTGCATCAGCCCGACATTGCCCTCGGAGATCACCTCGCCGATCGGCAGGCCGTAGCCGCGGTAGCCCATGGCGATCTTGGCCACCAGGCGAAGGTGCGAGGTGACCAGGCGATGGGCGGCGGCCGGGTCCTCATGCTCGCGCCAGCGCTTGGCCAGCATGAACTCCTCGTCCTTGGCCAGCATGGGGAATTTGCGGATCTCGGTGAGATACCGCGATAGGCCGCCATCCGGCGACATGACTGAAAGCGCGTTGACCGCGGCCATGCGGTGGTCCTCTTAAGCGGGCCTTGTTAGTCGCGCACGGCGAGCCCGCCCCCTTCTCAATCTGATAAATAGGGGATGGTTGCGACCTCTTTAAGACGCTTTGGGGTCAGGCTTTCTAACGACGGGCTCAGAAATTCCCCAGAGCCGCCTCGAGCGCCGCCATGTCCGCCGGCAAGGGCGTCTCGAACCGCAGGGCCTCGCCGGTCACCGGGTGGCGAAAGCCCAGGACCGAGGCGTGCAGCGCCTGGCGCTTCAGGCCGGCGGCCAGAACCGCCGCGCGCACCGCCGGCGCCGGCGGCCCCGAACCGTAAGCCGGGTCGCCGAGGCACGGCGCGCCCTTGTAGGCCAGATGGACGCGGATCTGATGCGTGCGGCCGGTCTCCAGGCGACAGGTGACTCGCGCCGCCAGCGGTTTGGCGGCGGCCCCGTAGAGGCGTGTCACGGCATAGTGTGTGATCGCCTCGCGACCGCCGACCCTCAGCACCGCCATCTTTTTGCGGTCGCCGCTCGAACGGCCCAGGCGGGTGGTCAAGGTCCCCCGGGGCGGCGAAGGCGCGCCGCGGGTCAGGGCGACATATTCACGATCGAGGTCATGGGCGGCGAAGAGGGCGGCGAGGCCCCGGTGCGCGGCGTCGGTCTTGGCCGCCACCATGACGCCGGAGGTGTTTTTGTCCAGGCGGTGGACGATCCCCAGCCGGGCGACCCCGCCGATCCCCGACAGGCTCGCACCGCAATGGTGGATCAGGGCGTTGACCAGGGTCCCCTCGCGACACCCCGGCGCCGGATGGGCGGACATGCCCGGGGCTTTGTCGATGACGATCAGGTGAGCGTCTTCGTAAAGGACGGCCAAGGGGATGGCTTCGGCCCGCGGTTCGGGAGCGAGGGGGGCCGGAACGCAAAGCCGATACCGGCCCGCCACGGCCCTGGCCGACGGATCGGTCATGGCCACGCCGTCGCGCGTGACCGCGCCCTGAGCCATCAGAGCCTGGATGCGGGCCCGCGAGAGATCCGGCAGGGCGTCGGCCAGGGCGCGGTCCAGGCGGCCGGAGGGGGCGGCCAGGTTGACTTCAAACTCCTCCCTCCCCTTCATGGGGAGGGACGATCGCGAAGCGATCTGGGCGGGGCTGTCGGGATCATCCGCGAGTTAAGGGGTCGGCCCACACTTCCCCACCCTGGCGGCTTCGCCGCCGGTCCCTCCCCATGAAAGTGAGGGAGCGGAGAGAAGATTTTGGCGTCACCCTACCCCCCCTTCTCCGCCTGTTCCTCCCGGCCGGTGATCGAGCCTTCGGTGAACAAATATTCCCGGAGCTGCTCATTGAACTCCCGGTCGTTGCGGCGGATCCATTCGAGGGCCATGGAGCCGTGTTCGATCTCCTCGCGGGCGTTGTGCAGCAATATGGCCTTGAGAGCCGGATCGTCGCAGTCATCGGCGCGCTGGCGATACCAGTCCACCGCCTCCAGCTCCTCGATCAGCGAGGTGATCGCATAGTGCAGATTGAGGGTTTCGCGGCGCAGGCGTTCGCGCGGAACGTGCAGGCCTTCGCTGGACATGGTTTCGGGACTCCTGATAGCGGGCCGATCTTATGCCACATCGCCCGGCGCCGCGCGAAGGCGCCCGCGGTGCGATGGCGTCTCGTCCGCCGGCCCTGTATCCTGAGAGCCGACGCATGACCCTCCGCCTCTACGACACCCTGGCTCGGGCCAAGCGCCCGTTCGTACCGAACGATCCGGCGCGGGTGACGGTCTATGTCTGCGGGCCGACGGTCTACAACTACGCCCACATCGGCAACGCCCGCCCGGTGGTGGTGTTCGACCTGCTGTTCCGCCTGCTGCGGCGGCTCTACGGCGAGGGCCAGGTTCTCTACGCCGCCAACGTCACCGACGTGGACGACAAGATCAATCTCAAGGCCGCTCAGGAAGGGGTTCCGATCGGCACCATCACCGGCCGCTACCTCGACGCCTACCACGCCGACATGTCAGCCCTTGGGGCCCTGGCGCCGACCTTCGAGCCGCGCGCCACCCAGACCATGGACGCCATCATCGCCATGATCGGCCGCCTGGTGCGAAACAACGCCGCCTACGCCGCGGAGGGGCACGTGCTGTTCGATACCCGGACCTATGGCGACTACGGCAAGCTTTCCGGCCGCTCCCTGGACGAGATGATCGCCGGCGCGAGGGTGGAGGTGGCGCCCTATAAGCGCCATCCCGCCGACTTCGTGCTGTGGAAGCCGTCCAAGAGCGGCGAGCCGGTGTGGGAAAGCCCTTTCGGTCCGGGGCGCCCCGGCTGGCACATAGAATGCTCGGCCATGATAGAGGAGACCCTGGGCCTGCCCATCGACATCCACGGCGGCGGCAATGATCTCATCTTCCCCCACCACGAGAACGAGATGGCCCAGGGGATGTGCGCCGATCATCCCCGCGCCTACGCCAACTATTGGATGCACAACGGCTTTGTGACCATGGGCGCCCAGAAGATGTCCAAGAGCCTGGGCAATGTGCGGCTGGTCCATGATTTGTTGAAGACCGCGCCGCCCGAGGCCCTGCGCTGGGCCCTCCTCGCGTCGCACTACCGCCAGCCCCTGGCGTGGACGGACGACACGGTCGCCCAGGCCAAGGCCGCCCTCGACACCCTCTACGGCGCGCTGCGGCGAGCGGCCGGTGTCCCCGCCCCGGTCGCCGAACCCTCGCCCGCCTTCCTGGACGCCCTGCTGGATGATCTGAACACCCCCAAGGCCAACGCCGAACTCTTCGCTCTGGCTCGGCGCCTGGAGAGCGGGACGCCAGCCGAGCGGACGCTGGCCAAGGGTGAACTCCTGGCCTGCGGCGCGCTCGCGGGATTTCTTGGGGCCGATCCGGAGACTTGGTTCCACGGCGGCGCGGACATGGCCCTCGCCTCGCGGGTGGAGCAATTGATCGCCGAGCGCGCGTCCGCCCGCGCGGCCAAGGATTTCGCCCGCGCCGACGCCATCCGGGCCGAGTTGGCGGCGCTCGACGTCGAGGTCATGGACGGCGCGGCGGGCGCGGCCTGGAAACTGAAGGCGCGGGCCTGATGCGGGTCAAGATCGAGCATCGCCTGGGGATCCAGGCGCCGCCCGAGGCGATCTGGGCCCTGGTCGCCGACATCGCCGGCTGGGGCGATTGGAACCCGCTCTACCCCAAGGCCGAAGGGGTGATGCGGATCGGCGCGCCGCTGAGCCTGACCGTGGCCTTGCCGGGTAAGGCGCCGCGGGCCATCCGGCCGGTGGTGGTCGACTGGGTGCCCAACGAGCAGCTCCTGTGGCGGCTTTCGATGCTGGGCGGCCTGATCAAATCCACCCGCTACATGGAGATCGAGCAACTCACGGAAACCGGTTGTATCTTCTCCAACGGCGAAATGTTCGAAGGCCTCCTCGGGCCCACCGTGGCTCGTCGCCTGCGAGGCCCCATCCGCGCCGGCTTCGCCGCCATGGGCGAAGCGGTCAAGGCGAAGGCGGAGGCGAGGTGGCGGGAGGGAGCGGGGGCGCCTACCTAAACGACGATGATCGACGACCTCTATTCGGGCCAAATCCTTAGCCTCGCGGCCAACCTGCCCCGCGCCGGGCGGCTGGCGGCGCCGGAGGGTTCGGCCGAGAAGGTCGCGAGACTCTGCGGCAGTCGGATCGTGGCGGACGTGGTGATGGACGGGACCAAGGTCGCCGACTTCGCCCAGGAGGTTAAAGCCTGCGCCCTGGGCCAGGCCGCGGCGGCGGTGCTGGGCGCCCATGTGATCGGCGCCGACGTCGCCGAAATCGAAATGGCTTTGGAGGCCTTTCGTGCTATGTTGAAGTCGGGCGGATCACCGCCCACGGGACGTTTTTCGGGCCTTTCGATGCTGCAACCGGTCAAGGACTATCCGCCGCGCCACGCCTCGAGCCTGCTCGCGTTCGAAGCCACGGCAGAGGCCTGCCGGCGCGCCCTGGCGTCGAAGGATGCGCGAACTCGCCGCGCCGGCGCGGCCTGATCGGCGAACGCCTCGCCCGATACCCGCGCCGGCATGAACCTCTATCCGCGCGCCGTCGGCTGGGCCCATCTGGCCTATAAGACGGTGCTTTCGCCCTGGGTCGGGCGCCGATGCCGCTTCCTGCCGACCTGTTCGGACTATGCGGCGCAGGCCCTGATCCTGCACGGTCCGCTTCGCGGCGGCGCCCTGGCTGCCTGGCGCCTGTGCCGATGCCACCCCTTCGGCGGCTCGGGTTACGACCCGGTCCCGCCGCGCGCCGTACGGCGCTGAAAGTTTAGAGAGATGATCGATCTGAAGTTCCCCGACGGCGAGGTCCGTCAATTCGAAGACGGTGTCACGGGCCGCGACGTCGCCGCGTCCATCTCCCGATCCCTGGAGAAAAAGGCCCTGCTGGTGAAACTCGACGGCGCCCTCATGGACCTGGCGCGCCCGCTGGAGAAGGGCGGGGCGATCGAGATCGTCACCCGCGAGAGCCCCGAGGCCCTCGACGTAATCCGCCACGACGCGGCCCACGTCCTGGCCGAGGCGGTCCAGGAGCTGTTCCCCGGGACCCAGGTGACCATCGGCCCCAATGTCGAGGACGGTTTCTACTATGACTTCGCCCGCGACGAGCCCTTCTCCCTCGATGACCTGCCGGTGATCGAGGCGCGCATGCGCCAGATCGTCGACCGCGACGAACCGATCGCCCGCGAGGTGTGGGACCGGGACGCGGCCATCACCCACTTCGAGGCCATCGGCGAAGCCTATAAGGCCGAGATCATCCGCGACATTCCCGGCGGCGAGCCGATCAGCGTCTATCGCCAGGGTTCGTGGAAGGACCTGTGCCGGGGGCCACACCTGCCCTCCACACGCCATGTCGGCAAGGCGTTCAAGCTCACCAAGCTGGCCGGCGCCTATTGGCGCGGCGATCAGGCGAACGCCCAGCTCCAGCGCATCTACGGCACGGCCTGGGCGTCGGACGCGGATCTGGCCGCCTACCTCACGCGCGTCGAGGAGGCCGAAAAGCGCGACCATCGCAGGATCGGCGCGGCCATGGATCTCTTCCACTTCCAGGAAGAAGGCCGGGGGATGATCTTTTGGCACCCCAAGGGCTGGACCCTCTACCGCACCCTGCAAAATTATGTCCGGCGGCGGATGGAGGCGGAGGGCTATGTCGAGGTCAAGACGCCCCAGCTGCTGGACCGGTCCTTGTGGGAGCGCTCGGGCCACTGGGAGAAGTTCCACGACGACATGTTCACCTGCGAGCTGGAAAATGGCGAGGTTCTGGCCGTCAAGCCGATGAACTGCCCCGGGCATGTGCAGATCTTCAACCACGGTCAGAGATCCTACCGTGAGCTGCCGATTCGCATGGCCGAGTTCGACGGCCTGCATCGCAATGAGAGTTCCGGTTCGCTGCACGGCGTGGTCCGGGTGCGCGGCATGTCTCAGGACGACGCCCATATCTTCTGCACCGAGGAGCAGATCGAGGCCGAATCCAGGGCCTTCGTGGATCTGCTGCGCCTGATCTACGCCGACCTGGAGGTCGAACTCCACGCGGTGAAGCTCGCCCTGCGCCCGGAGAAGCGCTTCGGCACGGATGAACAGTGGACGATCGCCGAGGACACCTTGGAACGCGCCGCCCGCGCCGCCGGGGTGGAGGTCGAGCGGGTCCCGGGCGAGGGCGCCTTCTACGGCCCCAAACTTGAGTTCCACCTGCGCGACGCCATCGGCCGCACCTGGCAGTGCGGCACCCTCCAGCTCGACTATGTGCTCCCCGAGCGCCTCGACGCCGCCTATGTCGGCGAGGACGGCGCCAAGCACCGGCCGGTGATGCTGCATCGGGCGATCCTGGGCTCGCTCGAACGGTTCATCGGGGTGCTGATCGAACACGTCGCCGGCGCCTTTCCCCTGTGGCTCGCCCCCGTCCAGGTGGTGGTGGCGACGATCACCTCCGACGCCGACGGCTTCGCCGCCGAGGCCGCCGGCGCGCTGCGGCGCGCCGGCCTGCGCGTGGAGACGGACCTGCGCAACGAGAAGGTCGGGTACAAGGTGCGCGAACACTCCCTGGCCAAGGTCCCGGTTATCGCCGTGGTCGGCCGCCGCGAAGCCGAGGAGGGCAAGCTCGCCCTGCGCCGCCTGGGGTCGAACAGCCAGGAGGTGCTCACCCTGGAAGACACGGCTCGCCTGCTCGCCGCGGAGGCGACGCCGCCGGATTTGCGGTGAAGCCCGGGTTCAAGGCTCGATCTCTTCGGGCCTCGCCACGACGATCAAGCCTTCCGCGAGCCGCACCTCCGGAACCACCGCCCGGGTAAAGGGCGCCCACCAGGTCGGGCCGCCGTCGCCCGGGTCGATCTCCAGCAGATCGCCGGCGCCGAAGTCGTGCACGGACTTCACTCGGCCGATCGCTTCGCCCGCCGGGGAACGCGCGGTCAGGCCGATGAGGTCGGCGAGATAGAAGGCGTCCTCCTCCGGCTCGGGAAGGTCGGCGCGATCGATGTAGAGGCGAAGGCCGCGCAACGCCTGGGCCTGCTCGCGGGTCTGAACCTCTCGGGCCCGGGCGATCAGGGCGCCTTTCACCGCCCGCCCGGCGGTGAGGATGGGGGCGGCGGACCCATCCTCGCGCTTCAGGCAGTAGGCCAGCAAGTTGAGCGGATCTTCCGTATACGTCGTGATCCGGATCTCGCCGCGGACGCCGAAGGCCCCGGCCACCTGGCCGACGAAGATCAGGCGGGGGGTTGGGGTGGAGGGGGCCTGCCGCCGCACGACGATTTGCCGTATCTAGCCTTCCGAGGGTTTGGTCTCGACGGCTTCGGCCGGCGGGGCCTCCTCGGCGATCGTTTCGGGTTCGGGCGCGGAGGCGGCTTCAGCCACCGGTTCCGCCACTGGCTCGGCCGACATCTCCTCCTCGGCGACGGCCTCCGATTCCGGCGCGGGCGCTTGCGCTTCCGGTTCGGCCGCGGCCGCGGCCTCCGCGAGAGCGGGTTCCTCCGTGGCGGCCTCGGGCTCGGAGGCGGGTTCGACCGGCGCCGCTTCCTCGACGACCGGTTCCGCTACAGCCGCCTCTTCAGGAGCCACGTCTTCAGGCGCCGCTTCCTCGATGGCCGGCTCTTCCGGCGGCGGGGCGGCGGCCAGAGCGGCGGCGCGTTCGGCGCGCTCCTTGACCCGTTCCTTGGCCTTGGCGTGCGGTTCGCCCTTCTTGAGGTTGGTCCCGTGTTCCCACTTGGCCAGGCCCTGGGTGGAAAGGAAGCGCGCCACCCGTTCGGTGGGCTGGGCGCCCTTGCCGAGCCACTCGGAGATCCGCTCCGGCTTGAGCACCAGGCGCTGGGCGTCGTCCTTCTTCAACAGCGGGTTGTAGCTGCCGACCTTCTCGATGAACCGGCCGTCGCGGGGAGAGTGGCTGTCGGCGACGACGATGGAATAGTAAGGGCGCTTCTTGGCGCCGCCGCGGGCGAGACGAATCTTGAGCATGAGGGGTTAAGTCCTTTAGGTTGAGGGTCTAGCTTTTCTTGAACGGGTTGAATCCCGGCGGGAGGGCGCCGCCTCCCAGGCCGGGCAGGCCCGGCGCGCCGCCCTCGGCTACCGGCGCTCGGCCGCCGCCCAGGGCCTTGAGCCGGTCCATGCCGCCGCCGGCCCCGAGCATTCCGGCCATGCGGGCCAGGCCCCGGCCGCCGCCCTTGGCCATCATCTTGAAAGCGTCCTGCATCTGACGGTGCTGTTTGAGCAATCGGTTGATTTCCGCCACCTCGACGCCGGCCCCGGCGGCGACCCGGCGCTTGCGCGAGGCCTGGAGGATGTCGGGCTTCTTGCGCTCCTTGGCCGTCATCGAGCCGATGATCGCCCGCTGACGGCGGATCATGTCGTCCGAGACGCCCGATTGGGCGATCTGCTTCTTCATCTTCTGGACCCCGGGCAGCAGGCCCATCAAGCCGTCCATGCCGCCCATGCGCTCCATCTGGATGAGCTGCTGCGCCATGTCGTCCAGATCGAACTGGCCCTTGGCCAGCTTGCGGGCCATGACCTCGGCCTTGGCCTGGTCGAAATCGGCCGCCGCCTTTTCCACCAGGGCCACGATGTCGCCGCGGCCGAGGATCCGCCCCGCCACCCGGTGGGCGTCGAACACATCGAGCGCGTCGATCCTCTCGCCCGTGCCCAGGAACTTGATCGGCAGGCCGGTGACCGCGCGCATGGAAAGCGCCGCGCCGCCGCGCCCGTCGCCGTCGGCCCGGGTCAGCACCAGTCCGGTCAGGGGCAGGCGTTCGTGGAAGGCCTTAGCGGTGCGCACCGCGTCCTGGCCGGTGAGGCTGTCGGCCACCAGGAGGGTCTCGGCCGGGCTGGCGATCCTGGCGATCTCCGCCGCCTCGCTCATCATCGCCTCGTCCAGAGTGGTGCGGCCGGCGGTGTCCAAGATGAGGACGTCGAAGCCGCCCAGCCTGGCCGCCGACAGGGCCCGCCGGGCGATGTCCGCCGGCGCCTGGCCGGGCACGATCGGCAGGGCGTCGGCCCCGGCCTCCTTACCGAGGATGGCCAGCTGTTCCATGGCCGCGGGCCGGCGCACGTCCAGGGAGGCCATGATCACGCGCTTGCGGTCGGTCTTGGCGAGTCGCAGCGCGAGCTTGGCGCAAAGCGTGGTCTTGCCCGAGCCCTGCAGGCCGGCGACCAGAATCACGGTCGGGGGATTGAGCGCCAGACGCAGGGGTTGGGGTTCGGCCTCGCCGGCCCCCAGCATCTCCACCAGGCCGTCATGGACGATCTTGATCACCTGGTCGGCGGGCTTGACCGAGCGGATCACCACCTCGCCGGCCGCCTCGACCCGGGCTTTGTCGATGAAGGCGCGGACCACCGGGAGGGCGACGTCGGCTTCGAGCAGGGCCACGCGCACCTCGCGCATGGCTTCGTCGATATCCTTTTCCGTGAGTACGCCGCGGCCCGCGAGCCGGTCAAAAACCCCGGAAAGCCGCTCGGTCAAACCTTCGAACATTCAAGACGTCCCAAACGCGCGCGAAACGAGAAACGCCCCCGTGCGCGATAACGCGGACGGGGTTCCCCGCCGCCCTCGTCCCTCATCTCGCGAGGGGGTCGTGGCGGTGGAGGCGCTGACAAAAAAAGCGCCGGAAGGCCTGAGCTTATGCGCCAAATGGACAGGGCCGGTCAAGGACGCGCAAGGTGGCGCGATGGAACGCCGCCTGCTGCAGATCGCGATCCTGCTGGCCGGGTGCGTCCCGGTCGCGGGCGGGCTCAAGGGCGTCTGGAAAGGCGCCGCGGCCTTCGGGGCATGGCCCGGCGCGGGCGCCGACAGCCACATGCGCTATCTTTCGGGCCTGCTGGTGGCCATCGGTCTCGCCTATTGGAGCTGCGTTCCGGCGGTCGAGCGCCGCGGAAGCGTGATCCGCCTGCTCACCGCCCTGGTGATCGCCGGCGGCCTGGCGCGCCTGGCCGGCCTGATCTTCGTCGGCGATCCTGGATCGATGCGCTTTGCCCTGATCATGGAACTCATCGTCGCGCCGGTGCTGTGCCTGTGGCAGGCGCGCCTGGCCCGGCGCCTGGACGCTCGCGCCGAACCGGCCTAGCCTCGGCTCTTCCATGGAACAGTCGGGAGGGACGACCATGCGGGTTTTGATCGCCGGCGTATTGGGCGCCGTCGCCATGTTCATCTGGGCGAGCGTCGCCCACACGCTTACGCCGCTGGGCGCCGTCGGGCTTACGGCCATGCCCAACGAAGCGCCGGCCATCGCGGCCTTGCACCACAATCTCGGCGACAAGCCGGGCCTCTACTTTTTTCCGTTCATGACCGGCGCCGCGAGCGACGCCAAGGCCATGGCCGCCCAGGAAGACAAGCTGCGCGCCGGCCCGTCCGGCCTCCTGGCCTACCGGCCGCCTGGGACGCCGGGGATGACGCCCCGCCTCCTGGTGACCGAATTCGTCCTCGAGCTGATCGAATCGGTGATCACCGCTGTGCTGCTCGCCTTCGCGGTCGGCTTTTCACGCCGCCTGGGCATGGCCGCACTGATCGGCGTCGTCGCCGCCATGGCCACCAACTTTTCCTATTGGAACTGGTACGGTTTCAGCCTCGACTACACCTTCGCCAACGCCTTCACCGAACTGATGAAGTTCGTCTTCGCCGGCGCCGTGATCGCGGCCGTCCTGGGCTGGAGGCGCGGCAAGGCATAGGGGTTCCTCCTTCCGTCGGCGCACGGGGAGGGACAGGCCGCGCAGCGGCCAGGGTGGGGAAGCCTGGATTATCCGCGGGGTTCGCGGGTTTCCCACACTGCCCCACCCCCGCCGATGCTTCGCATCGCCTTCCCTCCCCATGCGCCGACGGAGGAGGGATGCCCCGCCTACGCCGCCGCCACCGGGAACCCGCGATCGCGCATCAGGGCGTCGATGGTGACGTCGCGGCCGCGGAAGCGGCGGAAGGCTTCGCCGGCGTCGATGGTGTTGCCGACGCTCATGATGTCGTCATGCAGGCGCTTGGCGGTGGCCTTGTCGTAGAAGCCGCCCGGAGACTCGGCGAAGGCCTCTGCGGCGTCGGCGGTGAGGGTGTCGGCCCAGATGTAGTCGTAATAGCCGGCCGAATAGCCCTCGCCGGCGAAGATATGCCCGAAGTGCGGCATGCGGTGGCGCATGACGATCTCCTTGGGCATGCCGATCTCGGTCAAGGTCGCCACCTCGAAGGCCTTGGGGTCGATCCTCGTCCCGCCGGCCAGGTGCGCCTTCATATCCACGATCGCGGACGCCAGGTACTCCACCGTGTCGAAGCCCTTGTTGAAGGTGTGGGCGCGCTTGATCTTGGCCACCAGGGCGTCGGGCATGGCCGCTCCGGTCTTGTAATGCAGGCAGAACCTGGTCAGCACCTCATGGGTGGGCAGCCAGTGCTCGTTGAGCTGGCTGGGAAACTCCACGAAGTCCCGCGCCACGTTCGTCCCGGCCAAGGTCGGGTAGCTGACGTTGGAATTGAGCCCGTGCAGGGCGTGGCCGAACTCGTGGAACATGGTCGAGGCGTCGTCCCAGGAGACCAGGATCGGCTCGCCGGGCGCCGCCTTGACGAAGTTGGCGTTGTTGGAGACCACCGGCGTCACCTCGCCGGCGAAGCGTTCCTGTCCGCGGTATTCGCTCATCCAGGCGCCGGAGTTCTTGCCCGGCCGGGCATAGGGATCGAAATACCACAGGCCCACCTGCTTACCGCCGCGCCGCACCTCGAAGGTGCGCACGGTGGGCTCATAAACCGGCAGATCGTTCACCTGGACGAATCCGAACCCATAGAGCTGGCCTGCGGCCCAGAACATGCCTTCGCGAAGTTTCTCCAGCTGCAGATAGGGCTTCACCTCGTTCTCATCGAGGTCGTACTTGGCCTTGCGCACCTTCTCTGAATAGTAGCGGTAGTCCCAGGGCTCGATCTTCGTCCCCGGCGCCTCGACATCGGCGATCTTCTGCATGTCGGCCACTTCCTCGGCCACCCGCGCCTTAGCCGGCGCCCAGACCTTCAGCATCAAGCTCATGGCCGCGTCCGGCGTCCGGGCCATCTGATCGTCGGTGATCCAGTGGGCGAAGGTCGGGAAGCCGAGCAGCTTGGCCTTTTCGGCCCTCAGCGCCAGGATTTCGGTGATGTTGGCGTTGTTGTCGTGGGCGCCGCCGTTGTCGCCGCGCATGATCCACATCCGCCAGCCCTTTTCACGCAGGTCCCGGCGGCTGGAATAGGTGAGGAAGGGCTCCATGGACGAGCGAGTGTTGGTGATCACCCATTGCCCCGCGAGGCCCTTGTCCTTGGCCGCCGCCGCCGCGCCATCGCGCAAGGAAGCCGGCAGGCCGGCCAGATCCGCCTCGCTGGAAATGGGCAGTGTATAGCCCTCCTCGTCGGCCAGCTCGTTCTGGCTGAAGCTGGTGGAAAGAGTGGCCAGGCGCTGGTTGATCGCCGCCATCCGCGCCTTGGCCGCCGCGCCCAGGGCCGCGCCGTGGCGGGCGAAGTTGCGATAGACGACCCAGGTCAGGCGCTGCTGCTCGGGCGTCAGGCCGGAGGTTTGGCGCGCGTCATAGACCGCCTTGACCCGTTTGAAGAGGGCCGCGTTCTGCACCACCTCGTCCTGGAAGGCGGCTAGCACCGGCGCCATCTCCTGCTCCACCGCCTGCATGGGCTTGTCGTCCATGGTGGAGGTGTAGACCCCATAGATCGCCACCGCCCGGCCGAGCGGCCGGCCGGCGTCCTCCAGGGCGGCGATGGTGTTCGCGAAGGTCGGGGCGGCGGCATTGGCGGCGATGGCGGCGACATCGGCCCGGTTGCGCTCGATTCCGGCCATCAGGGCCGGCTTGAAATCCGCCACCTTGACCTTGTCGAAAGCCGGGGCGCCGTTGCGCGAACTCGGCCACGGGGCCAACATCGATATCGGCATCGGCGCATCGGCGGCGGGGGCGGCCTTCGCGACAACGCCGGTTCCCGCCAGGGCGGTGGTGGCGGCCGAGGCGGCCAGAAAGGTGCGTCTGTGCAAGACGGTGGCTCCGTTTCGAGAAAAATCCTGCCCAAACCCTAGACCCAATCGTCGGGCGCGTCATGTGACAGGCCGGTAATGTAAACGATCCCTCCGCCCCCTTGGCCCCCTGATGGACGGGCGCGGGCGGGGCCGCTAAAGGGCGATGATGGCCATAGGGGTGTTCGATTCCGGGATCGGGGGCTTGAGCGTCCACCACGCCCTGGTCCGGCGCCTGCCGGCGGCCGACTTCGTCTATCTGGCCGATCAGGCCAACACCCCCTACGGCGGGCGCTCCGGCGAGGAGATCGTCGACCTGACCCGCGCCGGCTGTGAGCGTCTGTTCGAGGGCGGCTGCGACCTGGTGGTCCTGGCCTGCAACACCGCCGCCGCCGTGGCCCTGCGCCGCTTGCAGCAGGTTTGGCTGCCGACCTATCGCCGGGACTTGGGGCGGGCGGTGAACGTGCTGGGGATCATCGTTCCGACCATCGAAGCGGCCACCGGCCTTCCCTGGACGCACGAAGCGGAGCATCGGGGCGAAAAGATCGAGCATCTGGATATACTGGGCATCTTCTCCACCCCCGCCACCGCCGCCAGCCGGGTCTATGAGATCGAGATCGACAAGCGCCGCGGCGACGTGGCGGTGTTTTCTCAAGCCTGCGCCACCCTGGCCCGCGACATCGAGGCCGGCGCCGCGAAGGGCGACCTGCGCGCCGCGGTCGACGGCCATGTGCGCGCCCTGACCCGCCGCATCGGTCGCCCGCCCGATCGCGCCATCCTGGGCTGCACCCATTATGAGATCATCGCCGACCTCTTCCGCGCCGCCTTGCCGCCCGGGACGCCCCTGATCCATCAGCCGGACGCCACGGCGGCGGCCATCGACCTCTATCTGGCCCGCCATCCCGAATATGATCCGGGCGCGGGCGGGGGGCGAAGCTTCCTCACCACCGGCCGCCCCGGGGCCCAGAACGGCCTGATCGAACGCTTTTGGGGCGCGCCGCTGCATTTCGACGCGGCGTGAAAACGAAGGACATGGTGATGAACATTTCCGCGTGTTTGGCGATTCTCGCCGGTCTCCCCCTGGCGGCCCCCGCGCGGGCGGCGATCGTCGACGCTCAGAGCAACGGCTTCATGGTCCAACAGGATCTGACGATCGCCGCCCCCGCCGCCAAGGTCTGGGAGGGCCTCGCCCACGTAGGCGCCTGGTGGGACCCCGCCCACAGCTACTCCCATGAACCTCGCAACCTTTCCATCGAGCTGAAACCCGGGGGCCAGTGGCTCGAAACCCTGCCCGGCGGCGGCGTGCTCCATATGGTGGTGGTCTTCGTAAAGCCCCGAGAGACTCTGCGCTTGGAGGGAGCGCTAGGCCCCTTGCAGGCCTTCGGCGTGGCCGGCCACCTCACCTGGATCCTGAAGGAGAAGGACGGCGCGACACAGGTGACCGAGACCTATGATGTCGGCGGCCACGCCCCCGGCGGCCTGGACAAGGCCGCCAGCCTCGTCGATGGCGTCCTGGCGCACCAGACGGCCCGTCTCAAGCGCTATGTGGAAACCGGCAAGGCGGAGTGAGGCCGAACGCCTCCGAACGAGCAAACGGCGATCAATGTTCGTTTTTAAGGCTTTTGATCAGTCGCCATCGGCTCGTTTCTGGAAAGCGGCACTCCCAAAATGTCCATCCATTGACACTGGTGCCGGTAATGAGCTTGGCCCCCTCCGATGGGCTCGACGCGCGCCGCCCTTCAATAAGCAAGCGTCCCGATTCGACCTTACCATAGTGAACTACACCCTTGTAGTTCGCCCGGAACTCGGTGCCGGCCGGAAATCGAACACCCTTGGAGACCCACTCTCCGGGTGGCGATCCCGCCGATTGAGCGGACTGAGAATCGGGGAGACTTAAGCGGGGCAGACCCAGCAATCCCCTGATTACATCGTTCTCGGTTACGGCGGCAGTTTCCCTGCGGGCGGTAAGCGCCTTGAAGACCTCGAAGTCGATTTCGATCGTATGCATTCCAATCTCCCCCATCCTCCCGGAACCACTATAGCTCTATAGTGCTTAAATTAGGGGACAGAGTGAAGGGCCCTTTGATTCCGCGCCGTGGGCAAACTCCCGCCTTCGCGTAGCCTGCCCAGGGTTCGTTCTTGACGCTTCAGATTTCGGTGACTACCTGTAGTCACAGGAGGCGGCCATGAAAGTTCTGCAGCTACGGGACGCCAAGGCGTCGCTCTCGGCGGTTATCGATGCGGCAGAGCGCGGCGAGCCGACCACCATCACTCGGCACGGCCGCCCCGCCGCCGTCGTCGTTCCGGTGGGAGATGCTCCGCGTTTCTATGCCGATCGGCGGCCGAGCTTCGTCTCTCTTCTCATGGCCATTCCCGAGGAAATCGGATTCGATCGCGACAACTCCCCCGCCCGTGAGAGCGGGCTTTGAGCGGATGGCTGCTCGACACCAATGTCGTCAGCGCCTTGGCGCCGGGAAGGTCCAAGGTCCCGGCGCATGTGGCCGAGTGGCTCGAAGCGCGCAGCGATGAGCTTTTCCTCTCGGCTGTGACAGCCGCGGAGATCGGAGCGGGCATCGCGAAGCTGCGTCGAAGCGGCGCCCTGGCCCGCGCGGCGGCTCTTACCGAATGGTTCGAACGTATCCTGGAGTTTTACGGCGACCGGGTGCTTCCTTTGGATCTCCCCGCCGGCCGAATCGCTGGTGACATCATCGACTCCGCCCTAGGCCGGGGCCATACGCCCGGTTTTGCGGACGCCGCGATCGCCGCGATCGCCAAAGCCAGAGACCTGACGGTCGTGACAGCAAACCTGCGCCATTTCGAACCGCTCGGCGTCACCGCCCTCGATCCGTTTGGACCGCGAGCGCTGCCGACAGCGTAGAGCCCCGATCGATCGCTCTTTCTGACAGCGATCGATCGCCCCTATATCAACCCCATGCTCCCCACCCTGCGCCAGCTCCAATACCTCAAGCTCCTGGCCGAGCACGGCTCCTTCAGCCGGGCGGCGGAGACGGCGCATGTCACGCAGCCGACCTTGTCGGCAGGGATTCAGGAGCTGGAGAAGATCCTGGGCGCGGCGATGGTCGACCGCAACCGCTCCGGCGTCATCCTCACCGCCGCCGGGACCGACGCCGTGGCGCGCGCCGGGGCGATTCTCGCCCAGGCCGAGGACCTGGTGCGCGGGGCGCGCGACTCGGGCCAGCCCCTGGGCGGGCGGTTCCGCCTGGGCGTTATCCCGACCATCGCGCCCTTCCTGCTGCCCGCGGCGCTGCCGGTGCTGCGGGAACGCTTCCCCAAGCTGAAGCTCTTCCTGCGGGAGGATCTGACCCATCGCCTGATCGCCGATCTCAAGGCCGGCGTGCTCGACGCCGCGCTCATCGCCCTTCCCTATGACATGACCGGCCTGGACTGGATCCATGTCGGCGACGACGAGCTGGTGGCCGCCTTTCCCGCCGGCCACCCGCTCTGCGCGGCGGCCAGGATCGCGCCCGAACGCATGGATGGCGAGGATCTGATCCTCCTCGAAGACGGTCACTGCCTGCGCGACCACGTCATGGCTGCCTGTGGCCTGGGCGCCCGCCAGCACGGGCGCGAGACGAGCTTCGCGGCCAGCTCCCTGGCCACCCTGGTGCAGATGGTCGGCGCCGGGCTCGGCGTCTCCTTCCTGCCGGCCATGGCGGTGGAGGCGGGCCTAGCCGAGGCGGCGCGGGTGACCGTCCGCCCCCTCGAGGCAGACCATGCCAGCCGCCAAATCGCCGTCGCCTGGCGCGCCGGCTCGACCCGCTCAGCGGAGGGGCGGCTTCTGGCGGAGGTTTTCGCCGCCGGTTGAGACGGCGCGCGTCAATCCATCAGCTTGCGGGTGAGGTAAGTGAACTCCAGCGCGACGCGTTCGGCCCGCTCGCGCAGATTGGCCGAGGCGGCGTGGCCGCCGTTGGTGTTCTCGAAATAGAGGAAGGGCAGGCCCAACGCCTCCATCTTGGCCGCCATCTTGCGGGCGTGGACCGGCGTCACCCGGTCATCCTTGGTCGAGGTGACGAAGAAGGGTTCGGGATAGGCGACGCCGCCTTTCAGGTTCTGATAAGGGGAGATCGTGGCCAGAAAGGCGGCCTCGTCGGGATTGGCGACGCTGCCGTATTCCCCCACCCAGGACGCGCCCGCCCCGATCTGCTCGAAGCGGAGCATGTCCAGCAGGGGCACCTGGATCACCACCGCCCGCCAAAGTTCCGGGTGCTGATTGAACTCCACCCCCATCAAGAGGCCGCCGTTGGAGCCGCCCTCGATGCCCAGGCGCCGGGGCGAAGTGATCTTGCGCGCGATCAGGTCACGGCCGACGGCGGCGAAGTCGTCATAGATGACCTGGCGCCGGGTCTTCAGCCCCGCCTCGTGCCAGCTCGGCCCGAACTCACCGCCGCCGCGGATATTGGCCAGAACATAGACCCCGCCCCTCTCCAGCCACAGCTTACCGATCGTGGCCGAATAGGCGGGCAGTTCCGAAGCCTCGAAGCCGCCGTAGGCGTACAGCAAGGTGGGGTTGGCGCCGTCCAGCGCCATGACCTTGGGATGGACGACGAAATAGGGGACCTTCGTCCCGTCGTTCGAGGTCGCCTCGAACTGTTCCGTCACGTCCAAGGCGGCGTTGAAGCGGGCGGGCAGGGCCTTGATCGCGACCCGCGCCCCGTTCGCCGCGTCCGCCCGCCACAGCCGGGTCGGATCGAGGAAGTTCTCGACGGTGTAATAGATGGTGTCGTCCAGATCGCCGGCCGTGGCGATGACCACCGAAGAATTGGCCGGCGCCTCCAGGCTCGCCCTGGCCCAGGCGCCGGCGCGCCGCGCGAACGTTACGAGGCCGCCGCGGACATTGTCGTACAGCGCCGCGACCACGGCCCCGCGCGTGACCGCGACCTGTTGGATGGCTTGGCGCGGGCCGCAACGAACCAGCAGGTCGATGGCGGGCGGGCGGTTTTGCTCCAGGGACTTCAAGTCCAGGCCGATCAGGTCGCCCTCCTTGAACCCCTCATGACCGCGCGGAAGGGCCCAGTCCTGCTTGAGGCTGACGATCAACCGGCCGTCGACCAACCCTTCCACGGAGGATTTCAGCGGCAGGGGCAAGGCGACGATCCCCTCGGCCGTCAGCAGAAAGATCTTGGTCTCGAAGAAACTCACCGCGCGGACGATCAGTACGGCCTTGTTTCCCTGCCCGTCGTGCAGCACCATCGGGTCGACCGAGACGTCGCCCGGCTCGCCGCGGAAGACCTCCGTCGCCTGATCGAGGCGCTCGCCCCGCCTGAAGGTCTTGACCACGAACGGGTAGCCCGACCGGGTCAGGGTCCCGGGGCCCCATTCGCGGGAGACGATCAGGGTGTCGTCGTCCAGCCAGTCGGCGGTCTGCTTCCCCGCGGGCAGGTCGAATCCGCCCGTCGTGAACCTCTTGGCCGCCAGGTCGAACTCGCGCACCCGCACCGCGTCCTCGCCGCCGTCCGAGAGGCTCACCAGGCAGCGCGCATACCGGGGCGGCGGGCAGTTGGCGCCCTTCCACACCCAATTGGCCCGTTCCGCCGCCGACAGCGCGTCGAGATCCAGCACCGTCTCCCAGGGCGGGGCCGCGCCCGCGTAGCCCTCCGCCGTCGTCCGCCGCCAGAGCCCGCGCACATGGGCCGGATCCTGCCAGAAATTATACACCTCGCGGCCGACCAGCTCGGGCGCGGGAATGCGGTCGGCGGCGTCGACGATCGCAAGGGCCTCGGCATGGAACACCCCATAGCGGGGATCGCCCTTCAGCACCGCCAGGGAGCGGGCGTTCTGTTTCTCCACCCACGCCAGGGCGCGCGGGCTCTCGATGGTCTCGAGCCAGAGATAGGGGTCGCTGGGCGTGTGGTTCACGAGGGACGTCTCCGCATGGGCGGAAGCGGCAATGGAGGCGAGGGCCGCGACGATGAGGGCTGGGCGCATGGGGGCTTCTCGCTGGCCCGGCCGCGCCTGTCCAGCAGACGCTAGGCTCCCGCCTCATTGCGCCGTGCGATTTCCGGGCCGGCGGGCTATATCCCCCGCCATGAGCCGCGCGTTTATCAAGATGAATGGACTGGGCAACGACTTCGTGGTCGTCGCCGCCGGCGCCGCTCCCTTCGCGCCGACGGCGGCTCAGGCGCGGGCGATCGCCGACCGCGGAAGCGGGATCGGCTGCGACCAGATCATCGGCCTCGAACCCTCGGAGCGCGCCGACGCCTTCATGCGCATCTGGAACGCCGACGGCGGCGAGGTAGGGGCCTGCGGCAACGCCGCCCGCTGCGTGGGCTGGCTGGTGATGGAGGCGGCGGGGCGGGATTCCGCTCGCATCGAGACCGCCGCCGGCCTGATCGAGGCGCGGCGGGCCGGCGGGCGGGCCGTCACCCTCGACATGGGCGAACCGGGCCTAGGATGGCGCGACATTCCCCTGGCGCGGGAGATGGACACCCGCCAGATCGCCTTGACGGTCGATCCCGGCGTCGAATCCCCGGGCTGCGTCTCGATGGGAAACCCCCATGTGGTGTTCTTCGTCACCGACGCGGAGGCGGTCGCGGCAGCGGACATCGGGCCGAGGGTCGAGCACGATCCGCTGTTTCCCCAGCGCGCCAATGTGGGCTTCGCCGAAATCCGGGCGCCCGACCGTATCCGGCTGCGCGTGTGGGAGCGCGGCGCCGGCCTCACCCGCGCCTGCGGCACTGGCGCCTGCGCCGCCCTGGTCGCCGCCCATCGCCGAGGTCTTTCGGGCCGGGCGGCGACGCTCGAACTGGACGGCGGCGAGCTCGCCATCGACTGGCGGCGGAGCGACGACCATGTGCTGATGACCGGGCCGGTGGCGGTGGAGTTCATCGGTCGCCTGCCGTCGAGGGAGGGCATGGCATGAGCTGGCATCGCGCGATCGCGGCGGGGCGCACCGCGGTGATCACCGGCGCCGCCGACGGCGTCGGCCTAGCCGTCGCCCAAAAAGTCGCGGCTCTGGGCATGAACGTCGTCATGGCCGATCGCAATGGCGCGCGATTGGAAGAAGCCTCAGTCGCCCTTCGCGAATTCACGGGCGACGGCGGCGAAATCGAAACCATGGTCATCGACGTCGCGGACGCTGGACAGGTCGAACGGCTGCGGGATCGCGCCTTCGAACGTTTTGGCGACGTGGCGGTGCTGATGAACAACGCAGGTATCGCCGGCGGCGGCCACGCGTTCGAAAATCCGGTGGGTTGGGCCAGGCTCCTGGCGGTCAATCTCGGCGGCGTGATCAACGGCGTCCAGGCGTTCACGCGGGCCATGATCGACCAGGGCCGCCCCGCCGCGATCATCAACACCGGCTCCAAACAGGGCATCACCACCCCGCCGGGCGACACCGCCTATAATGTCAGCAAGGCGGGTATCAAGGTTCTCACCGAGGGGCTGCAGCATACCCTGCGCGAGACTCCGGGCTGCCAGGTGACTGCCCATCTCCTCGTCCCCGGCTTCACCTTCACCGGCATGATCCGCGCGCGGATCGCGGAGAAGCCGGTCGGCGCCTGGACCGCCGAACAGGTCGCGGATTTCCTCCTGGAAGGGATGACCGCCGGCGATTTCTACATTCTCTGCCCCGACAACGACACCTCCCGCTCGGTCGACAACGACCGCATTGCTTGGTCCGCCCAGGACATCATCGAGAACCGCCCGCCCCTTTCCCGCTGGCATCCCGGCTACAGGGACGCCTTTGCCGCCTTCCTAGCGGCGAAGGACTGAGTGGTGGCTGAAACCCTCGCCGCCCAAAATAAGGACGGCGAGAGTCGGAGGCGGCGGCCGTGGATAGCATTCCTGCTAAATCTATTTTTCCCGCCGACGGGCTATGTCTACGCGGGCTCCCTGCGCGCGGCGTTGACCATTCTCGCCCTTGTCATTTCGATTGGAGCGGTCGCGGCTGTCTGGACGATTGACTATCCGCCGGGCGTTTACGGCATCATCTCGAAACAAAGTCACGTCTTGATTCTGGGCCTTGTCACCTATTTCATTCAGGCCGTTATCGGAGAGCATGCGGCGGCGCTCTGCCGGCGTCCGCCGGCTTGGCACGCCAACGGAGCCGCACTCTGGTTGACCGCGCTCGGGCTTTGGGCGCTTTCCTTGGCGATCGCGATGCTTGCGCGAGCTTTTGGACCCATCGCGATCTACTCCGTGAGGAGCGCGTCGATGGAGCCGACCCTGTCGGTGGGGGATATTGTCTGGACTCGCGGCGCCCGCGCCGTTTGCGGCGATCATTCAGTTGAGGCCGGGGATGTCGTCATCTTCCGCCGACGTGGAACGGCCCATGTGACACGGGTGATCGCGCATGGCGCTCAACGTGTGGAGATGCGAGCCGGGCGGCCGATCATCGACGGGAAGCCGGTTGTCCAACGCCCTCTCGGCAGGCCTATTTCTGTCGGAATCGACTCCAGCCCAGGTGGCGCGCCGCTATTGGTCGGCGAGACGTTGTCCCAACGCGGCGAATACCGAATTCTCGAATTCAAGCCCGGTTTTCCGCAAGACGACGTAGCGCCCGCTCTGGTCCCGCCAGCCTACTGGTTCGCGCTCGGCGACAATCGCGACAACAGTTCGGACTCGCGATTTGAGGGTCCGATTCGCGGTGCCGACATCTGCGGAGTCGTGGTCAAGATCCTTTTCTCCAAAGACCGCGCCCGCATCGGCGCGCGCCCATGAGATCGCGGCAAGAACGAGATTCTGCTAACAATCGCGCGGCGACCGCTTGGGTCGCCCCCGGTTCTCGAATCAATGTCTGACGGCTCGCAAATTCGTACCCTGATCGAACCGGACGCCCAGGTTCAAGTCGTCACCTTCGGCTGCCGGCTCAACGCCTGCGAGTCCCAGGCCATTCGCGAACAGGCGGCGATCGATGTGATCACCGAGGCGGTGGTGTTCAACACCTGCGCGGTCACCGCCGAGGCGGTGCGTCAGGCGCGCCAGGCGATCCGCAAGGTCAGGCGCGAGCGGCCGGGCGCGCGGCTGATCGTCACCGGCTGCGCGGCCCAGATCAATCCGGCCGCCTTCGCGGCGATGGGCGAAGTCGACCTGGTGCTGGGCAATGCGCGGAAAGCCGCGCCGGGCGCCCTGTTAGAGGCGGGGCCTCGCGTGCGGGTCGACGACATCATGGCCGTGCGGGAGACCGCCGGCCAGGGCGCGGCGGGCTTCGCCGAACGCGCCCGGGCCTATGTCGAGATTCAGAACGGGTGCGACCACCGCTGCACCTTCTGCGTCATCCCCTATGGGCGGGGAAACGCCCGCTCCGTCGCCGCCACGGCGGTGGTGGAGCGGGTGAAGCGCCTTACCGCCGCCGGCCATGCCGAGGTCGTGCTCACCGGCGTCGATCTCACCAGCTGGGGCGCCGATCTCGCCGGCGCGCCGACCTTGGGATACCTGGTCGCGCTTATCCTGAAAGGTGTTCCCGAACTTGCCCGCCTGCGCCTTTCTTCCATCGACGCCGCCGAGATCGACGCCGATCTGATGGCCTGCCTGGCGCGCGAGGCGCGGCTCATGCCCCATCTGCACCTTTCGCTCCAGTCGGGGGACGATTTGATCCTCAAGCGGATGAAGCGCCGGCATTCCCGCGCCGACGCCCTGGCGTTGATCGCGGCGGTTCGCCGGGTGCGGCCGGACACGGCCTTCGGCGCCGACCTGATCGCCGGCTTTCCAACCGAGACGGACGCCGCCTTCGAGAACACCCTGGGCCTGGTCGAGGAGGCCGGCCTGGCCTACCTCCACGTCTTCCCGTTCAGCCCCCGACCCGGCACGCCGGCCGCGCGCATGCCTCAACGGCCGCGTGGTGAGATCAAGGCGCGCGCCGGCCGCCTGCGCGTCGCCGGCGACGCCGCCCTGGGCCGCCACCTGGGCCGCCAGGTCGGGCGCCGCGTCATCGCCCTGGTGGAACGCGAGGGCCGCGCCCGGGCCGAGGACTTCACCGAGATCGCCTTCGAAGGCGCCGCCACGCCGGGCGCCCTGGTCGCCGGGCGCATCACCGGCCACGACGGCCGGCGCGCCCGGCTGGACGCCCGGGAAATCCATCCGTGAGCGAACCCAAACGCGGCTGGCTCGAACGGCTCGGCCAGGGGCTGTCGCGCTCCTCGCGCCAGATGACTCGTCAGGTGTCCC
>JBBQGZ010000020.1:0-28473 GCA_038323535.1 Caulobacterales bacterium
CCGGCCATGAACGCCCCCATCTTGCGGCCCAGGTCGCGGAAATGGTCCGTCGCCCCGTGGTGGGCGAGGGCGTTCTGGTCTTCGTAGAGTTCAAGCACCTTGTAGGTGTCGGGCTCCGTTCGGCTTTTGGTCAGCTGGTAAAACAGATTGCCCGGTTCCTGGGCGCGCACCTTGGCGGCCAGTTCGCGAAAGACGTCCTCGAACTCCGCGCCCTTGCCTTCGCGCACCTTCAGTATCGCCACCACGCCGATCATGCCTTGCTCCCCAGCCGCTCGTGCGCGGGCCTTGCAATTTAAGGGTTAGCCGTTCTGGCGCCCGCCGTCCCAGCCATAGGCGACCCAGGAATGGCCGCCGACATGCCGCGCCTCGATGAACCCCGGATCGACCGTCGCGCGGACGGCCCGCCTCGCCTTCATAGCGGCGGCGGTCAGGGCGACAAGCGCGGAGGCCATCAAGGTGATCACCAGCAGGGTGGCCGCGAACACGACCGCCATGGCCGCGCCGACCGCGGCCGCGGCGGTCCAGGCGATCACCCCGCCGAGCCATGCCAGGCCGCGAAGGGCCGACCGGCCCGGTGTGAAGCGTCCTTGATCCAGCCTTTCCATGGCCCATCCTCGCTCCCGCGGCTCGCGGAAAGACGAATACTCCGTCGCCAAGGGGGCGGTCGTCAACCGCGATGCATCGGAAAATCGTCGCCGTGCTATGGCGAGGATCGGCGCACCCTGGGAGCCTCATGGAGATCGGAAAAGAAAAACCTCCCGGATGGACCTTCTGGATCGACCGCGGCGGAACCTTCACCGACGTGATCGGGCGGGGGCCGGACGGCGCCTCGCGGACCGTGAAGCTCTCCTCGGCGTCCGGCGCCTATGCGGACGCGGCCGTGGAGGCGATGCGGCGCGTGCTGGGCGCGCGGCCGGGCGATCCCTTCCCGGCCGGACGGGTCGAGGCCGTGAAGATGGGCACGACCGTGGCCACCAACGCCCTTCTGGAGCGCACCGGCGCCAAGACCCTTCTGGTGACCACGGCGGGCTTCGCCGACGCGCTGGTCATCGGCGATCAGACCCGGCCCTCTCTATTTGCGTTAGACATCGTCAAGCCCGAGCCCCTCCATGCCGGCGTGGTCGAAGCCGGCGAGCGGCTGGCCGCCGACGGAAGCGTGGTGCGGCCCCTCGACGAGGGCGCCCTGGCCCGGGCGCTGGGCCGCTCCCGGGAGGCGGGCTTCGAGAGCGTCGCGATTGCATTCATGCACAGCGACCTCAACCCCACCCACGAGGCCCAAGCCGCCCGTATCGCTCGCGGGGCGGGTTTCAGCTTCCTGGCCGCGAGCTATGAGGTCTCCCCACTGCCACGGTTCATTCCGCGCGCGGAAACCACGGTGGCGGACGCCTATCTCACCCCGGGGCTGCGCGCCTATGTCGCTCGGCTGACGGCCGCGCTCGGCGGAGTCGACCTTTATTTCATGACCTCGGGCGGAGGCCTGGTCCGCGCGAACGCCTTTCGCGCGCGCGACGCCGTGGTTTCCGGCCCGGCCGGCGGGGTGGTGGCGGTGGCCCGGACGGCGGCGGCCACCGGCGCGCGGGCCGTGCTCGGTTTCGACATGGGCGGCACGTCCACCGATGTCTGCCGCTTCGCCGGCGCGATGGAGCGGCGCGATGTCGCCCAGGTGGCGGGGGTCAGGCTTCGCGCGCCCACGCTGGACGTGGAAAGCATCGCCGCGGGGGGCGGTTCGATTCTCGCTTTCGACGGGTTGCGCGCCCGCGTCGGCCCGGCGAGCGCCGGCGCCGACCCTGGCCCGGCGGCCTACGGGCGCGGCGGGCCAGCCACGGTCACGGACGCCAACCTCGTGCTTGGCCGTCTCGATGCGGCCTGTTTTCCGCCGGTCTTCGGGATGTCCGGGGAAGCGCCACTGGATCTCGGCGCGGCGCGCGAACGCCTTGGCGAACTGGCTCGGGCCATGGGCTCGGCGGGCCCCGAGGCCGCCGCCGAGGGGTTCCTCGCCCTGGCCGTGGAACAGGCCGCGGCGGCCATCCGGCGCATTTCCACCGAGCGCGGGTTCGATCCCCGCGCCCACGGCCTGGTGGCCTTCGGCGGCGCCGCCGGCCAAGTGGCCTGCGAAGTCGCCGAGGCCCTCGAGATCGAGGAGATCCTCTGCCCGCGATACGCCAGCCTGCTGTCGGCCTGGGGCATCGGCCAGGCGACCATGCGCGCCTTGCGACAGGCGGGTCTGGAGCGTCCCCTGGGCGACGCCGGCCTCGCCGCGGCCGAGGCGCTGCTGGACGCCCTGGCAGGCCAGGCGCGCACCGACTTGGCGGGCCAGGGCGCGCTGGCCGGCGCGGTCGAGCGGCGCCTCCACATACGCTACGACGAAGCGGACACGGCGCTGACCGTCGAAATGGGCGGGCCAGGAGAGGTAGCGGCGGCCTTCGAGGCGGCGCACCAAAGACTGTTCGGCTTTATCGAAGCCGGCCGCCCGATGGTGATCTCCAGCGTCGAGGTCGAAGCAAGGGAGGGGGATAAGGCGGAGGAGGGCTCCCTCCCTCCGTCGGCGCATGGGAAGGGACGATCGCGAAGCGATCCGGGTGGGGAAGTCTCGATCATCCCCGACGTCATGGATGCGTCACACTTCCTCACCCCGGCCTTTCAGGCCGACCCTCCCCATGAAGGGGAGGGAGGGGAGGGAGGCACGCGGCGCGTCATCCGCGCCGACGCCCTGCGAACACCCCTCGAAGGCCCTCTGCTCATCATCCGCGACGACACCCAGATCTGGCTTGCGGAGGGTTGGCGGGCCGTCCCCGGCGCCGATGGCCTCATCCGGCTTGTTCGCGTCGCGGAGCGGGCCAGGCGCCCGGTCGTCGGCGAAAACCCCGATCCAGTCACCCTGGCGCTTTTCAACCGCCGGTTCATGGGTGTAGCCGAGGCGATGGGAGCGGCCCTGGAACGCACCGCGCGCTCGGTGAACATCAAGGAGCGGCTGGACTTTTCCTGCGCCCTCTTTGACGCTGACGGCGATCTGGTGGCCAACGCCCCGCACATGCCAGTGCACCTGGGTTCCATGGGCGCCAGCGTGCGCGCGGTCAGGGCCCGACACCCCCAGCTTTCGGTCGGCGACGCCTTCGCCCTTAACAACCCCTATGCGGGCGGGACGCACCTGCCCGACATCACCGTGGTGACGCCCGTCTTTGTCGGCAAAGGCCCCAATCCGGCCTTCTTCGTCGCCGCCCGCGGCCATCACGCCGATGTCGGCGGGACCCAGCCGGGCTCCATGCCGCCGTTCTCGCGCATCATCGACGAGGAAGGGGTTCTGCTCGACGCCCTTCCGATCCTGCGCGACGGCCGATTCCTGGAAGACGAGGTGTTGGCCGCCCTGACCGCCGGGCCCTGGCCGGCGCGCGCGCCGGGTCGCAACATAGGGGACCTCAAGGCCCAGGTCGCGGCCTGCCGGGCCGGCGCCACGGCGATTCTGGCCATGATCGAGGTCCATGGCGCCGACGCGGTGGCCCGCTATATGGGTTTCGTTCAGGCCAACGCCGAGGCCTGCGTCCGGCGCGCCATCGGTCGCCTCGCCGACGGCGAGGCGCGCCTCGCCATGGACGGAGGCGGCGAGATCGCGGTGAAGATCACCGTCCAGGCGGCGCTGGGCGAGGCCGTCCTCGACTTCACCGGCTCCAGCCCCCAGCTACCCTCCAACTTCAACGCACCCGCGTCGATCGTGGACGCCGCGGCGCTCTATGTCTTCCGCGCCCTGGTGGACGACGACATCCCGCTGAACGCCGGCTGCCTGACGCCCCTCAAGGTGATCGTCCCGGAGGGCTCGATGCTCAATCCGCGGCCCCCCGGCGCCGTCGTGGCCGGGAATGTCGAGACCAGCCAGCATCTGGTGGACGCCCTTCTAGGCGCCCTTCGCGTCATGGCCGATTCCCAGGGGACGATGAACAACGTCACCTTCGGCGACGAGACGCGCCAATACTACGAGACCCTTTGCGGTGGCGCCGGAGCGACGGCCCGGGCGCCCGGAGCGAGCGCCGTGCACACCCATATGACCAATTCACGCCTCACCGACCCTGAAATCCTGGAGCGGCGTTTCGCCGTCCGTGTGGAGGCGTTCACGGTTCGTCGTGGCTCCGGTGGCCCGGGCGCCCACGGAGGCGGCGACGGCGCGCTGCGCCGTATCCGGTTTCTGGCGCCCATGGAGGCGGCCCTGCTTTCGACCCGCCGCGATCATCCGCCCCGGGGCTTGGCTGGCGGCGCCGCCGGCCAGGGTGGAAGACAGCGGTTGATCTTGGCGGACGGGACGGTAAAGGAACTGCCGGGCTGTTTCTCGCTTAAGGTCCAGCCCGGTGACGCCATCGAGATCGAAACTCCGGGGGGCGGCGGTTTCGGACCGCCGGCGAAATCCGATGGCTACAGAAAAAGGATAAGCGCAGGACCGCGCCCGCCCTCCTCCTTGCCCTGGCCCTGATGGCTTCCGCCGGGACGCCTCCCGCGGGAGGCGGCGAGCCCCTCCCGGCCGGCGCCCCGACGGGTGACTATGAACTCACCGCCTGGTGCTACGGGGCCCTTGGCGAATATCTCGAGGTCTACGATCGCGTGAAGCCCGACCTTCGGGATATCGACCGGATGTTCGGCTCCTCGGTGAAGAACGAAGCCGAACCCTATTCCGCCGACATGTCCGCCGCGCGCAAGGAGCTGAAGATCCTGGCGGGGGCCGTGGAGGCGGCGGAAAAGGCCAGCCCCAGCCCAATCGCGCCCAAGGGCGCGCTGGCGATCAAGCTGGGGCAATCGATCTGGCGCCCGGCGGAGGGAAGGACACGGCGCGAGCTGGCCCGCGCGTGGCTCTCATGGGGCCTGCCCGATCGCTGCGACACCACGGCCCGCGGCCTGGCCGCCAACTCCGCGCTGCTCGGCAAGGCGCTCAACTATAACAACGCCCCGTCCGGCGAGGCGCCGCCGGTCGCCGCCGAGCCGTCGCCACCGCCGAGCGAGCCGGCCGCCCAGAACGCGCCCCCGCCCGAGGCGCCCCCGCCGCAGGCCCCGCCGCCGCGGGCCCCCGCTCCCGAGCCGGCGGTCTCCGCGCCGGCGCCGGCGCCCGCCCCGCCGGTCCCGGCCCCCTACGCCCCGCCCGACCCCAATGGCCCGATCCCCGATTCCCCGACGCCGAGGTCGTAAGGCGAGGTCGGTTCGAGGATTTTTCCAACGTCGGACTTGAAGGCCGGTCCCCTACTTCCCCGGCTCATAGTTGAGGATCGGGGAAAGCCAGCGTTCGGCGGTGGGGACATCCCAGCCCTTGCGGGCGGCGTAGTCGTCCACCTGGTCGCGCTCGATCTTGCCGACCCCGAAGTAGTGCGCCGCCGGATGGGCGAGATAGAGGCCCGACACCGACGCCGCCGGTGTCATGGCGAAGCTTTCGGTGAGCGCGATGCCGGTGGCGGCGCTGGCGCCCAGCAGATTGAACAGGGTTTCCTTTTCGGTGTGGTCGGGTTGCGCCGGATAGCCGGGCGCCGGGCGGATGCCGCGGTAGCGCTCGGCGAGCAGGGCCTCGGTGTTCAAGGGTTCGTCCGGCGCATAGCCCCAGAATTTGGCGCGAACCTTGTGGTGCAGGGCCTCGTCGAAGGCTTCGGCCAACCGGTCGGCCAGGGCCGAGGCGAGGATGGCCGAATAGTCGTCGCCCGCGGCCTTGAACCTCGCCACGATCGCTTCGACTCCGTGGCCGGCGGTGACCGCGAAACCGCCGATATAGTCGGCGCCGACGGGGGCGACGAAGTCGGCCAGGGCGAGATTGGCCTTGCCCGAACTCTTGGCCATCTGTTGGCGAAGGGTGTGAAGGCGCGCGCGCTCGACGGTGCGAGTATCATCGGCCCACACGACGATGTCGTCGCCGTCCGCGTTGGCGGGCCAGAGGCCGAGAACGCCCCGCGCCTCATACCAGCGCTCCTCGACGATTCGGCGCAGCATGGCCCGGGCGTCGGCGTAGAGGCCGCGCGCGACTTCGCCCACCACCTCGTCCTCCAGGACGTCCGGGAACCGGCCCACCAGTTCCCAGGCCGAAAAGAAGGGCGACCAGTCGATGTAGAGGACCAGTTCGGCCAAGTCATGGCCGGCGAAGGGTCGCGCGCCGATGAGCGCCGGAACGGGGGCCCGGTAGGCTTGCCAGTCGATCGCGAAGCGGTTGGCCCGCGCCGCGGCCAGGGGGGTGCGGACCTTGGCCCGCTGGGCGCGCGCGAACTGCTCGCGGATGCGTCCATATTCTTCCCGGGTCCTCGCCTCGGCCCCCGCCCGGTCGGCTTTCGAGAGCAGGGTCGAGACCACTCCCACCGCGCGGCTGGCGTCCAGGACATAGGTGGTCGACCCGCGCCGGTAGGCCGGCTCGATCTTGACCGCTGTATGAGTGCGGCTGGTGGTCGCCCCACCGATCAGCAGGGGAATCGAAAAGCCCCGCCGCTCCATCTCCGACGCCACGAAGACCATCTCGTCGAGTGAAGGCGTGATCAGGCCGGAAAGCCCGATGATGTCCGCGCCACGGCTTTCCGCCTCGTCCAGGATCTTGTCGGCGGGAACCATCACCCCCAGGTCGACCACCTCATAGTTGTTGCACTGCAGGACGACGCCGACGATGTTCTTGCCGATGTCGTGGACATCGCCCTTGACGGTGGCCATCAGCACCCGGCCGGCCATGCGGCGCGGCTTGCCTTCGAGCTCGGCCTCCATAAACGGCAGCAGCCAAGCCACCGCCTGCTTCATCACCCGCGCTGACTTGACCACCTGAGGCAGGAACATCTTGCCGGCGCCGAAGAGGTCGCCGACCACGTTCATGCCGTCCATCAAGGGGCCCTCGATGACGTCCAACGGCCGCGCCGCCGCCAGGCGGGCCTCTTCGGTGTCGGCCTCGATGAAGTCGGTCACGCCATGGACCAGGGCATGGCTCAGCCGCGCGGCGACGGGCCTCTCGCGCCATGCGAGATCCACGACGCGCTCGGCCGCCTTGCCGCCCTTATAGCGGGGCGCGATCTCGACCAGACGCTCGGTGGCGCCGGCCCGGCGATTGAGCACCACGTCCTCGACCGCCTCGCGAAGCTCCGGCTCGATCTCGTCATAGACCGGCAGGTCGCCGGCGTTGACGATGCCCATGTCCATGCCCGCGGCGATGGCGTGGTAGAGGAACACCGAATGCATTGCCCGCCGCACCGGCTCATTGCCGCGGAAGCTGAACGAGACGTTCGACACCCCGCCGGACACCCGCGCGTAGGGCAGGGATCGTTTGATCGCCCGCGTCGCCTCGATGAAATCGACGCCATAGTTGTCGTGCTCCTCGATCCCCGTGGCGATGGCGAAGATGTTGGGATCGAAGATGATGTCCTCGGGCGGGAAGCTGATCCTTGCGGTCATCAGCGCGTAGGCGCGCTCGCAGATCGCCACCTTGCGCGCCCGCGTGTCGGCCTGGCCCTGTTCGTCGAAAGCCATGACCACCACCGCCGCCCCATAGCGCAGGCACTTGACCGCCTGGTCCAGGAACCTGTCCTCGCCTTCCTTGAGGCTGATGGAATTGACGATGGCCTTGCCCTGGACGCACTTGAGGCCGGCCTCGATCACTTCCCATTTGGAGGAATCGATCATCACCGGGACCCGGGCGATGTCCGGTTCGGCGGCGATCAGGTTCAAAAAGGTGGTCATGGCGTGGACGGAGTCGAGCAGGCCCTCGTCCATGTTGATGTCCAACACCTGGGCGCCAGCCTCGACCTGGTCGCGCGCCACCGCCAGGGCGGCGGGATAGTCGCCGTCGCTGATCAGCCCGCGAAACCGCGCCGAGCCGGTGACGTTGGTACGCTCCCCGATGTTGACGAAGGGGGGCCTCATGGTGGGTGTTGAACTTCCCTCCCTCCCCTTCATGGGGAGGGACAGGCGGCGAAGCCGCCAGGGTGGGGAAGTGTGGGGCAATCCCCCACCTCGCGGAGGATCAAGAGAGCCCCACCCGGATCGCTTCGGGATCGTCCCTCCCCATGAAGGGGAGGGAGGGTATTGGAAGGGCTCCCCTCACGCCAGTTCGAACGCTTCGAGCCCCGACAGGCGCATGGCGGGGGGTCGATCGGGTACTTTGCGGGGCGTCTGCCCCTCCACGGCGCGGGCGATATGGCGGATGTGTTCGGGGGTGGTGCCGCAGCATCCGCCCAGGATGTTGACCAGGCCGCTTTTCGCCCATTCCTCCAGGTGACAGGCGGTCTGGCCGGGATCTTCGTCGTATTCGCCAAAGGCGTTGGGCAGGCCCGCGTTGGGGTAGGCCGCCACCAGGGTGTCGGCGATGCGCGAAAGCTCGGCGACGTGGGGGCGCATCAGATCGGCCCCCAGGGCGCAGTTGAACCCGACCACGAAGGGTTTGGCGTGGCGGACCGAGTTCCAGAACGCCTCCACGGTCTGGCCCGACAGGGTGCGGCCCGAACGGTCGGTGATGGTGCCCGAAATCCAGATCGGCAGCGGCTCCAGCCCTTCGTCCTCGAGGTCCAGTATCGCCTTGATGGCGGCCTTGGCGTTCAGAGTGTCAAAGATCGTCTCCACCAGGAAGAAGTCCACCCCGCCCTGGTGCAGGGCGCGGGCCTGGTCGAGGTAGGCCCGATGGACCTCGTCGAAGGTCAGTGATCGGGCGCCCGGGTCATTGACGTCGGACGACATCGACAGGGTGCGATTGAGTGGCCCGATCGCCCCGCCGACGAAGCGCGGCTTTTCCGGCGTCCGGGCCGTCCAGTGGCCGGCCGATCGGCGAGCCAGGCGGGCCGCGGCGAGATTGATCTCGGGCGCCTCCGCCCCCAGCCCGTAGTCCGACTGGCTGATGGCCGTCGCGCTGAAGGTGTTGGTCTCGGCTATGTCCGCGCCCGCCTCGAAATAGGCGTCATGCAGATCACCGACCAGGTCGGGCCGGGTCAGGCACAAAAGATCGTAGTCGCCCTTCAACGGCTTGGCCCAGCCGGCGAACCGTTCGCCGCGAAAGTCCTCTTCGGTGAGGCCCAGGCCCTGGAGCATGACGCCCCAGGCGCCGTCGAAAACCAGAATGCGCTCGCGCGCGGCGGCCTTGAGGGCCTCGACACGGCCGGCGCGGATCGTCCGGGGGCGGGTCACGGCGCCGGCTCGCGCACGCCCAGCACGCGGCAGATCGCATAGACCAGGTCGGCGCGGTTGAGGGTGGAGAAATGGAAGTCGTCGAAGCCTTCCTCCTCCAGGCGGGCGCACATTTCGGCGGCCACCGAGCAGGCGATCAGCCGGCGGGTGTCGGGATCCTTGTCCAGCCCATCGAACAGATTGCCAAGCCAGTCGGGCAAGGCGATGCCGCAGGCCAGCGACATCTTCGTCAGACCCTTGAAGTTGCTGACCGGCATGATCCCCGGCAGAACGGGGATGGTCACGCCGGCCTTGCGCACCTTTTCCACGAACCGCAGGAAGCCATCGATGTCGAAGAAGAAATTGGTGATGGCGCGGGTGGCGCCGGCGTCGATCTTGGCCTTGAGAACATCGATGTCATGGGCCACGGACGGGCTTTCGGGGTGGACCTGCGGATAGACGCCGACAGAGACCGAGAACGCCCCGACCGCCGCTATGGCGCCGGTAAGCTCGGTGGCGTTAGCGTAACCGTCCGCCCTGGGCTGGTAGGCGCCGCCGATCTGGCCGGGCGGGTCGCCGCGCAGGGCGACGATGTGGCGGATGCCGGCGTGCCAGTAGTCCTGGATCACCGCATCGACCTCGGCGCGGCTGGCGTCGACGCAGGTAAGGTGCGCGGCCGGCCTCAGCGTGGTCTCGCGTAGCATGCGCAGGACGGTGCGGTGCGTGCGCTCGCGCGTGGAACCGCCGGCCCCATAGGTGACCGAGACGAATTCCGGAGACAGGGGCTCGAGGCGGCGGATGGCCAGCCAAAGGCTCTCCTCGGCCTCGGGTGTCTTTGGCGGCGAGAACTCGAAGGAAATCCGGGGCGGGCGACGTCCGGGACGACCGGCGCGGGCCACCGGACCGAGGGCGTTGGTATGAAGGGTCATGCGATCAGCCGAACGCGGGCCGCGCCGCGCGTCGCTCCCCAGAGTTTCACGGTCAGGCCGCCGGGCGCGGCGGGCGGCAAGGCGCGGACCTCGACGGTATCGAGCCCGGCGGCGCCGAGCCAGCGCTCCATCTCCGAATCGGAGAATCCCAGGCGCCGGTGACGGTGTTCGGCGCGCAGGAATTCGAGGTCGTGCGGGGCGAAGTCGACGATCAGCAGCCGCCCGCCCGGCGCCACCAGGCGCGCGGCCTCGCTGGCCGCCGCCGCCGGGTCGGCCAGATAGTGCAGGACCTGATGGACGATCACCAGATCCGCACAGCCATCCGCCAGGTGGGTCCTGAGAATATCACCATGGCGAAGCTCGCAGGCGCGCAGGCCCGCGGCCACCACCTGGGCGCGGGCGATGTTGAGCATCTGGCGGGAGAGATCCAGGCCGATCGACGCCTTGGCCTTGGATCCCAGCAAGGTGAGCATCCGCCCGGTGCCGGAGCCGAGGTCCACCAGTCGTTCGAATGGCCCCTCCCCCGCCGCGTCGAGGATGGCCGCCTCGACGGCGGCCTCGGCCGTGTGCAGGACACGCATCTCGTCCCAGCGCTCGGCGTTGTCGGCGAAATAGGCCGACGCCTGGCCGGCCCTTTCCTCACCGACCCCGGCCAGGCGCTCGGCGTCCAGTTCCAGGGTGGCGTCATCGGGGTTGATCAGGGCGAGGGTCTGATCGGTCAGGGCGCGGGCCGGGGGCGCGCCGGAAAGGCGGTAGAACACCCAGGCGCCGTCCGGGAAGCGCTCGACCAGCCCCGCTTCGGCCAGCAGCTTCAGGTGACGGGAAACGCGCGGTTGGCTCTGGCCGAGCACGCGGCACAGTTCCAGCACCGCCAATTCCTCTCGTGCGAGCAGGGCAAGGATGCGCAGCCGCGTCGGCTCCGCGGCCGCGCGCAACATCCCCACCGCCTGATCGGAGGTCAAAGCCATCGAGATATAAGGATATCTTTATATCAAAATGTCAAGCCGGACGAGACCCCAGAACCCGGGCGGCTCGAAGCGTCAGCCGCCCGGGGCTATGTACACTTCGACCGTCTCGCTGAAGAGCGGGGCGAAGCCGGAGTTGGAGGTCACGCCGACGCTGATATGATCGTAGGCGGTGTAGGGATTGTCGCCGCCCGGGACGGCGCTGGGATCATAGGTGATCACCACCGTGCACGTCCCGCCGGGCGCCACCGGGGCAAGCTTCGAGCAGGTCGCCGATTTGACCGTCATCTTGGCGTAGGACGAGGTGGGCGTGAACTTGTTGATCGCCAACGGCAGGTCGCCGACGTTCTGCAGGATGAGGCTGATATCGAACTTCGCCTGATCGGACCGGAACACGTAACCACCGCCGGGGGTTAGCCAGCTGTACTGGGCGCTCGGGTGATTGACGAAGCCGCCGCCGACCGCCGTGTCGGTCCCGGCCGTGTCACCCTTGCCGTCATTGGCATAGATCGTCAGGCCTCCGACCGAGGAGATCGGAGCCGGCGCCGGCGGTTCGCCCGGTAAGACCGACAGCAGGTTCCCCTTAAGGTCCCAGGTGCATTTCTGATAATAATGAGTGGTGTAGGAGCGCGGGTCGCGGCCCGAGCCGCTGGTTACGGTATCGAAACTACAGTCACCGGCCACCTTGCCGCTCGCGAACGCGAAGCCGGCGATCCTGACAGCGCGCGCGTTGGACGGCAGCCCGAACTGCAGCTTGAACTCATAGGCAGAAGCCGAACCCGCGATGAATAGCCCCGCCAGCAACGCCCCAGCCGGCACCGCTAAAGTCATCGCGCGTTTCATCTGTCTATTCCCAACGCCATACGGCTTGAAGACTCGACGACACGAACCGAGTAGGGACGCAAGCCTTTCGCGCACCGGCTAGCGAGCCTTGCGGCCGTCCCCCTCTTGCTCATCCCAGTCGCCGCCGTCGCGACCATCGAAGGGCGGCATCAGGGCGATCAGAGCGAAGATGGCGCCGACCACATAGATCATCGCCACCGCCTCGCTCAGGCTCGGCCCAGGCGAGCTCGCCGATTCACGATCCGACAGCTGTTCGGGCGACGGGGTCCAGCCCACCGGCATGGCGCCGGTGGTTCCGCAACGGATCGTGGATCCGGCGCCGTCGAGGCAGGTCGGGGCCGCCAGGGTGACCGGGGCGGCCAACAGCGCGCCCACCACCGCCGCGACGGCCAGGATCGATCGGCGCACGCGGCGGCCTCAGCTCAAGGTCAGTCCCTCGAGGCCGCCATCGGCCCGCCAGGCCTCCAGCTTCTCGAAGAACTTCAGCGGCCCGGCGCCGTACATGTCGGAGAAGAAGCCGCCGCGCGCGCCGACCTTGCCCTCGTTGTTGTAATAGCCGGGTGTGCACTCGCGATAGAACCGCTCGCCCAGGCGCGCGAGGCCATGCACCTCGTCGACATAGGCCTGCTCGGCCGCGGCGGTGGGCTCCAGGGTCTGGGCGCCCCGAGCCTTGGCCTGGGTGATCATGTGGGTGACATGGGTCGCCTGTTCGTTCAGCGCCTGCGGCACGCTGATGGTGATGGCCGTCTGGGTGAAGCCCAGGAAGAAGCAGTTGGGGAAGCCGTGGGTGGTCAGGCCGTGCAGGGTGCGCAGGCCGTCCGCCCAGTGCTCCGACAAAGTGACTCCGCCGCGGCCGACAATGTCGTAGCCCGCTCGGCGGGTATAGGCCGTTCCGACCTCGAAGCCGGTGGCGAAGATCAGGCAGTCGAGCTCGTATTCCCGGCCGTTGGCCACCACGCCGCGCTGGGTCAACGCCTCCACGCCGTGGCCCTGGGTGTCGACCAGGGTGACGTTGGGCCGGTTGTAGGTCTGCAGATATTCGTCGTGGAAACAGGGGCGCTTGCAGAACTGGCGGTACCAGGGCTTGAGCAGCGCGGCGGTCGCCGGGTCGTTGACGATGGTGTCCACCCGGGCGCGGACCTGATTCATCTTCTTGTAGTCGGCGTACATCATCAGTTCAGCCCGTTCGGAACCGCTGAGCCGGCGGCCGAGCTTGCTGGCCGCCGCCTTGGCGGCGGAGCCGGTCAGGTTGCGGAAGATGTCGGTCCAGCCATCATGGACCAGGTCTTCGTCCTGATCGCCGCCCGCCACCAGAATGTTAAAGTTTTGCTGGCGGCGCTTCTGCCAGCCGGGTTCCAGGGACGCGGCCCAGGCCGGGTCGGTCTCGGCGTTGTTGCGTACATCCACCGACGATGGCGTACGCTGGAACACATACAGTTGCTTGGCGCTCTCACCCAGGTGCGGGATACACTGCACCGCCGTGGCGCCGGTGCCGATGATGCCGACCCGCTTGTCCTTGAGGCCGGTCAGGCCGCCGTAGCTGTCACCGCCCGTATAGCGATAGTCCCAGCGGCTGGTGTGGAAGGTATAGCCCTTGAAGTCGTTGATGCCGGGAATGCCGGGCAGTTTCGGCCGGCTGAGCGGGCCATTGGCCATGGCGACATACTGCGCCTTGAAGCGGTCGCCCCGATCGGTGCTGACGATCCAGCGGGCGTCGGCCTCGTCCCAGCGCAGTTCGGTGACGCCGGTCTGCATCAGGGCCAGATCGTAGAGACCGAAGTGGCGGGCGATGTTGCGACTGTGCTCGAGGATTTCGGGCGCGAAGCTGTATTTGTGCTTGGGCATGTAGCCGAGCTCTTCCAGCAACGGCAGGTAGCAATAGGATTCGACGTCGCACATCGCCCCGGGATAGCGGTTCCAGTACCAGGTGCCGCCGAAATCGCCGGCGCTCTCGACCACGCGGATTCGCTCGACCCCAGCCTCGCGCAACCGCGCGCCCATCAACAGGCCCCCGAAACCGCCGCCGATCACGGCGACCTCGACTTCGTCGAACACTGGCTCGCGGGTGAAGCCCGGATCGACATAGGGATCGTCGATATAGTGGGAGAACTCGGCCTTGACCTCGACATACTGGGCCGAACCGTCGGGGCGAAGGCGGCGATCCCGTTCGGCGAGATATCTGGCGTGCAGCGCGTCGGGATCGAAATCGATCTCGCCGACGATCTCGGCGACGTCAGGCGTGATGGGCATGGCGCGTTGTTTCCTTAGCGAGTATTTTTTTGACTTTACGGGCCTGGACGCGCGGAACAAGTGGAAGATGAATCACTGAGATGGGGGAACGCTTGCGCGGGTTGATTTTGGGTTTGGTGTCGGCGGGCGTGCTCAGCCTGGGCTCGGCCGGGGCGGCGGCGGTCGATGACGCGGCGCGGTGGAACGCCGAGGCGGCCGATGTGACGATTGCCCGCGACGACTGGGGCATCGCCCACATTCACGGCAAGACCGACGCGCAAGCGGTGTTCGGGATGATCTACGCCCAGGCCGAAGACGACTTCAATCGCGTGGAGACCAACTATCTGACCTCGCTGGGCCGAACCGCCGAGGCCGAGGGCGAAGGCAAGATCTATCAGGATCTGCGCCAGCGGCTGTTCATCGACCCGGAGGATCTGAAGGCCCGCTATGCGACCAGCCCTGCCTGGCTCAAGAGCCTGATGGACGCCTGGGCCGATGGTCTTAACTATTATCTGGCGACGCACCCCAAGGTCAGTCCGAAGGTGATCACCCATTTCGAACCCTGGATGACCCTGAGCTTCTCCGAGGGCAGCATCGGCGGCGACATCGAGCGGGTAAACCTGACCGAACTCGAGGCGTTCTATGGCCACAGGCCGACCCTCCACGCCCGGATCGACAACAGTTTCAAGGAACCCACCGGTTCCAACGGCATCGCCATAGCCCCGGCCAATACCGTGGACGGCCACGCCCTGCTGCTGATCAACCCGCACACCAGCTTCTTCTTCCGCAGCGAGTTGCAGATGACCAGCGACGAGGGGCTGAACGCCTACGGCGCTTCAACCTGGGGCCAGTTCTTCATCTACCAGGGCTTCAACGCCCACGCCGGCTGGATGCACACCTCCAGCGGGATCGACAATATCGACGAGTTCGCCGAGACCATCGTCCGCCGCGGCGGCAAGCTGTTCTATCGCTACGGCGCCAAGCTGCGCCCGGTGCGGGTCTCGACCATCACGCTGGCTTACCGGGCCAAGGATGGCGCCACGGGGTCGCGCGCCTTCACGGTCTATCACACCCACCACGGCCCGGTGATCCGCGCCGCCGGCGACAAATGGATCAGCATCGGCCTGCTCAATTCGCCGACCGATGCGCTCAAGCAGTCATTCCTGCGCACCAAGGCGCGTGACTACGACAGCTTCCTGCAAGTGGCGGCCCTGAAGGCCAATTCCAGCAACAACACGCTGTTCGCCGACGACAAGGGCGAGATCGCCTATCTGCACCCGCAATTCGTGCCGATCCGCGACGATAGGTTCGACTACACAAAACCCGTGGACGGCGCCGATCCGGCCACCGACTGGAAGGGTCTGCACGCACTGAACACCCTGCCCAGTGTCGCCAACCCCAAAATCGGCTGGGCGTTCAACACCAACGACTGGCCCTATTCGGCCGCCGGTCCGGACAGCCCCAAGCCGGCCGACTATCCGAAATACATGGACACCGCCGGCGAGAACCCCAGAGGCGAGCACGCATTGCGGGTGCTTCAGGGACGGCATGATTTCACCCCCTTCGCCCTGATGGCCAGCGCCTATGACTCCTATCTGCCGGCCTTCGGACATCTGATCCCAGCGCTGACCGCCGCCTATGACGCCTTGGCCGCGGACGATCCGCTGCGGGCCAAGCTGGCCGATCAAGTTGCGTCGTTGCGGGTGTGGGACGCCCACTGGGCGGCCAATTCCGCCCAGACCTCGCTGGCGGTGTTCTGGGGAGAAAACCTGTGGGCCAAGGCCTCCGCCGACCCCGACGAGGAGCGCATCTCCACGGTGCAGCGGATGATCGACCATACCACCGCGGCCCAGAAGCTCGGCGCCCTAAGCGAGGCGTCGGATCGGCTGACCGCCGATTTCGGCGCGTGGCGGACACCGTGGGGCGAGATCAACCGCTTCCAACGCCTGACCGATGACATCGCGCCGACCTTCACGGACGCCGGCGCCAGCACGCCGGTGGCGTTCACCTCGTCGCAGTGGGGCTCGCTGGCCTCGTTCGGGTCCAGGCGCTATCCGGGCACGAAGCGATATTACGGGACCAACGGCAACAGCTTCGTCGCCGTGGTCGAGTTCGGGCCGAAGGTCCGCGCCTGGGCGGTGACGGCCGGCGGCGAGAGCGGCGATCCGGCCAGCCCTCACTTCAACGACGAAGCCACTCGCTATGCCCAGGGCAATCTACGCGAGGTGTATTTCTACCCCGAGCAACTGGCCCCGCACACCGAACGCACCTATCGGCCGGGGCAATAAGCTCCCGGAAGGCTAGCTTGATTTCGGGGCCAGACGTGACAGATTGAAAGCTCCGGTTCCTGATTGGCCTTCGTCATGAGGATCGCCCCCTTGAGACACAGCGCGGAAGACCCGACGCGACCGTCGGTGGCGGAAGAAGCGGCGAGCGGAAATGTAAACGCTCTTTGGGAGGCCTTCGGACGTGGCGACGCCAACGCCCAGGCCCGGCTTTTGAGCGCCTACTACGAAGAGTTCCGGTCCGTCGCCCGGCGGGTGCTGCGAGACGACGGCGGTCGCCTGGCGCTGCAACCGACCGACCTGGCCCATGAGGCGGCGATCCGCATCCTCAAACTTGACCGCATCGACTGGCGGGACCGCACCCATTTCATGGCTCTGTCGGCGCGGGTCATGCGCCAGACCCTGCTTGACGAGGTCAGGCGGTTCAAAGCCAGCAAGCGCCAGCAGCCCGAAGTGCTGACGCAATGGCCGGCCGCCGGCGCTCGCAAGCCTCTGCCCCTCGACCTGCTCGACGAGGCTCTGGAACAGCTGTTCCGGATCGACGCCGACCGCGCCCGGGTGGTGGAATTGCGCTTCTTCGCCGGACTGACCCTGGCGGAGATCGCCCACGCGCTCGAGGTTTCGGAAAGCACCATCGTTCGTCGTTGGCGCGGCGCGCGGGCCTGGTTGCTGCGGGCGGTGGTCGAGCCAGCCTAGGAATGGATTGGGCCTGACTATGGACGCGGCCCGCGAACGGCGCGCCATGGACGCCTTCGACGCGGTGGCCGGCGAACCCGAAGACGTCCGCGAGGCGCGATTGGCGGTGATGCTGGCCGACGACCCCGCCTTGATCGAGTCCGTGCGCGCGCTGCTGGCGGCCGAGGACGACGCCGATCTGTTCCCGACCCGCGCGCCCGAGCCGACTGGCGCCGGCTTCGAAGCCCCGCCGCCCGAACAGGTGGGGGCCTATCGTCTGGGCGATCTGATCGGTCGCGGGGGCATGGGTCTGGTCTATCGCGGGGAAAGGGTCGCCGGCGGTTTCGAACAGACCGTGGCGATCAAGCTGATCCGCGGCGGACTGTTCACCGCCTCGGCCGCCGAACAGTTCGCCAGCGAGCGCCAGATCCTGGCCCGGCTGCATCATCCGCACATCACCCAGCTCTACGACGGCGGCCAGACGGCGGACGGCCAATCCTACATCGTCATGGAACTGATCCACGGCGCCCAGATGCTCGAGCATGCCGAGTCCGTCGGGCTGGGCCTGCGCGGCCGGCTGAACCTGATGTCCGATATCTGCGGCGCCATCGACTATGCGCATGGTCAGGGCGTCGTTCACGCCGATATCAAGCCCAGCAACATCATCGTCGACCCTCGGCACGGGGTGAAGCTGCTGGATTTCGGCATTTCCGGCCTGATCGGCCAGCACAACGCATCCTCCAGCCAGCGGGCCGCGACGCCGATGTTCGCCAGCCCGCAACAGACGGCCCACGCCCCGGCCTCCAAGGCCGACGATATCCACGCCCTGGGCGTTCTGCTGGATGTCCTGGCCGCCGACCAAGCCGGCTTCGACGGCGAACTGGCGGCCATCGTGACAAAGGCCCGGGCGCCCGAACCCGCCGATCGCTATGCCTCGGCCGGCGATCTGGCGGCGGACATCGAGCGCTGGCGCCGGCTGGAGCCGGTGCCGGCCTTGCCCGCCCGCCGCCTGCGAAGCCTGGTTTTTTTCTGGCGCCGCAACCGCCTGGCCGTGTCGTTGTGGGGCGCCGCCACGCTGTCGCTGCTGGCCGCCGCGGCCATCATGACCGCCCTCTACGTTCAGGCGGAAGCGGCGCGGCGGCAAGCCGATCAGCGCTTCCAACAGGTCAGGTCGCTGTCAAGTTATATGCTCAGCGATCTCACCGACGCGCTGGAAAGGTTTCCCGGGGTCGGCGGCGTCCGCAACGAATTGGCCCGCCGCGGCCGAACCTATCTGGAGGGGTTGAGCCAGGCGCCAGGGGCGCCCCTGGACGTTCGCCTGGAAGTCGCCGACGGCTATTTGAAGACCGGCTCCATCCTCGCCGGGATGGGAAAGGAAAACGCCGCCGATCCCAGCGCCGGAAAGATCGACCTGGCCAAGGCCGAGGCCGGGTTGCGGGATCTGATGGCGCGGACCCATGGGCGCGACGACATCGCCCTGTCGCTGGCCGGCGTGCTGGTGTCGCGCGCGTCCATAGCCTCGCGGGCAGACAATCAGCCTGGCCTCGCATCGTCTCTGTATGCCGAGGCCGGCGAACTGTCCCGCCGCGTCGTCGAACACGATCCGCGTTCCGCCAAAGCCCGGCTGACACGCATAGACTGCCTGTTGGGTCAGGCTCATCTGCTGAGTTTTCAGGGGCGCTACCCAGAGGTGCTGACCAAGGTCGTCGCCGCCCTGGCCGAAATCCGCGCCGTGCCGGCCGGCGCCGACCGCAACCTCGTGGCGCTGGACACCGGCCGGGCGCTGAACGAACGGGGAGACGCCCTCTATTGGCCCGGCGATCACGCCGGCGCGCTGCGATCCTATCTGGACGCCGCGCGGGTGCTGGACCCGGCGTCGAGCCCGACGCCCGATGTTCGCGTTTTCGATCAATTCGCGTTCACGACCTTCAATATCGCCGCCGTGCTCGACGACCTGGGACGCAAGCGCGAGGGCCTGGCCTGGATCGACCGCGGCGCCGTTGTCGCCGACCAGATGCGGGTGTTCGAAGACACCCCCCACGCGTGGCGGACCGTCAATATCGTCCATATGCAGCGCGCCGTCGCCTTGGCCGGGATGGGGCGCACCGACGAGGCGATCACCGAAGCCAAGACAAACGTCGCGCTTCGGCGCACGATCGCGGCGCGCTCGCCGCACGACATGCTGGCGGTTCGCGCCGTTCCCGTGGGCCTGCGGATACTCGGAGACCTGTATGCGCAGGCCCACGATCAAGCAGCGGCCTGCGCGACCTATGTCGAAACCCGCGCCCTGTGGGACCGGCTTTCCCGACAAGGCGGCAGCCTGCCCACGGACACCTCTAGCGAAATTCCATTTCTCGACCGACAATTGGCCAAGTGCCGTCAATGAGCAGGAGCAGGGCCAAATGGCCGACATGGACAAGGCGGTCGCGACATTCGAGCGGAACCTCGAGGCCCAGACCGGCAAATCGGTCGCCGGCTGGGTCGCGCTGGTCTCCAGCCAGGGCCTGGCCAGGCACGGCCAGATGCTGGCGTGGCTGAAGGCCGAGCATGGACTGTCGCACGGCCACGCCAATCACGTGGCCAAGCGCGCGCTGGAAGCCACGGCGCCACGGTCCGACGACGACCCGGTCGCGCATTTGTTCGAAGGCGACAAGTCGGCGCTTCGCGATCTGCACGACCGCCTGGCCGACGAGATCACCCGGCTTGGGCCGGACGTGGAGTTCGCGCCGAAGAAGGCCAATATCAGCGTCCGGCGGGCCAAACAGTTCGCCCTGATTCAGCCGAGCACCAAAACCCGCCTTGATCTGGGGCTGATCCTGAAAGGCGTCGAACCCGAGGGACGGCTGGAAGCGTCGGGAAGCTTCAACGCGATGTTCACCCACCGGGTGAAACTGGCCGCGACCGGCGACATCGACACCGAGCTGCTCGGCTGGCTGAAGCAGGCCTACGGCGCGGCGGGCTGAGCGTCAGTCCGCGACCGGATTGACCAGCGGCTCGCCGGCGAAAAAACGGCGCAGATTCTCGCGGGTCAGGGCGACCATCTTGGGGACGGCGGCCGAGGTGGCGCCGGCGGTGTGGGGGGTGAGCACGGTGTTGGGAACGTCGGCCCAGCGCTCGGGCGGCGTCGGTTCCTGGGCGTAGACATCCAGGGCCGCGGCGCCGAGCCGTCCGGTCTTCAGGGCCGAGATCAGCGCGTCTTCATCGACAACCTGGCCGCGCGAGACATTGACCAGCAGCCCTTCGGCGCCGACCGCGTCGATGATGTCCGCCGAGATCAAGCCCCGACTTTCCGCCGTCGCGCGGCAGGCGACCACGACGATATCGCTGACCGCCGCCAGGGCCTTCAGACTGGCCGCGCGAGGCCAGGGGGAGTCGGGCTTGTCCCGTGGCCCCCACCACGAAACCGTCAGCCCAAACGCCTCGCACCGGCGGGCGACGGCGACACCGATGTCGCCCAGGCCGACGATCCCCACCCGGCGGCCGGTCAGGGTCGGGCTCGACATCTTCTCATGCGGTTTCCAGCCCCCCGCGCGCAGCATCCGGTCGCCGGCCGCAATCTTGCGCCAGGACGCCAGGATCAGGCCCATCGCATGGTCGGCGGCGTCCTCATGATTGACCCCCGGCGAATGGCTGACCTGGAGCCCGCGCGTTCGCGCCCACGTCAGATCGACGCCGTCATAGCCGGCGGTGAAACAGGCGATCAGGCCCAGCTTCGGCAGCGCTTCGGCCAGGACCTTGTCGACCGGAAACTCCCCGGCCACCACCAGCGCGCGGATGACGTCGACCGCCTCGATCGGCGGGCCTTCCCAGAACCGCCAGACCGTGAAATCCGGCTCCAGGATCGGGCCGAGAAACCCCAGGTGCGGCTGGACGATCAGCAGGGCGGGCTTGGAATTGGGCATGGCGGTCAGCCTTGGCTGTTCCGGAACATCAAGATGAACCGCACCTGGGCGACCACGGCCAACGCCAGGAAGACGACGAAAGCCGGGAGACCCCAGGGCAGATGCAGGGCGAAATAAACGACGAGACCGGCAATCGCCGCGGCGGCCAGCACGCCTTGGGTGACCATCAGGCCGGCGAAACGCCGGCGCAGCCGCTGAACCTCGGGCGGCGCGGCGGGCATATCCATCTTCGGGGCGTTCATGGCGGTTACCCTTCGCTGATCCCAATCTAAGGCGCCGCGTGGCGGGCGCAAAGCGGGCGATGACCGCCGACACCGCCTGGAGAGTCTTGCCGAGTTTCTATTATACGTATAATAACACCACATGGTGCGGAAACTGACCATCACCGTCGATGAAGATGTCTATCTCGGCCTGCGGACACGCGTCGGGCCGCGGCGAATCAGTCGTTTCCTTAACGATCTGGCTAAACCCCTGGTGGTCGAGGACTCCCTGCTGACCGGCTACCGCGAAATGGCCGCCGACCGCGAGCGCGAGGCTGAGGCCCAAGACTGGTCCGAAGCGACGATCGGGGACCTTGCCCTGGATGGCGACTGAGTTTCCCAGGCGGGGCGAAGTGTGGTGGGTCGCCTTCGACCCGTCGGTCGGTGGCGAGATCCGCAAGACGCGCCCGGCGATCATCATCAGCAACAACGCCGCCAACGAGGCGCTGAACCATGTTCAGGTCGTCCCGCTGACCTCGAACGTCGATCGCGCCTTCCCGGGCGAGGCGCTCATCGAGGTGGCCGGACAGTCGCGCAAAGCCATGGGCGATCAGGTCGCCACCGTCTCGAAACTACGCCTGCGCGACCGCCTCGGCCGCGCCTCCGCCACCGACATGGCCGCCGTGGACCGCGCCGTGAGGACCCAGCTGGGCCTCTGAGAGCTCACCCGGAGCCGGCGCCCCGCGCCGGCTGATGGACCGGAGGGCGCCCATAGCCAAGCCTTGCAACGTCCACAATACTCCGCGGCATGAGGACAATCGTAAGGAATTGACCATGCCCAAGACGATGACCTTGAACGTCCGGGTCAGCGGCGCGCTCGGTGAATTCGTCGCCGCCAATGTCGGCGAGGACGGCGCCTATGAGAACGTGAGCGAATATGTGCGCGACCTGATCCGACGTGACCGGGCGCGAACGGAGCGCGAGACCTTCGACCGGCTAAAGGCGGAGCTGACTCAGGCTTTCGCCGCGCCCGACAGCAGTTACCACACCCTCACCGCGGGCGACGTGATCAGGCGCAACACCCGGCGCAACCCGGCGTGACATCATTTCGGATTCAGGACGGCGCCATGGGCATAGTGACCGTGCTGCACGCGCGGATGCACCAGCTGGACCGGTTCCGGGAGGATTTCCCGAGGTGACTTCCGACTCAGTCCGACAGTCCGCGAAGCGCCCGGCGCTCGAGCAGCGCCTTTGGCAGCGTGGCGTTCGCGCGCTCCCGGATCAATGCCGTGACCTGCCCCATATCGTCGCCGCTGCCGTGACCCGAAAACAGCCTGTGCATCCGCTCGGAGATCTCGGCGTCGAGACGGGCCACTTCGGAAAGTGGAGGAAGCTGAAGCGCTGAATCCGCCATCATTGACCTTTCAAAGTCTCAAGAAGGTTAGACACCTCAAGCACGATTGCAAGAGTCCCCGCGCAAACTCTCAACGGTTCGACCGTGTCGAAACCCGCGCGTTCCGCCTGCAACGCACGCGGCCAGAACCGCCCGGCCTCATCGCTGGTCGCCACAAGCACACCGAATAAGGGCCGTCGACCGAGTCGGATGGGGACCGAAGCGATCGAGCGATAGACCATTGCGTCATCGGGTTTGCCGCCCTGTTCGGTCGGCATCTCGAACATATCCCGGTATTCGGCCTTCATGGAGTCGTCTGCTACGGCTTCGCGCCCGCTGATGAACACCTTCCCGACATGTCCCGCGCCCGGAGCGATGTCGCGATGGGGCGCGTCACCTTCGGCGCGGGTCGGACGCGAACAGGCGGCGCAGGTCAGCACGCCTCGCCCCTCGTCATGAAGATAGATCGCGAAATTCCATCGCTCGTCCGCCATGTCGAAAAGCGTGGTTTTCTGGCTGGCGAGAATGTCCAGCACCCGCTCCAGCCTAGCCCTGCGGGCGACACCATCCCCGGGCCCGCCGAGCAGGACCTCCTCGGCGGCTTCACGCAAAGCCGTCGCGACCGCCACGAGTCGGGCCTGGCGAAAGACCAGGTCCTCGGCCTGATCTCTTTCCGAGCGAACCTTCGCGCTCTGCAATCGATCGACGTGCGCCGCCTCGATGGCCTCGGCCGCGTCAGCGAGGGCGGCGCTCTGGTCACGATCCAGCAGCAACAAAGCCACGCCCCCAATGAATACGAAGGCCACGCCGAGCCAACCGAGGATGCCCTGCCAAGGAACTTCACCGGCCTTCGCGACAGGAAGCAGCTTTGCAGCGCCCGATAGGGCGCCGCCACCAAAGACCAGGATGATCTTGACCCCGATCGAGACCCCGCGAACCCACCGCGCGGTGGCCGCCACGCGCTTTGCGATTCGCGATAGGAGGTCAGGCTTAGCCATTTGAAATCCCCCACCCCCAATCATGCCATTTGACGATGATCAGTTAGGCCGCTGTCTACAACCTGCCGGCCATACTACCGTGATCCTGAATGCGACTATCAAATCAGAATTCTTTTCGTTTTGCAATTGTCATGGTCAATTTTCGAGACAACCATCCCCGCCGCTACCTCCCGCACCCACATCTCCCCACACTCTGCTACTCTCCTCCCGTGCCCCCAACCGAACCCGACCTGTTCACCATCCACGAAGCCGGCGTCACCTGGCTCGCGGCGGGCTATGAGGCCGTCGACCCGGACCGCATGTGGTCGCCCCTCGAAGACCTCATCCCCACCGGCGCGGGCAAGCTCGCCCTGGATATCGGCGCCGGTTCGGGGCGGGACGCGGCATGGCTGGCGGCGCGGGGGCTGGAGGTGGTGGCCGCCGAGCCGTCAGCGGCCATGCGCCGCGCGGGCGAGAGCCTGTATCCGGCGCCGCGTTGGGTGGACGACCGCCTGCCGGACCTGACCGCCGTCCACCGCCTGGGTCTCGCCTTCGACCTGATCCTGCTCAGCGCGGTGTGGATGCACATCGCCCCGCCCCATCGTCCCCGCGCGTTCCGCAAGATGATCACCCTGTTGAAGCCGGGCGGCGTGCTGATCATGACCCTGCGCGAAGGTCCCGATGACATGGACCGCGTCATGCATCCGGTCTCGCTGGGTGAGATCGAGGCCCTGGCCCGCGACCACGGATTGACAGTCGTCCGCCAGTTCCAGGAGGCCGATCGCCTCGGCCGGCCTGGCGTGCTCTGGACATCGCTCTGCCTGCGTCTGCCCGACGACGGCAACGCCAGCCTGCCGCTCATTCGCGGCGTAATACTCAACGACAACAAATCCTCGACCTACAAGCTGGCGCTGCTGCGCGCCGTCGCTCGCATCGCCGACTCCGCGCCCGCCGTCGCGACAGCGTCCGCGGGCGAGGATGACCGCGTGCTGCTGCCCCTGGGTCTGGTGGCCCTGAATTGGATCCGCGCCTATCTACCGCTGACCGCGGCGGGCCTGCCCCAGGCGCCGGGCAACACCGGCCCCGATCGGCTGGGCTTCGCCAAGAGCGGCTATCGCGCTCTGGCCGATCTCGGCGTCGTCGCCCAGGAATTGCGCGTCGGCGCGACGTTCACCGGCGACCGGGCGCAGGCCTTGATCAGGGCGCTCGGCGAGGCGCGCAACACCATCGTGACAATGCCGGTTCACTTCACCACCTACCCCAACTCGGCGGCCACCGTGTTCACCACAACCGGGCGAACCCAGCGGGTGACAGGCGCGCTGCGCCTCACGCCGGAGGTGCTGAGCAGTTGGGGACAGCTTTCAATGCCCGGCCCCCTCTGGCGGACCATGCAGCGCCTGGGCGCGTGGATCGAACCGATGCTCACCGCCGAATGGGCTCGCCTGATGCGGGACTATGCACGAAAGATGGGCCGGCCAATCGCGCCCGGCGAACCCGATCAGGCCCTGACCTGGCTGGACCCGGCGCGGGACACCGCCTTGGCGCGCCAGGTGGCCGCCGGCCTGGAGGCAGCGGGCGCTCCGATCCGATGCGTGTGGTCGGGCCGCCCTCTGCGCTTGTCCGACCTCGATATCGACCACGCTCTGCCGTGGTCCGCCTGGCCCTGCGGGGATCTCTGGAACCTGATGCCGGCGACTCGCGCCATCAACCAGCATCAGAAGCGCGACCGCCTGCCATCCGCGACCGCCCTAGCCGGTGCGCGCGGAGACATTTTGGCGTGGTGGGATCAGGCCTGGAGCACAAACCCGGTGCTGAGCGCTCAGTTCGAGGCCGAGGCCCGGGCGGCGCTGCCGATCGAACGCGCGGTCGATGGCCCGGCGGTATTCAGCGGGCTGGAGTGGCGGCGGCTTAGAGTGGGGTTGGATCAACAAGTGCCGGAGTGGGGTGGTTGGCGGACGCTGCCCGATCGCGGCTCCGCCGTCGAACCCTAATGAACAGCGTTCGCATAGACCTCGCGATGATAGGCCAGGAATGCTGGATGCGGCCAAAGGCGTCGATCCGTTGGCAGGTGCAGGCCGTCATCCTCCGGTCGGAACAAACCGACAAGTTCGCGTGGCACGCGGTTGTGTGACACGAGCAGGCGATAGTCCTCACCAATTGAAATCAGATGACGATCAAAGAGCCAATGCACCGTTGCTGATAATGCGAGTCCGTTCTGGACCACATCTGGGCCATTGGCCTCGACGGGTTTGATGTGCGCGGCTTGGACTTCGGCACGGCCCCCGCCGTTAATGATCCTCAAACCGGTGACCGCGCATCGATCATCATATGCTCGGCAAACGTTTAGTCGGAAGTTGGCGTCGCGGACTTTTCTGTTCACCAACATCTGTTCGATTTGACGGTCCACATCAAATGCGAAACCGGGTTGATTGATCGGCGGGAGGTCGGCGCTTGGATAGTCGAGGCCAAGGCGGATCGCGTTCTCCGGCGCGAGAGTCTCACTCAGCCCCGCCATCACGATCTCGTCGAAGTCTTCGTTCAGGATTGGGCGCATCGACTTGCCCTGTAGGGCCTGACCCATACGCCTGGGGTCAGCGATGGCTCGCAACGCGGTCTCTGCGTAGCGCCCGGCGACGACGAATGGCCTGGGCGTCGGCAAGTCGAGATAATGGTCGACATATGCGTACCAATGCTTCGCGCGCTCAGAATCCCGCTCGACACTGATGACTCTGGCGGTGGCCACATACGCGCGGCGCCCTCCATTTCGTCGAGTCTCGCGAAAGACGACCCAATCACCGACAGCTTCTCGAGTAATACTCAAATAGTTGCTATCGGCCCCAAAATGATACCGGCGCGAAATCTCATCATCATAGACTGAGTCAATTTTGACGCCGAAGACAGCTTTCACTCGCCAACGCTCCCGTAAGCAATAAAAGTAAAGCTTAGAGCCACCCGAACCGGGAAGCGAGTGTTCGAGCCCCGTTCGGTCGCTCACAGAATGCGGAACTGCTGATTGCCCTGCTCAGCATCCCAGCGAACGTCGCTCAGGCGTCGGTGCGGCCGCCACAGGCGCGCTCGGTCCGCTCTTCGTTGGCCCACGCCGGCATTGTCACCCCCACGGCGGCGCAAAGCTGCTGGCCGGCATGCTCCGGTGCCTCGGATGCCCGGAGATAACGCCTTCACCGTCCTTGATATGCTCACGTCAGAGATCGGCGCCGCATCGAGCGCTGCTTCAGGGCGTGGCGGGCGATAGGGTGGCCGCCTTTGGTGATCTCGCACTACGCCACTGGCGGCGCGCGCTGACATATCTTGCCTTCGTCGGGTCCAAGCCCTACATCACTTGGGTCACTCACCTGCGGCGTGCCGTGGGCTCAAAGGCCGCTCCCACTTCGGCGGGGGCGGCCTTTTGCACATCCAGGAGCCGAGTTCGTGCGCGCGCGCGTCTACATCGACGGATTCAATCTCTACTATCGCGCCTTGAAGGGGACCTCACACAAGTGGCTCGATATCGCCGCGCTCAGCGACGCGGTCATGCCGAAGGACTGCCAGGTCGAGGCGGTCAACTATTACGCGGCCAGAGTTTCCGGCCGGGTCGATCCAGGCGCGCCGGCCCGGCAACACGCTTATCTGCGGGCGATTGCGACCTTGCCGCGAGTTTCCATCACCTACGGAAACTTCCTGGTGTCGAAGAAGTGGTCCGGCCTCGTGCAGCCGCCGACGTTCCGACCCATTTTCCTTCCTCCCCCAGGCGTCGAGCTCGACGTCGTCTACGTCTACAAAACCGAGGAGAAGGGCTCCGACGTTAATCTTGGAGTTCACCTCGTCCGCGATGCGGCGAAGGGCCTATTCGACGTCGCCGGCGTGCTTACTAACGATACGGATCTCTGCGAGCCCGTACGGATCGTGACCGCAGAGTTTGGACTTCCTGTTTACCTACTTTCCCCGACCGCAAAGCCCGCGACATCGCTTCAGCGCTATGCGACAGGGGTTCGCCACATCCAAGCCTACGTCGGTCCGTGCCAGCTTCCCGATCCCGTTGTTGACGCTACTGGTAGGCACATCGCCAAGCCCGCGAGTTGGTAGACACGACCCGGCGACACTTCCCCGTCTATTGACTTTCAAGTTGCATTATGCAACTATTTGCCTGATGTCGAAATACGCTGCCCTTGCCCCGCCACCTCACGGCGCTCTCCCTGGGAGCGACGGCGCCAACGCGATTGACTCCTCCATCCTCGCGCCCCGGCGGAGCGCCATGGGAAAAAATTCCAGGAAAACACAAATATTACAATTACTTGTGTCGTCATTGATGCCTGATAGAGCGCCGAATACCTCCCTAAAGGCTCCCAACCCGCGCCCTCGCAGATCCCCTAAAGCGCCCCGCCAGCGCCCAAAATCGCCCCACGATCTCCCCGTCGCCTCCCCGAGCGCTCCCTCCCAACGCCCGAGCTTCTGGAACCCGCTCGCCTTCGAAATCAACGGTGTTTAACGATGAGGACCGGCTCGAACCGCCCCTACCGCCCGAACTTCTGGAACTTGATGCGCTTGGGGATCAGGCTGTCGGCGCCCAGGCGGCGCTTCTTGTCTTCTTCGTACATCTCGAAGTTACCTTCGAACCACTCGACGTGGCTGTCGCCCTCGAAGGCCAGGATGTGGGTGGCCAGGCGGTCCAGGAACCAGCGATCGTGGGAGATGACCACGGCGCAGCCGGCGAATTCCTCCAGCGCCTCCTCGAGGTTCTGAAGCGTCTCGATGTCGAGGTCGTTGGTCGGTTCGTCGAGCAGGATCAGGTTGCCGCCGGTGGCCAGGGTCTTGGCCAGGTGCACACGGTTGCGCTCACCGCCCGACAGTTGGCCGACCTTCTTCTGCTGGTCGCCGCCCTTGAAGTTGAAGCTGCCGACATAGGCGCGGGTGTTGATCTCGCGCTTGCCGACCGTGAGGATGTCCAGGCCCTGGGAGACCTCTTGCCAGATCGTCTTGGTGGGATCGAGCGC
>JBBQGZ010000021.1:0-27513 GCA_038323535.1 Caulobacterales bacterium
GGGACGATTTTCGGGACAGCCCATGAGTCATTCGCGCGCCCTGATCACACTCCTCGCCTTGCTCGGCGCCGGCTCGGGACCCGCTAGCCACGCCCAGGACGCCGCGCCCCGCCGCGTGCCTCCGGACGCCGCGACCATGAAGCTCTCCTTTGCCCCGGTGGTGCAAAAGGCCGCGCCGGCGGTGGTCAATGTCTATTCCCGCCGGGTCGTGCGCCAGCAGGCCGATCCGTTCTGGAGCCTGTTCGCGGGCGGCGGCGTGGCGCGAAACCGGGTCGAACAGTCGCTGGGGTCCGGCTCGATCGTCCGCGCCGACGGGGTGATCCTGACCAATCACCACAATATCGACGGGGCGGTGGAGATCATGGTGGTTACCGCCGATCGCCGCGAATGGCCGGCCACCGTTCTTTTGGACGACCGCCGCGCGGATCTCGCCGTGCTCAAGATCGAGGCCAAGGGCGAGCGCCTGCCGACTATCGCCATCGACGCCGCCGAAACCCCCCAGGTGGGCGATCTTGTGCTGGCCATCGGCGATCCCTTCGGCGTCGGCCAGACGGTGACCAACGGCATCGTCTCGGCCCTGGCGCGCTCGGACGTCGGGATCAGCGACTATTCCTTCTTCATCCAGACCGACGCGGCGATCAATCCGGGCAATTCCGGCGGCCCTCTGGTGAACATGGGCGGCGATCTGATCGGGGTGAACACGGCCATCGTCTCGGGCTCGGGGACGTCCTCCGGGGTGGGATTCGCCATCCCCGCCGCCATGGCCAGCCAGGTGGTCGCCGCCGCCGTCGGCGGTGGGCACGCGGTGGTCAGGCCCTGGCTCGGGGCCAAGACCCAGGCTCTGACCGGCGAGATGGCCCGCAGCCTCGGCCTCGCCAGCCCGCAAGGCGTGGTAGTGACCGATGTCTGGGCGGGCGGGCCGGCCGCGCGCGCCGGGATCACCCAGGGAGACGTCTTGGTCTCGGTCGATGGCGCACCGGTCAATGACGAGGCGGGCCTCAACTACCGGGTTGCGACCCGCCGGGCCGGTGAGACTCTGTTGCTGGCGGTCCGCCGCAACGGCGGCGCGGCGCGGACGCTGAGCGCGCGCGTCGAGGCTCCCCCCGCCCAGCCCCCGGCCGACCCGCGCACCTTGAGCGGGCGAAACCCCCTCGCCGGGGCCAGCGTCGTCAACCTTTCGCCGGCCGCGGCCTATGAATTCGGCGCCGATCCCTTCGGTGGCCAGGGCGTCCTGGTGATCCGGGTCGACCAGGGCTACGCCCAGACCATCGGCCTCCAGCCTGGCGACTTCATCCGCGAGATCAATGGGGTCAAGATCGCCACGACCGGCGATGTCGCCGCCGCCGTCCAGACGCCGGTTCGCGCCTGGACCCTCTCCATCCAGCGGGCCGGCCGCCTGATCACCGCGCGGTTCCAGGGATAGGGAAGGGCCGCGTTTTCAAGGAATCCGCACCACCGCGTCCTCGCCGGGGATCTCGCCGCGGCGGATCGTTGCGGGTGTGCTGGCTTTCCATCCCGCCAGACCGACAATCTGGTCGAAGGGGGCTTTTCCCAGTTCCTGGAAGGACTCGAAAACGTACGGCAGGCCCTCCGCGCCCAAGGGTGAGTTGGCGTCGGAGACGTGGAAGTGCAGGTGGGGGGCGTCGGAATTGCCGGTATTTCCCAACAGGGCGAGAGCCTGGCCGCGATGGACCACATCCCCCACGCGCACTTTCTGGCTGCCCGGCTGGAGGTGGGCGTAGAAGGCGAATCGCCCGGCGCCCAGGTCGAGGGTCAGATAGTTTCCCCCGACCGTCTCCAGGGTAATCGGCACGGCCCGCTTGTCGGAAGGCTCGTTCTCCGGAACGCCATCGTGCGAGGCGCTCACCCTTGCGTCGGCCACGGCCAGGACCGGAGTCCCGAAGTCATACCAACTGGGGTTGAGGGCCTTGTCGCCGTGAAAGACGCGGCCGTCCGGCCCCAACTTCACCCAATCGATGGCGAAACGCTGGGCGATCCGGGCGCGGCCGTCCACGATTTGCAGGGCGCGGCGGTGGTCGGAGGTGTTCGAGGGCCCGTTGGCCGCCACCCAGTCGCCGGCGGGCAGGGGATAGCTGATCACCAATGGGGCCTGACGGCTGATCGGCAGGCGCCCTTCGATGGGCGGCTGGGCGTTGGCGGCGGGCGCGCCGGGTAAGGAAGCGCGGAGCCGCCAGACCAACTCCCCGGGCGTCGCGACGCCGGGGGGAAGCGTGGTTTCCATGTAGAGCACGGCCAGGTTTTCCCTGGCCATCCGGCGTCCATCCGGGACGGCCTTTTCCGCGCCTGGTCGAAACAGCATCGGATCCAGCGCGGCGCCCTTGTCGTCGCTCAGCCGCGCGCCGTCATCGCCGTTCAGGATTTCCAGCTCGTCGATCTGGGCGAGCCTCCAGGCAGCCAGGTGGAGTTCATAGAAAAGCCTGACCTTGCCATCGATGGTCACCGGCGTGGGCGGGAACGGAACGGCGACCTCGATCGGGGTCGCCGACGGCGCGGGCGCGGCTTCCGCCGTCATCCCTAGAAGCGAACAGGCGACAACTGCCGCCGACGCCGTCAGGCTGATCTTCGCAAGCATGGGCATCTCCTCGTCCTCTGCTACCTTGGCATGATGAGCGACCTGTTTGAAGCCGCCGGCTTGACCCCCGATGCGCCGGCGCCCCTCGCCGATCGCCTCCGGCCGCGGAGCCTGGACGAGGTGGTGGGTCAGGATCATCTGCTGGGTCCCGAAGGGCCGATCCGGCGAATGGCCATCGCAAGGCGCCTCAGCTCGATGATCCTGTGGGGACCGCCTGGAACCGGAAAGACCACCATCGCCCGCCTGCTGGCGAAGGAGGCGGACTACGAGTTCCAGCAACTCTCGGCGGTGTTTTCCGGAGTCGCGGATCTCAAGAAGGCCTTCGAAGCCGCCCGCCTTCGCCGTGTCGCCGGCCGCGCCACCCTGCTCTTCGTGGACGAGATCCATCGGTTCAACCGCGCCCAGCAGGATGGAGTCCTGCCATTCGTGGAACAGGGCGTGGTCACCCTGGTGGGCGCCACCACCGAGAACCCCTCCTTCGAACTCAACGGCGCCCTGTTGTCGCGCTGCCAGGTCTATGTGCTGCGGCGCCTGGACGAGCCCTCCCTCGCCGGCCTCCTCAGCAAAGCCGAGGCTGCGGAGGGCCGCACCCTGCCCCTCGATCCGGCCGCCCGCGAGGCGATCATCGCCATGGCCGACGGAGACGGGCGTTATCTGCTTTCCCTGGCCGAGACCCTGTTCAACATCGCCTCGGCCCGGCCCCTGGACCCCGCGGCCCTGGGCCAGGTGTTGCAGAAGCGCAGCCCCGCCTACGACAAGGACCGCGAAGAGCACTACAACCTCATTTCCGCCCTCCACAAATCGGTGCGCGGCTCGGATCCCGACGCGGCCCTCTATTGGCTGGCCCGGATGCTGGAGGGCGGCGAGGATCCCCTGTTCATCGCCAGGCGGCTGGTGCGCATGGCCAGCGAGGATCTGGGCGAGGCCGACCCGATGTCGCTCATTCTCGCCACCGCCGCCAAGGACGCCTACGACTTCCTGGGCAGCCCCGAGGGGGAACTGGCCCTGGCCCAGGCCTGCGTCCACATGGCCGCCGCGCCCAAGTCCAACGCCGTCTACGCCGCCTTTGGCGCCGCCCGCCGCCTGGCGACGGAGACCGGCTCGCTCATGCCGCCCGCCCATATCCGCAACGCCCCGACCCGCCTGATGAAGGATCTCGGCTACGGCAAGGGATACCGGTATGATCCAGACACGGAAGAAGGCTTCTCCGGCCAGAACTATTTCCCCGACGGCGTCGAGCGGACGGTTTTCTATGCGCCGAAGGGGGAGGGGGCCGAGGTCCGCGTCAAGGAGCGCCTGGAGCGTTGGGCGGCGCTGAGGGCGAGGAAGGGGCATGGCTGACAGGGGCGCACGGCCGCGGCCCCCTCCACCGCTTCGCGGTCCCCCTTCCCCAAGAGGGGAGGAGAGATTTAATTCTCTTCCCGTTGGCGTGGGGAAAGTACGGCCGAAAGCCGGGAAGGGGGCTCTCGCCTCCCTTCACCCATGAAACCGCCCTCCCTCTCCGCCGAGGAGATCGCTTTCGTCCGATCCATGGTCATCTTCGAGGATGACCATGTCCTGGCGTTGAACAAACCCCCCGGCCTGTCGAGCCAGGGCGGCCGGATCGCGGCTCACACCCTGGATGAACTGCTCTTCGCCTTCGTCAAGAAGAGCGGGGTTCGCCCGCGCCTGATCCATCGCCTAGACCGCGACACCTCGGGCGTCATCCTGACCGCCAAAAGCCAGCCGGCGGCGGCGTTCCTGGGCAAGGCGATGATGGCCCGGCGGATCGGCAAGACATACCTGGCCATCGCCGCCCCCGGCGCGCCGCGGCCGGCGAACGGCTTGATCCAGGCGGCGCTTCGGCGCGAGATGCGAGGCCGGGAGGCCTATATGAGAGTCTGCCCGGACGATCATCCAGACGCCCAGTCCGCCGCGACCCGCTATCGCACCCTTCGCGCGGGGCCGGTTGCCGCGCTGGTCGAACTTTCACCGCGCACCGGGCGCATGCACCAGCTTCGCGTCCATTTGGCCTCGATCGGCAGCCCCTTGGCTGGAGACGCCCGCTATGGCGGCGCCCTGGTCCTGGCGGGCGTCGCGGTTCCAAGGCTGATGCTCCATGCGGTCGCCCTGACCTTTCCCAATCCCGTCGGCGGCGAGACGCGGGTGGAGGCTCCGATGCCCGCCGACATGGCCGCCCTGGTCGATGCGATCGCGGGATGACGCTGATACCGCTTGCGGCGCATAGTGGGCCCATGGGCGAGGTCAGGACCTTGAGCGTCGGGGCGGGGGAGGACGGCGTGCGGCTGGACCGCTGGCTGCGCCGCCGCTGGCCCCATCTGGGCCAGATCCAGATCCACAAGCTCGCGCGCGGCGGCCAGCTTCGCGTCGATGGGGCCAGGGTGAAGGCCGACACGCGCTTGGCCGCCGGCGCCCTGGTTCGCATTCCGCCCTTGCCGCCGTCCCCGCCGCGCGAGGCGCGGGAGGGCCTGACGGCCCGCGACGCCGCCTTCGCCAGAAGTCTGGTGCTCTATGAAGACGACGAGGTGCTGGCGCTCAACAAGCCCGCCGGCCTTGCCGTACAGGGCGGCGCCAAGACCCCCCATCACATCGATCGGCTGCTGAGCGCCTGGGGAGAGGGGCTGGAGCGCCCGCGCCTCACCCACCGCCTCGACCGCGACACCTCCGGCGTCCTTATCCTGGGCAAGTCGCCGGGCGCCGCCGCGCGCCTGGCCGGCGCGTTCGCGGGGCGGCGGGCGCAAAAGACCTATTGGGCGATCGTCGAGGGAAATCCCCGCCCGGTCGACGGCTTGATCGATCTGGCCCTGGCCAAGACCGGGGCGGGGGATCGCGAAAAGGTCGCGCCGATCGACCCCAAGGATCCCAAGGCGCAATCGGCCCTCACCCGGTTCGTTACGGTCTCCCGCGCCGGGCCCCGGGCCGCCTGGCTGGCCCTGCGCCCCACGACCGGCCGCACCCACCAGCTTCGCGCTCACATGCTAGCCTTGGGCCACCCCATCCTGGGCGACCCCAAATACAATACCCCCGCCTCGGTGGAGACTTCCGGCCCCCTCAAACTTCAGCTCCACGCCCGCCGCCTCACCCTGCCGCATCCCACCCGAGGCGTCATCGAGATCGAGGCGCCCCTCGGCCCGGAAATGAAGGCTGGTTTCGCCCGCTTTGGCTTCGACCCTCGGGAGGCCGACGTCGATCCCTTCGAACGGCCGCCGCGGCGCTGACCCTGGCCAAGGAGACCTGAGATGACCCAGTCCGCCGCGACGGTCCGCGACACCGGCCCCGGGCGCCTCGCCGTCGAGGTCGCCACCGGCGGCCAGAGCTTCCCTGGCGATGAACCCGTGGCCGACGGCGGCACGGGCCTGGGACCCAGCCCCTATGATCTGCTCTGCGCCGCCCTGGCCGAATGCACCACCCTCACCCTGCGCCTCTACGCCGACCGCAAGGCTTGGCCGCTCCAAGCCATTGAAGTCGCCGTCGAACACGCCAGGGAAGCGGCCGAGACCCCGCCCGACGTCTTCCACCGCACCATTCGCCTCGAGGGTTCGCTGGACGGCGCCCAACGCGACCACCTCCTCCAGATCGCCGAACGCTGCCCCGTCCACCGCACCCTCGCCGCCGGCGCGCGGGTAGTGACGGGGTAGGCTGTCGCCGCCGCCTTGCCCCCGCTTTGACGCCTATGATTCCGCGCCGTAATCTCAAGAATCTCGTCCGCCGGAGACCCTCCATGCGCGCCACGGCCACCGCCGTATTTTTCAGCCTTTCGCTCCCCACCGTCGCCCTGGCCGCGCCGCCCACGCCGCCGCCGGCGTTCCCACCCGGAACCACCATGGACGTGATTCAGGGCGTGAAGATCGCCGATCCCTATCGCGCTTTGGAAAACGCCGCCGATCCCGCGGTTCAGGCGTGGAGCGACGCCCAGAATGCGCGCACCCGCGCCTGGCTCGACGCCCTCCCCGGGCGGGCCGGCGTGGCGGCGGAACTCACTCGCCTGATCACCACCGCCTCGCCCGCCTACTACGACTTGCAGGGGCGCGGCGGCGCGGTCTTCGGCCTCTACAACGATCCGACCAAGCAGCAGCCGGCCCTGGTCGTCATGAATAGCTCGGCCGACCCGGCCAGCCGCAAGGCGCTCGTCGACCCCAACGTCATGGACCCCACCGGCCACACGGCCATCGATTGGTACGTCGCCTCTCCCGACGGCGCCAAGGTGGCGCTCTCGCTCTCTTTGAATGGCAGCGAGGATGGAACCCTTCACGTCTATGACGTCGCCAGCGGGCGGGAAATCGAAGCCCCCATTGCCCGCGTGCAATATCCCACCGCCGGCGGTTCGTTGGCCTGGACGGCCGACAGCCGCGCCTTCTGGTACACCCGCTATCCCGACAACACGGCGCCCGAAGCCGAGCGCCACTTTAACCTGGCGGTATATTTTCACCGGCTGGGCGGGGACGCCCGGGCCGACCGCCTGGCCCTCGGCGCCAAGGATGGCTTGCCCCGCACCGGCGAGATCTATCTCGACAACCGGGCCGGCGCGGTCGCGGCCCTGGCCTCGGTGGAACTGGGCGATGGCGGGCAATTCCAACAATTCGTCTTGACGCCCGAAGGCCCGGCCAGGCCGATCGGCGCCTATGGGGATCATGTCGTCGCCGCCGCCATGGCCCGCGACGGGGCGGTGTTCGGCGTCTCGCGCCTGAACGCGCCGATGGGGAAGATCCTGCGGCTCGACGCCCCCTACGCGGGCGGCTTCGCCGCCGCCAGGATCATCGTGCCGGAGGATCAAAAGGCGGCCGTCACCGACGGGGGCGAATTCAGCGTTCCTCTTACCGTGGCCGGCGACCATCTTTTCGTCACCCGCATCGCCGGTGGGCCTAGCGAGGTGAGCGTCTACGACCTCGGCGGGGGCCATGGAGCGAGTCTGGCCCTGCCGCCGGTCTCGTCGGTGGGCGAGATCGACGCCTTGCCGGGCGGCGACGTCCTCTATGACGTGGCGACCTACCTCACCCCGACCTATTTCGCCCGCTGGAAGGCCGCCGACGGGACCAGCGAGAAGACCGCCCTGGCCCGTACCTCGCCGATCTCCTACGCCGACACCGAGGTGGTCCGGATCTTCGCCGCCTCCAAGGACGGGACGAAGGTTCCGGTCAATATCATCCGCAAGAAGACAACCCAGCTCACCGGCGCCGATCCTACCCTGCTCACCGGTTATGGCGGCTATGGCGTGAACCTCACGCCTTCGTTCGCTGGCGCCAACATCCGCCTGTGGCTCGACGCCGGCGGCGTGTGGGCCATCGCCAATCTGCGCGGCGGCGGCGAATACGGCGAGGCGTGGCACCACCAGGGGATGCTGACCAAGAAACAGAACGTTTTCGACGACTTCGACGCCGCCGGCGAAGCCCTGATCAAGCTGGGCTATACATCCCACGACCATCTTGCTGTGCTTGGGGGATCAAATGGGGGCCTGTTGATGGGGGCGACCCTCACCCAGCATCCGGCCCTGGCCCGGGCGGTGGTCTCGGCGGTGGGCATCTACGACATGCTGCGCGTCGAACTCGACCCCAACGGCGCCTTCAACGTCAGCGAATTCGGTACGGTGAAGGACCCCGATCAGTTCAAGGCCCTCCACGCCTATTCGCCCTACCACCACGTCGTCAAAGGGGAGACCTATCCCGCCGTGCTGATGCTGACCGGGGCTAACGATGGGCGGGTCAATCCGATGAATTCCCGCAAGTTCGCCGCCGCCCTCCAGGCTGACACGGGGAGCGATCGTCCCATATTGCTGCGCACCTCCAAAACCTCTGGCCACGGCATCGGCTCGTCCCTCTCCGAGCGCATCGCCCAGCAGACCGACATCCTGATGTTCCTGTTCGACCAGCTCGGCATGACGGCGCCCGCCGCGGCGCGGTAAGGCGCATGGAAAATCTCGCCAAAGCAGCCCGCCAAAACATCTTGGCGTTCCTTCGACGGCGTTGATCGGGTATGCATCGGGCTTGTGCTCCCGGTAAACGGGGCCGATCCTCCCCGACGCCCTCGTCGACGCAACCTCGCACCCCTTCCCGCGAGGGTCTCTAGCGCCCAACAACACCCCCAGGAGCCGCCGTCTTGCCCGACAACACCCCCGTGATCATCGGCATCGGCGAGGTCTCCGAAGGGCCCGGTCTGGTGGGCTACTCGGGGATGTCGCCGCTGGATCTGGCGGCGAGGGCGGCGCGGGTCGCGTGCGAGGACGCGGTTTTTCGAGGGGCGATAGCGTCGCACGTCGATGTCGTCGCCGCCATCCGCCAGTTCGAGGTTTCCGGGCCCAAGGCCGTGGCGCCGTTCGGCAAGGCGGACAACTTCCCCCGCGCTGTGGCGCGGCGCATCGGGGCCGATCCGGCAAGGGCTATTTTGGAGCCGGTGGGGGGGCAGGGGCCTCAGCATCTAGTCAATGAAATGGCCCATGCCATCGCGGCGGGGGAGGTCGGCATGGCCCTGCTGTGCGGCGCGGAGGCCATATCGACCGCGCGCCGTCTTGCATTCCTGAAGGAAAACCCCGATTGGTCCGAGGAGGTCGGGGGCCAACTCGAGGATCGCGGCTACGGCGAAGCGCTTCTCACCTCGGAGTTCGTGCGCCACGGCGCGTTGACCCCGATCTTCGTCTACGCCCTGTTCGAAAATGCCCGTCGCGCGCGCCTGGGCCTGAGCCGCGCCGACTACGCGATGGAGATGGGCCGCCTGTTCGCCCCCTTCACCAAGGTCGCCTCCGGCAATCTCCACGCCGCTTCCCGCGAGGTCCACGACGCCGAGCACCTGATCACGCTCGCGGCGACCAACCGCATGACGTGCGACCCCTATCCCCAGCGCCTGGTGGCCCGCGATCAGGTCAACCAGGGCGCGGCGGTGCTGATGACCTCGGTGGATCGGGCGCGGGCGCTCGGGGTGCCGGAAGCCCGGTTCATCTATCTGCATGGCGGCGCCGACCTGCGTGAGCGGACGGTGGCCGAGCGGCCGGACCTTTCCTCGAGCCCGGCCGCGGCCCTGGCGGTTCGAAGCGCGCTTGAAGCGGCCGGCGTAACGCTCGACGCGATCGACCTCTTCGATTTCTACAGCTGTTTCCCCATCGCCGTGTTCAACGTCCGCGACGCCCTGGGCCTGAGTCCCGACGATCCGCGTCCGCTCACCGTCACTGGCGGTCTTCCCTATTTCGGGGGGGCGGGAAACAACTATTCCATGCACGCCATCGCCGCCATGGTGCGGATGTTGCGCGTCAGACCGAGCGCGCGGGGGTTGGTCGGGGCCAACGGCGGATATCTGTCGAAATATTCCGTGGGCGTCTATTCGGCAATGCCGGCGCCGTGGCGTGGATTCGATAGCGCCGCGCCTCAGGCCGAGGTCGACTCCTGGCCCGCGTCCGCCGTCGCGCCGGGCGTCGGCTATGGCAAGGTGCAAACCTATACCATCGACCACTCTGAAAAACCGCCCAGGGCCGTGGTGGTCGGTCGCCTCAGGGGAGAGGGCGGGCGATTCATCGCCACGACCGATCGGGAAGACCCCAAGGTGGCCCGCGCCATGATCGCCCAGGACCCGCTGGGAGGCCGGGTGAAGCTGAAGCTGGACGAGCGGGGCCGTTCGATCATCCGCTCGTTCAAATCGAAGATGGATTTGAGATCATGATCCGGGGCTCCGGCTTTTGGCGATGAAATCGCTGATCTGCGACATGCTGGGGATCGAGTTTCCCCTGCTGGCCTTCAGCCATTGCCGGGACGTCGTGGCGGCGGTGAGCCGCGCGGGGGGGTTCGGAGTGTTGGGCGCCACCGCCCATTCACCGCAATCGGTGCGCCAGGAACTCAAATGGATCGACGACCACGTGGACGGCAAGCCCTATGGCCTGGACGTCCTCATCCCACAGACCATGGCCACGGCGGGCGAGACCGGCGTCACCTACAATAGCCTCAAGGCCCGGGTGCCGCCCGGGCACGACGCGTTCGCCCGCGAGCTTCTGACGCGGGCCGGCGTGACCCTGGCGGAGCGGATCATCGACGACGATCAACCCCAGCCCTTCGATCCCGGGCGGGCGCTGGAGGTGCTTCATGCCGCCTTCGAGCATCCGATCAAGCTCATCGCCAACGCCCTGGGGGTGCCGCCGCCGGAAATGATCGAAATGGGCAAGAGCCGGGGCGTTCCAGTGGCCGCCCTGGTCGGGGCCAAGGAGCACGCCATCCGCCAGGTCGCCGCGGGAGTCGACATCCTGGTCGTCCAGGGGACCGAGGCCGGCGGCCATTGCGGCGAGGTCTCCACCCTGGTCCTGGTGCCCGAGGTGCTGGCGGCCATCAGGCCGCTTCGCGAGGTTCCGGTCCTGGCCGCCGGCGGGATCATGAACGGCCGCCAGATGGCCGCCTGCATGGCCCTGGGCGCGGCCGGCGCCTGGACCGGCTCGGTCTGGCTGGCGACCGTGGAATCGGAGGTTAGTGAAATCTTCCGTACAAAGATGATCGCGGCGACGTCGCGCGACGCTGTCCGTTCCACGAGCCGCACGGGCAAACCGGCCCGCCAGCTCCGCTCGTCCTGGACCGAATCCTGGGAACGCGATCCCGCCAGCCCGGGCGCCCTTCCCATGCCCCTTCAGAGCCTGGTCAGCGAAAACGCCCTGCGCTGCGTCGATCGGGCCGCCGCCGCGGGAAACGAGCAGGCCCGCGACATGGTCACCTACTTCGTCGGCCAGGGAGTCGGCCTGATCGACTCCGTCCGCTCCGCCGGTCAGGTCGTCCAGAGTTTCAAGGAGGAGTTCCTCGACGCGGTGGAGCATTTGGACGGGCTGGTGGCGGAGTAGAGCCCAAGCAACACCTTGCGACAAAGGCCGTCGCGAAAGCAGCCCTAGACTACACCCACCGCCGGCGCCACGCGCGCGCTGCCTGGAAAGACGGTGGTGTCCAGGCGCGCCCGGTCAATCCCCAGGTGGCCCTGCAGCACACCCTTGAAGAGGCCGCGCATGTCCATTGTCGGGGCGGTGTCGCGGTTCTCGAACAGCTTGGCCTCAGCCAGGGTCGGCCAATCCCCGACGATCCCGCCTTTTTTGAGGGCGCCGCCGAGAAGCAGGGCGGTGGAGGCGGTTCCATGGTCGGTGCCGCCGGTGCCGTTGACCCGGGCGGTGCGGCCAAACTCGGTGGCCATGACCACGACCGTGTCGCGCCAAGCCCCGTTCAGGCCCGTGGACAGCCCGTCCAGAAAGGCGTCGACATAGGTCAGGCGAAGGGCCAGCTGGCCCTGGGCGGCGCCCTGGTTGGCATGGGTGTCGAAGCCGTCGATGACCACCGCCGCCACTTGGGCCCCGCCCGGCTGGGTCATGAAACCGGCCAGTGTGGCTCCAAGATTGCGCGCCAGGGCGGGGGCCTGACGCGGGGCGGCTTTGTATGGGGCGCCGCCGGAAACAGCCGGGCCCTCCGCCGGGGATGACGCGGGCCCCGACATCTCCGGCGCCGCGAGCGTGGCGGCGTCGGCAGTGGCGATCTTGGCCATGTCACGGGTGGCGAGGCCGCTGGCCAGGGCCGGCCCGAGCAGGGGATCGCCGGCGTAGAGGTCGTGCAGGATGCCGGGCAGGCGATGGTCCGTTTCCGCGGCGGCCCCGGGCGACCAGGAGGCCGCTTCGATCTTGCCGCGCAGGATGAGGGGCGCGGTCGCCCCCATGGACAGGGCCTTGACCTTGCCCTCCGGACCCATGGCTTCCAGCGCGCGGTTCAGCCAACCGGAACTGGTCCCATAGACCACGGAGGCGCCGCTTTCGAGCACGTCCTGGGCCTCGAAATGAGAACGTTCGCGGTCGGGCGTGGCGACCGCCGGGGCGATCCGCGCTTCGCCCTTCATCGCCAGCCCGTGCGTCACGGCCATCGCGGGGTGCAGCCCGAAGGCGCCGTCCAGTTTCAACGCCCCGCCGGGTTGGCCGAAGGGCGCCAGGGCGATGGGGCCGCGCAGGGTCGCGTAGGCGGGATCGCCCACCGGCGGCGACAGGGAGAGCCCGTCCAGGCCGCCGCGGCAGACGATCACCACCAGCTTCTTGCCGGCCGACGCCCGTTCGCTGTCGGCCCAGGCTCGGGCGCCGAGAAACTCCACGGTGATGCCCAATCCCAGCGCGCCCAGCAGGGCGTGACGACGGCTGGGGTGGCGGCAAGCGTCGGCGGGAATCATCGGCGTTGAAACTCCGGGCTCATCAGCAGAATGGAAAGGCCCTCCTGGCGCGTCTCGGCCCGGGCGATGGTCTTGGCCACCAGGGGCGTGAGGCGCGCGCCCAGGGCGACTTGGGCCAACTGGACGGGATCACGATCGCCCGTGACTTGAGTGGCGAAGGCCTCGCTCCAGGTCATGCGCTTGACCACCGCGTCGGGCGCGCACCAGACCTGGGCCTCCTCCGGCCAGCCCTTGGGGGAGGGGGCGCTGAACGGTTTTTGGCCCATCGCGGTCATCACCGCCGCAATCGACTGGAGATCGGTGGGCGCGACGTTGGCCGCGCGCCAGCTCGAGACCATGAACTCATAGGGCGTCTTGAACTTGCGCGCCGCCGGTTCCCACGCCTCGGGCGAGGCGATCAGCGCGTTGGCCACGGCGTCGAGCCGCCCGCCTGTCCTCAGATAGGCCTGCTCCAGGCGCGCCACGAGGGTCGGCGGGGGATCGTCGGCGACGAAATGCCGGGCGATCTTCACGGCGATGTGGCGGGCCGTGTGGGGGCTGGCCGCCAAGTCCTTCATCACCGCCCGCGCCTGGGCCTGGCCGGCCCCGGCGTAGCGCCGGCCCATGATCGTCCGCGCGCCGGGCTCATGGGCTTCCTCGCGGAACAGGAATCCCCGACCCGAATCGGCCGAATCCCCGCGGCCGGCGAAACTCCAACCGGTCATCGCGCGGGCGAACTCGGTGACGTCGTCCTGGCTGTAGCCGGCGTCCACCCCGACCGTGTGCAGCTCCATGATTTCCCGCGCGAGGTTCTCGTTGAGGCCGGCGCGCCTGCCGCCCCTGTCCTTGGTTCTGGCGGTGATGCTGCCCGGGCCGATCGAGCGGGCCTGGTCGAGGTAGGTCAGCATCGCCGGGTGGCTGGAGGAGGCGACCAGCAGGTCTTCGAAGCGGCCGAACACGCGCGGCCGGATCGCCTCCTCCTCGAAGGGGCCGACCAGAGTGACGGTGGCCAGCTTCTTGGCCGACACGGTGAAGTGATTGGCCCAGAACAAGGTCCAGCGCTCGCGAAAGCCCGCGTCCGTGCGGGCGGCCAGCTGGACCCGGGCGAAGAAGTCGCCGCCCGCCTCCAGGCGCAGGGCGCGGTTGGCCATCCTGCCGTCGTCGGTCTTGCCCACGCCGAGGTGTTTCTCCATCGCCCGCGCCTTGCGGTAGGCGACGTATTCATTGATCCGCTCGCCGGAGGTGGCGGTCGCCCCCGCCGGCCGATCGGCCCCCTCGGGCCGGATCTGGGCCGTCAGATAGGCTTCCGGGTCACCGCGCGCGGCGGCGATCTCGCCGGGCCGGGCGCCCAGGCCGAACCGGGTGACGGCGATGGAGGCTCTGATGTCCTTGTCGACGGCCAATCAGGCCTCCTTGCCAAGTCCGATGGAATTTGATGGTTGAACGCGCCGGGCCCGCGATTTCCGTCGCCGCGCGCCCGCGCTTCCATGGAGAGGGCAGGGGCGTGAACCGCGGGGCGCATGATCGACAGGATCCGCGGCGCTTTTATGACCGGGCCGTCGTGGCGGCGACCGGCGCCGGATTCGAGGTGAGGCTGGACGGCCGCGCCCCGCGTTCGCCCGGCGCGCGGCCCCTGAACCTTCCGACGCCCGCCTTGGCCGAACTCGTCGCCGCCGAGTGGAACGCCCAGGAGGGAGTCATAGCCTTCGCCTCCATGCCCGCCACGCGCCTCGCCTACGCCGCGCTGGACGCCGGCGACGCGGGCAAAGAGGAATGGGTCGCCTCCATCGTCGGCTACGCCCGTGCGGACCTGCTTTGCTATTTCGCCGAGGGCCCGCGCAGCTTGGTCGAGCGCCAGACAGCCGCCTGGGCGCCGCTATTGGCCTGGACGCGGGACGAGATGAACCTGACATTCACCCCGGCCGCCGGCATCATCCATCGCGAGCAGCCGCCGCAAACCCTAGGCCAGATCGAACGACTGGCCCTCGGCCTTGATGATTTCACCCTCGCCGGGGCCGCCTTCGCCACCGCCCTGTTCGGATCGGTGATTCTGGCGTTCGCCCTGATGAAGGGGCGGATCGAGGCTTCGGTCGCCTTCGCCGCCTCTCGCCTGGACGAGGCGTTCCAGGAGGAGCGTTGGGGGCTGGATTCGGAGGCCGCCGTGCGTTCCGGCCGATTGGCCGCCGATGCGCTGATGCTGCAACGGTGGTTCGCGGCGCTCGGGCCCTACCACCCGTGCCGATAGACCACGAAGCCGGACTTGGCGGCAATGCGGTCGTAGAGCCTCATGGCGGTCAGATTGCTCTCATGGGTGTGCCAATAGACGCCGCTCAGCCCGGCGGCCCGAGCCTGGTCGTAAACCGCGTTGACCAGCATGGCGCCGACGCCTCGGCCGCGGGCGGACTCGCTGGTGAACAGATCCTGCAAATAGCAGGCCGGCTCAAGCATGATGGTGTTCCGGTGAAAGATGAAGTGGGCCAACCCGACCAGTTCTCCCGCGCGCTCGGCCACGAGGGCATGGACCGGCTCATAGGCGTCGAGGAAGCGCGCCCATGTCGACCGGGTTATGGGCTCGGCAAGCGCGGTCGCGCCCGACCGGCCATAGAAGGCGTTGTAGCCCTCCCAGAGAGGAAGCCATCTCGGATAGTCCTCGGGGGTTAGCAGGCGAACGATGGCGGGTTCGACCATATCCAGCATCCGGCCAGGCGCGCGGGAGGTTTCCCGCCCCCGCTTTCTGATCGGGCTCTCCCGCGGTTGCAAGACCGGCGCGCCCACCGGCTCAAGTCTTGTGGAAAACTACCCGTCATCTGCGCCAGATCGCGGCGCTCGACGCCGCGTGGGATATGAGCGCTGAGCGGACTCCTCACCCAAGATCACGCCGGCGCGTTCTCCCGAAACGGCCGCATCTGAGCCTCCATCGCGCGGCCAAACGCCGGGCGGGCTTCGCACCGCCGGCGATAGGCGTCGAGGGTCGGAAAACGCGCCAAGGCGCCGCAGTCGACGAGTTCGCGCAGCACTGTGGTCATGATCAGGTCGCCGGCGCTGAAGCGGCCCTCGAGATAGTCCTTGTCGCCCAGCCAGGCGCTAAGCGCCGCCAGCCGCTGGTCCACCATCGCCTCGGCCTGGGGGCGGCGCTCCTTCGTCCAGGCGTCGCCGGCGTGGAAGACATCGAGATGGACCAGGTTCTGCACGTGCGGTTCGATCGAATTCAGCGCCGCGATCACCCAGGTGGCCACCCGCGCCCGCCCCGCCGGGTCGCTTGGCGCCAGCACCTCGGACTTGGCGGCGATATACAGCACGATCGCGCCGGATTCGAACATCTCGACGTCGTCGTCCTTGTAGGCGGGAACCTGGCCAAAAGGCTGCCACCGGCGGTAGCTCTCGGAGGCCTGGATCTCGGGGTCGATCAGGGTCGCCTGATAGGGCAGCCCGGCTTCTTCGAGCGCCCAGCGGACTCTGAGGTCGCGGACATAACCTTGGGCGAACGGAGGGACCCAGCGGAAGGCGGTCAGTTGTATCGTCATGCAGTCTTCTCCTGGCTGTCGCGGAATGTGAGGGTCGGCGCGCCGGCCCGGAATGCCGATAGTGACCAGAGATCGCGCCTCAACCGCGTAGGATCGGCGCCCTCGAGCTCCGCTTCCAGCGTATCGTGCATTCGGGCCCAGAAGGGCAGGGCGGCGGCGAGGCGGGTGCGGCCTTCGGCCGTCAGCGCGATCAGAAGCGAGAACTGTCTATTGGCGAGGCCCGCGGGCCGTAGAGCCTCGACAGAGCGCCGCGCCAGCGCCCGCGCCGCCCGCTGGGTATGCAGGCACAGGCACGCGTGCCGCACATGCCAAGTCGTCTCGAACGGAATGACTATCGTGGAGAGCATGCGGTTTTGTGTTGATATCAACACAAAAAGTCAAGCGCCGACCCCTGCATACCGACCAGCGTCCGGTTTGGCCGATTCGAGGACGGACATAACCTTTTCGTACTGCGGGGTCAGCACCTAAGACAGGGTGCGCTCGACGCGCCTAGTGAAGGCGTCCTCCAGGCGCCGCGCGACGACATCGGCCGATGCGGGTCGCTGGCCGGTTGGTGGCGTCATCGATGTAGGAGAGCAGGGCGCATATCGGCCGACCGGAACATGGGGAATTGAGCCGATGGAACCTGACCATCCATTGGGTCGTCCAGTATGGAGTGCGCTGACCACGCGCCAGGCGAGGCTAGCGCAGGGCGATGCGCGGGCGGCCCGGTTCGCGCCGGACTATGGCCTTTTCGCCGCCGCCGCGGATACTTCGCCGAGCAGCCTGGCCTCGCTCGCTTCGCTCGTGCCCGCCCATGGGGAACTCGCCCTCGTCGAGGTGGAAGAGCCGCCGTCCATTCCCGGCACGGCGGTGGTGTCGCGCGCGGTCGTCTGGCAAATGATCGCCGAGAACCTCACGGTGGCGGAGGCGCCCGCCTTCGCGATCACGCCGCTGACCGAGGCCGATGCGCCGCGGATGGTGGCGTTGGCGACGCTGACCCAGCCCGGGCCCTTCCATGCGCGCACACACCAACTGGGCGATTTTGTCGGCGTGAAAGCGGAGGGCCGACTGGTGGCGATGGCCGGCGAGCGTATGAAGCCCGCCGGCTTCACCGAGGTCAGCGGCGTCTGCACCCAGCCAGAGCATCGTGGGCGCGGCTATGCGGGCGCGCTGATGCGGGTGGTGGCCGCGCGCATCCTGGCGCGAGGCGAAACACCTTTTCTGCACGTCTACGCCAGCAACGCCAGCGCCATCGCGCTCTATCGATCCCTGGGGTTCACGCTCCGTCGCGAGGTTACCATGACGATGCTGACTCGCGCCTAGGCGTCGGAAGGCGAGCCCCGGAGGCTGGGAAAACCATTTCCACAATGGTGGCGAGCCCGTCGAGCAGAGCCCGACCGCCGATCGATGCACCGGCGGAGCAGCTGCGTGTTGCTTTTCCAAGTGCGCCGTCAGGCGCGCGAGGCACGTAGGGCGTCCACGCCGGAAGCGAACATTTCGAACCTCGGAGAAGGGTGGAAACGGGGAGTTGGAAGTCCGCCACCGACCTCTCAGGGTGTGGGCCTGATCATTCCGACTCTCAGGTCCGTAGCGACATAGACGCAGACGTTGTCCGCGAACAGCCGACCATTGGCCACTCCCAATGCCAGCCTGCCGCGCCTCACCTGCCGCATGCTCACCTCATAGCGCACCATCCGAGTCTCAGGCGTTATGTCACCTCGAAACCTGACCTCACCCACACCGAGGGCGCGCCCCTTGCCCGGTGAGCCCGACCAACCCAGCCAATAGCCGACGACCTGCCACATAGCGTCCAACCCAAGACAGCCCGGCATGACCGGATCGCCGGGAAAGTGACAACTAAAAAACCAGAGGTCCGGGGTGATATCCAACTCGGCGACGATGTGGCCCTTACCAAATTCCCCGGCGTCGAGGCTGAGTTCCGTGATCCGGTCCATCATGAGCATCGGGGGCGCGGGGAGTTGCGCATTGCCGGGGCCAAAATAGCCGCCCCGGCTGGAAAGGATCAGATCGTCCTTTGTGTAGTGAGACTTCGACGTATGAAACTCGTGCGGATCGGCCACGGCGGTGCAGTTCCTTCCTGAATTGAGCACCGGATTTATGCTCATCAGCGCCGCGGCGTCGTCAACGCGCGTGCGGCCATCCGCCAGGCCGATCAGAATCTGCAGCCGAGAAAGCTCCTTGCGGCTCATCGCAATCACCGTCATCCGCCGTCACCCTCAGCGCCTGAACCGAAGGGAAGGCTTGTGACATTCCAAACGGTGAGGCCGGTGACATCTCTATCGGTGATGATTTACACGGATATCGCGCCTAAGATGTATTATCGGAAATATCAGGGAGGGTCAGGACGCCGTCAGCGATCCGCTTGAGCGTTTCAAGGAAAAGCGGGGGTTCGGCGGCCATAACCCTGCGTTCGAGGGTCTCGGCGGTGTCGCCCGGGCCCACCGGCAATTCGGCGCGCGCGATGACCGGCCCATGGTCGTAGAGGTCGTCCACCAGGTGCACGCTGGCGCCGGTGCGTGCATCGCCGCTCGCGAGGACGGCCTGGTGCACACGGCGGCCATACATCCCCGGCCCCCCATGCCTGGGCAGCAGAGACGGATGGATGTTGAGGATGCGCCCCGGATAGGCGCCCAACGTCCTGGGGCCGAGTTTGCGCAGATAACCCGACAGCACCACCCATTCCACGCCGGCGCCAATCAGAGCCTCGGCCAGGACGGCATCCGCGGCGGCGGGATCGGGGATGGTGGGGATGCAAAGCGCCGGTATCCCGCGCTCCAGAGCGAAGGCCAGCGCCGGCGCCGCGCGGTTGTTGCTCACCACCAGACGGGCTCGCGCCGCAAGGGTCCCGGCTTCGATGGCGGCGACGATCGCGCGCAGGCTGGAGCCGTTGTTGGAAGCGAGAAACCCCAGGCTGATCAATGACTCACCCCATGATCTCAAAGCTTTCCCGCAGGCCGTCATAGGCGGGTTCGACCCCCTCGGGCAGGTGGCGCGCCAAGTCGGCGTAGTCGAGATCCATGTGCATGTTGGTGAGGATGGCTCGCCTGGGCTTCACCTGCTCGATCCAGGCCAGGGCCTTGTCGACATGGGCGTGGGTGGGATGCGGGGCATACCTCAGCGCATCGACAATCCACAAATCCAGATCGGCAAGGGCTTCGAAGGAAGCCTCGGGGAGATCAACGAGGTCGCTGGAATAGGCAACCGAACCAAAGCGATAGCCCAGTGACCTGATTGACCCGTGGTCCTGATCGAAGGTGGTGATCGGGATAGCGCCGGACGGCCCGTTCACCTCCCAAACGGCGCCGTGCGGCGGCAATTGGCGCATGTCTCCGATCGCCGGATAGACGCCCGCGCCCTGAAAAATGTAGCCGAATCTCTGCGTCAGCGAAGCGCTCGTCGGCCCGTCCATCCAGCAGGCGATCCGCTGGCGCTGGGTGAGGGCGAAAGCCCGGATGTCGTCTATGCCGTGACACTGGTCGGCGTGGTCATGGGTGAGCAAAAGGCCGTCGAGGCGCCCGATTCCGGCGGCCGCGGCCTGCAGGCGAAATTCCGGCGCGGCGTCCACTACCACGCTGGTCTGCCGATCAGGCCCGCCGTCCGACAACCGCCGAACGAGCAGCGAGCAGCGCGACCGCCGGTTGCGCGGGTTCGCCGGATCGCACGCCCCCCAGTTCCCGTCCGCCCGGGGGACTCCCGCCGAGGAGCCGCAGCCGAGGATGACGACTTCCAGAACACCGCTCACGGCCTTGGAATCTTTTCGAAAAGACGGAAAAAGGCGTCCTCCGTTCGCGTCTCCGCTTCGGCCGGGACCCAGCCCCGAATCTCAGCCAGCTTAGCCAGAACGTGAGGCAGAAAAGCCGGCTCGTTGCGACGGCCCCGCATGGGCGCCGGGGCGAGATAGGGGCAGTCGGTCTCGATGATGATACGATCGGCGGGCATGTCGGCGATGACCGCTCGCACCGCCTCGGCCGCCTTGAAAGTGGCGATCCCGGAGACCGAGAACCAACCTCCCAGCGCGGCCACCCGCCGGGCGAGTTCGGCGCCGGAGGTATAGCAATGCATGAGGATCCGAAACGGCGCCTTGGCGTGTTCCTCTTCGAGTATATCGGCCATCGCGTCGTCGGCGTCGCGGGAATGGACGATCAGGGGCAGGCCGCTTCGCCTCGCCGCCGCGATGTGGACGCGAAACACCGTCGCCTGGACATCGCGGGGGCTCAAATCATAGTGGAAATCAAGCCCGGTCTCGCCAATCCCAACGACCCTTGGCGCCATTGCCAAAATGCATAAGGTGTTGGCTGCAAGCTTCGGGTTTTCCTTGGCTTCATGTGGGTGAACGCCAGCGGTGATCCAGACGTCGTCGTGGGCGTCGGCGATCGCCTCGACGGCCTCGAAGGATGAAATCTTGTCGCAGATGGTGACCATCAGGCCGACCCCCGCCGCTCGCGCTCGGGCGATCACCGCCTCGCGGTCGGGGTCGAATTGCGGCGCGTGCAGGTTCACGTGGCTGTCGATCAGCATCGGTGGTGTCTAGGCGATGGCGCGCAGGCGGCAAAGCGTCGTGAAGAAGGCGTCGGCGCGATCGAGGTTCACCGCCTCCACGTCGCGGGCCATGGCCACTACCATGGCCCAAGCGTCCGCCCAGCGGTCCAGGGCGCCCCCCTCCCCGTTCCCGGCCTGGCCTAGGAGCGCCGCTTCGCCGGCCATGGCGGCGATCCTGTCCGCCAAACGGTCGAGGATCAGGTTGAACCGCGCCCCGCCCATCGGCCCTCGAAAGCCGTCGGCGAGGGTTAGCATGGCCGCTTCGTCCGTGCCTGGCAGGGCGCGCAGGATGTCACGCGCCGCCTGGTCCGCCTCCAGCGCGCCAGCGGCCGCCAGTCGCCATGCCTGGCCCGGCGCCCCTCGCGCCATGATCAGCAACCGTCGGGCATCTTCGTCGCCCACCCCAGCCTTGTCCGCCACCCAGGGGACCCCGGCCTCGACCGGCGGCGGATCGAACCGCAGGCGCCGGCAGCGCGAACGCAGGGTCGGCAGTAAGCCTCCCGGCGTATGCGAGACCAGCAGGAGGACCCCGCGTTCCGGCGGTTCCTCCAGGGTTTTCAGGACCGCGTTGGCGGCGTTGGGATTGAGGTCGTCGGCCGCGTCGATGATGGCCACGCGGTAGGGCGAGGCGGCCGGGGACTTGGCGAAGAAGGCCGGCAGGGCGCGGGCGTCATCGACAGAGATTCCCTTGCGGGCCTTGCCGTCCTCGGTGTCGCGCTGCAGGACGATGAGGTCGGGGTGGGCGCGGGCCATGATCTGGCGCGAAACCGGGTCGCCGGGCGCCGCGCCCAGCAGGCCCAAGGCCGGATCGGCGGTCGCGCCCAACAGCCGCCGCGCGGCGCGATAGGCGAAGGTCGCTTTGCCGACGCCTTCGGGCCCCACCAGTAGCCAGGCATGATGCAGCCTGCCCCGCTCCAGGGCGCTCAGGAAGGCCGTCTCCGCCGTCTCCTGCCACTCGTAGGAAAACACGTCTCGCGGGTGGGGAATGTCCTCGGTCACGCTCGGCCCAGCCTGTCGCTCACCGCCGCCCACACGGCCGCCGCGACGGCGTCGGGCGCCCGCGCCCCATCGATCGCCACGCAGCGATCCGGCTCGGTTCGGGCGATGGCGAGGAACGCCTCTCGCAGGCGTCGGTGAAAGTCGAGCCCTTTGGCTTCGAAGCGATTTTCGACGCTGGCCCGCGCCGCCGCCCGCGCCAGGCCCGTCTCGACAGGCAGATCCAGGACTATGGTGAGGTCGGGCCAAGCCCCGTCCAACACATGTCGTTCCAGCGCCTCGATCAAGCCGGCGGGCGCCCCTCCGGCGACCCCCTGATAGGCGCGGGTGGAGTCGGCGAAGCGATCACAGACCACCGCCGCACCGCGCTCCAGGGCGGGCAGAATGACCCGTTCGATGTGATCGCGCCGCGCGGCGTACATCAGAAGGGTCTCGGCGATCGGCGACCAGCGATCGGTCTCGCCGGCGACCAGCAACCCGCGGATCGCTTCAGCCCCCAGGGATCCGCCGGGCTCGCGCGTCCTCACGACCTCGCGGCCCAGGGTGGCGAGCCGCGGAACCAGCCGGTCGACCTGGGTGGACTTTCCGGCCCCCTCCCCGCCTTCGAAGGTGATGAACAAACCCCGCGCCATGACGGCGCACATTGGGCGGTTCGCGCGGCTTGTCTAGGAGGGTCCTACTACCTTGGCGCCGGGAAATCCGGCGCCGATCACCCGCGCGCGCAAGGATCGCGCGTCCTCGCTGGCGGCGCCTTTCACCAGCACGTGAAAGAGCGTGACCCCGTCACGATCGAAGGCCTCGATGCTGGTCACCCCCTCGGCGGCCAGACGCGCCGCCGCGCGCTCGGCATTGACGCGTTCGGCGAAGGCGGCGGCCTGCACGCGGTAGGGTTCGGACGCCGCGGGCGACGAAACGACCAGCGCCGACGCATATCGCGGCTCATCCCGCGACGCGGCCAACCGCGCCGGCCCGACGTAGCGCACCCGCACCCGCGCCATGCCCTTCTGGTAGAAACCCAGATCCTTGGCCGCCTGTCTCGACAGGTCGATGATGCGATCGCGCGCGAACGGGCCTCGGTCGTTGACCCGCACGCGAAGACGCCGGCCATTGTGCAGATTGGTCACCTCGACGGTGCTGGGCAAAGGCAAGGTGGCGTGGGCCGCGGAAGCGATGTCCGCGCCGAACACCTCGCCGTCGGCGGTCGTGCGGTTGTGGGATCGCGGGCCGTACCAGGACGCAAGCCCGGTCTTGTCATACCTGGGCTGAACGGCGGGCTGGTACCAGACACCCGCCACCTGATAGGGCCGCATGGTCCCGGGCGGCCCGGCGCGGACGGGGGGCGCCGGCGCGGGCCGGTGGATCGTGGCGCAGGCCGCCAGGCTCGCCGCCGCGGCGGCGGCAAGGCCGATCCTGGCGCGGCCCTTCCATGATCCCGCTTCGGTGGCCATCGCCCGCCCTCCCCGGCTCCCCACGCAATCTGCGCCCCGAGGATTTGAGAGGAGGTTAAGCCGCGCCGGTGGCGCCCCGCCGCCCTCCCCTGTTAGAAGCGCCCCCTGGACGGGTGGCCGAGCGGTTTAAGGCAGCGGTCTTGAAAACCGCCGTGGGTGAAAGCCCACCGTGGGTTCGAATCCCACCCCGTCCGCCAATTCCTTAATCAGAACAGTTCGGATTTGTCCGCGACAGTTGGCATTCCGGCGGTAATCGTTGGAAGTTTTCCAAGCAACCCGTCCCGTACCGTTCGCTTGCATTCATTCCCGTTCGCGCTCATGATTAGGGGACGCAAAAGGGGATTGGACAAATGGGACGCAAGGCGACGCCGCTCACAGCGGCCAGGGTCAAGACGGCAAAGCCCGGCCGCTACGGGGACGGGAATGGCCTCTATCTCCTGGTCAGGCCGACGCCGCCTCGCGCCGGCAGTCCCCAACCCGACGCTCGGTTCTGGCTGTTCCGCTACACGCGAGGCGGCAAGATGCGCGAGATGGGGTTGGGCCGCGCCGGGGCCGATCTGGCGGCCGTCCCTTTGACGGACGCACGGACCAGAGCAGCGGATCTTCACCGGCTTGTGCGCGCTGGTATTGATCCCCTGGACCAACGCGACGCCGAGGCTTCCATGGCGGTCGCTGAGGCGCAAAATGCGGCCATCCGGGGCATCACCTTCCGCACCGTGACCGAGCGATACCTGGAGGCGCACGAAAAGACGTGGCGCAACGCCAAGCATCGGATGCAGTGGCGCAACACGCTCGACACCTACGCGCACCCCCATTTCGGCGATCTGCCCGTGGGCAACGTAGGGACCGAGCATGTCTTGGCCGCGCTTGAACCGATATGGCGCGTCAAGCCCGAAACGGCGACGCGGGTTCGTGGGCGCGTCGAAAGCATCTTGGATTACGCCACGGCCCGCGATTGGCGGACGGGCGAAAATCCGGCCCGTTGGCGCGGACACATTGCGAACCTGCTACCGGCGCGCGGCAAGGTCGCGTCGGTGGAACATCACGCCGCGCTTCCCTGGATGCAGATTGGCGCTTTCCTCCTCGCCTTGAGGGCGCAGGCGGGCGTTGCGGCCAAAGCGCTTGATTGGGCCATCCTGACCGCCGCGCGGTCTGGCGAGGCCCTTGGCGCGCGCTGGGGCGAAATTGATCTGGTGGCGAAGGTCTGGACGGTCCCCGCCGCGCGCATGAAAGCGGGCCGCGAGCATCGCGTGCCCCTCTCCGCCCCCGCGCTGGCCGTCCTGACCGCAATGGCGAAGCTGCGAACCGTCGATAGCGCCGAGGCATTCCTGTTCCCCGGCGCGCAACCGGGTCGGCCGCTTTCCATCATGGCCATGACGATGGTCCTGCGGCGCATGAAGCGCGGCGATCTGACGGTTCACGGGTTTCGCTCGACCTTTCGCGATTGGGTTGGCGAGGCCACGGGAATGCCCCGCGAGGTCGCCGAGGCGGCGCTTGCTCACGCGGTGGCAGACAAGACCGAGGCGGCCTACGCAAGAGGCGATCTGTTCGCGAAGCGCCGACACTTGATGGACGATTGGGCGAAGTTCTGCGCCATGCCTCCTCGCGCGCCTAGTGTCAGGTCGCTCCATGGTGCGGCGGCATAGATGGCCCGCGAAAGACAAGCGCGGCTTCGCTTTAGCCGGGACCTCTCGACCCCCATCGTTCGCCGATGGGCGCCCCCGTTGAAAGCCACCATCCTCGGGGCGTCCCCTAGCGATTGGGAAGAGGCGCGGGAGGCTGAGGACGCCCGGGTAAGGGGTGAAGTCAGCCGCAAGTTACAAATGCTCATGACGCACTTCAACATCGACCCTCACACCGAGGGCTGCTGGCGCGAGCTGTCCGAGGCGCTGGCGCGAGCCTTTGTTGCTGGCTTCAGGGTCACTGCCGACCCCTTCAAGCGCGGTAGAAAACCGGGCACTGGGATCGATCGGACCGACCTCGTTAAGAAGGTCGATCAACTTCGATCTCTGGACAGCGGGCTGAAAACCAAGCTGACTGTCGCAGCCGTCACCGCCAAATTGAAAAGGCATGACCCTGCCTTCAGGACAGCGTCAGCTGAATCACTGAGGGTTATTTATGAGAGGGAAAAGAAATCACTGAGGATTATTGATGAGAGGGAAAAGAAACGGTGGTCATTGAGCCCACAAGGGGCGGACCTGACCCTCTTGGGCGGGTTGGCCGAGGTCAGCGAATGCAAGGAGTAAAATAACTCGGCGAAGTTTTTACTTTACTCGTTCGTGCGCCATCTGCGGGGTTCGTCCTTAACCGCGAGCACCCGACTGCACCATGTCCAACGAAAAGAGAGCCGTGATCCTCCGCGAGGCTTCGGCAGCCAGCGGCGTTGATCGCACAACCGTTTTCGGCAAGCCCAAGGCGTCCGAACTGCCCCGGGCGCGACCCGCTCCCCTCGCCCATGCTCTGGCCTATCGTATTGACGAAGTGGCCCAGATGGGAGGGCCAGGTAGGACCAAGACCTATGAACTAGCTGCGGCCGGTAAGCTGCGGCTTGTCCGCGTCGCAGGCCGAACCTTGGTCGATGGCGACAGCCTACGCGACTTGCTCCGTCACGGTTGCGAATAGTCGAGGGCCTTGTGACCCACGCCTCGACCACGAATTGGGGCCGCCCATTGGCTGGAGCGGCGCAATGATCGCCGCCGCCCAAGCTCTCGCCGGGCATGGCTTGGCGGTGTTCCCCGTCGCGCCGGATTGCCGGCGTCCCCTGACGGCGCACGGCTACAAGGGCGCTACGAATGACTGTGAGGCCATTGAAGCGCTTTGGCGAGACCATCCCCGCGCGAACGTCGCGGTGGCCTGTGGCGCAGTCTCTGGGGTCTTCGTGCTCGACGTGGACGTTAAGGGCGCCAACGGCCTTCGCACCATCGCCGAACGCGAGGCCGCCCATGGCCCGCTTCCCGCCATCTGGCGCACGGCGACGCCAAGCGGCGGCCGTCACTTCTGGTTCAACAGCCCCTACCGAGCCCTTCGAAACCGGGTCGGGTTCTTGCCTGGCCTGGACGTGCGAACCGACGGCGGCAGCGTGGCCGTGCCACCCTCTCGACGCCACGATGGCGCCTATTCCTGGGAGATCAGCCCCCGCGCCTGCTCGCTGGCGGATGCGCCCGAATGGCTTCTCCAGCTGATCGACCCGCCACTGGTGCTGAGGCCACCCGCTTCGCCAATCCGTCTAGGGTCGATGGACCGCCTCGCCCTCTACGCCGCTGCTGCAATTGACGACGAGTGTCGAGAACTGGCGAGTATGGCGCCCAACAGCGGCCGGAACCTTCGCCTGTTCCAGGCCGCCGCCAACCTGGGACAGCTTGTCGGCGCGCGATTGCTTCCGGTGGCTATGGTCGAAGACGCGCTCGAAGGCGCCGCTCACGATTGCGGATTGCTCCAGGAAGATGGCCGCCACGCTGTGCTTGCGACCGTCAGGAGCGGCTTGGCACGCGGCATCGCGCAGCCCCGCGAGATCGCCACATGACGGCGAGTGTTTCATTGATCCGCGCCCACTTAGCCGCCCGCGCGATTAGCGAGGACGGGGCGGCGTTGAAGTTCGCCGACCGACACGCTGATCGCCTGCGATACTGTCACGACGCTGGCCACTGGCTGACGTGGTCAGGCTCGGTCTGGCAGCCCGACCGCACGGGCGAGGCACTGGACCTCATGCGCGACTTGGCGCGCGAGCTGGCCGACTCCAACGACCAGGGGCCGGGTGCTGCCTGCCGGCGCCGTAATTTCGTGACAGGCATCGACGGCTTCGCACGCGCCGATCGCGCGTTCGCTCGCGCCTCGGAGGACTGGGACGAGGATGCGTTCCTGCTAGGCACGCCCGGCGATACGATCGATCTGCGCACGGGCCGCGGCAAAGCCGCAGACCCAGCGGACGGCATCACCAAGTCGACCGCCGTCGTTCCTGCGGATGAGGCCGACTGCCCTTTATGGAAGGCCTTCATCGAGGAGACGTTCAGGGACGACGCTGCCCTGATCAGGTTCGTTCAGCAATTCTTCGGCTATGCCCTGACCGGAGACATCTCCGAGCACGCCCTGTTGCTGTGCGTCGGCCCCGGCGGAAACGCCAAGGGCGTGCTGGCCAACTCCATCACCAGCATCGCGGGTGACTATGCGCAGACCGCCGCCATGGACACTTTCACGCTAAGCCGTCACGACAAGCACCCCGCCGACTTGGCAATGCTTCGGGGCGCCCGGCTGGTGACGGCGCTGGAGACCGAGGAAGGCC
>JBBQGZ010000022.1:0-27240 GCA_038323535.1 Caulobacterales bacterium
GGCAGGACCGGCGAGGAGGTCAGGGCGATCACCGGGCGGGCCGCCGTCCCGGTGATCCGGATCACCGCGGTGAGGGCCGGATCGTCCCTCGTCGCGGTCAGGTTGAGCCGGATCGTCTCGGCCGAGGCGCCCAGGGAGACGACGCCGCGATCATCGAACCGGAACCGCTTGCCCGCGAAGTCATAGTCGCCGCGAACGACGCGCGCCTGGCCGGTGAGGATCGGCGAAGCGGTGGTCCCCGAAACATGGGCGTCGAGGGAGAGTTCGACGTCGAGCCCCCGGCCCTTCACGAAGATCCCGCGCGCGGCCTTGATGGCGACATCCAGGGCGACCGGCGCCGCGCGCGGGCCCGGGGCCACGAACGCCTCGTCGATATCGGACGGCCGATGGACCTCCACCACCTCCATGGGGACGACGCCGGTGGCGACGGGGGGATTGGGGGCGATCTGGGCGCGATCGACCACCAGGGCGCCGGTGAGCTTCACCCGGCCGTCGGCGGCGCGGTTGACGCTGGCCTGGCCGGACGCCGTGACCTGGGCCAGATCATTGTCGATGAGGCGGAAGGCCTTGAGGTCGAGGTGAAAGCTCGAAACGCCGCCGCGAAGAAGGCTTACCCGCCCCGCCCCGTTGATCGAACCGCGGGCGCCGTCGGCGCCGGAAAACCGGCCGACATCCACGGCGTTGTCCGCCAGGGTGGCGCGCAGGGTGACCGCCTCCAGCTTCAGGCCGGTGCCGAAGTCCTGGAACCGGCCGTTGTCGAGAGACGCGGTTCCCAGGGCGCGCGGATCGGCCAGGGTTCCGCCCAGGGTTCCGTTCACGACCGCCCGCCCGGCCAGCGAGCGCTCGCCGCCCATGGCCAGGTCCCACAGGGGCTTCAGTTCCCCGTCGATGGCGAAGCGCCCGTGCATGGGGCGCTTGCGGTTGATGGCGATGCGGAAGGGCGCGGCCGAAGCCTCGGCGGGCAGGGTCACCTGCCCTTGCGCCTTGAGGCCTTGGCCGTTGCCGAGCGAGGCGTCGATGGTGACCGCGCCGTCGGTCAGGTTCGCCTTGATCAGGCCGTCCACCGGCGGGGCGCCTTTGAGATCGCGCCCGCCCGCGCCCGAGAGCCGCGCCTCCAGGCCGCCGGTCAGCCGGGGCCCCCGCCCGGCCAGGGCGAGGCTTGCGTCCATGCGGCCGGTCAGATCCGGGTTGAACAACGCCAGGCTGACATTGGAGACCGATCCCTTGGCGCCCACCCCGCCGCTCCCTTGCGAAATGTCGAGGTCGGCGCGGCCCGACCCCACGGCGAGGTGGGCCTTGGCGCCCGACCCGTGGTGCCCGAAACGGAATTCGGCCGGCGACAGGGTGCGCAGGTCGGCCCGTCCGAGGCGGCCGGCGCCGTCGAAGGTGAGGGTGCGGTCGCCGGACACTTCCGCGAAAATCCCGCCGCCTCCCAGGCGCCAGGGCCCGGCCGGCAACGCGCCTTGCGCCTTGACCCGATAGGGAAGGCGGCGCAGCGGGCCGTCGGCGGAAACCGTCAGGCTCTTGAACGCGGCGCCGCCCCGGGCGAGCACGGCGTCGGTGGCCGTCACGCTGAACGTCGCGTGGGCGCCCCCGGCCGCGTCGACGATCTTCACCTCACCGCTCGCGTGGCCCTGGGTCAGGATCGCGCCGGGGCCGACGGCCAGATGAAGGTCGGCATGCGATGGGGCGCCTTGCCTCAGGGCCAGGGACCCGCTGGCCGTCACCCCGCCGGCGTTGACGTCGAGGCCGGAAAGATCGAGCCCCCCCGGCGCGAACCGAAAGGCCGAAGCGGCCCGGGCGGGGCCATAGCGGCTCGTCGCCGCCAGGGTGAACCGCCCATCGGCGCCGCCCCGGGCGGTAAGGAAGCTCAAGGTCACGTGGGCGTCGCGCAGAGGCAGGGACGGCAGGTCGATGGCGCTGAAATCGGCCAGGAGGTCGGCCCTGGGTTCGGTGAAGGTCCCGGTGAGGGCCCCCGAGCCCGTGGCGGCGCCGTCGATCTGGAGCGGGCCGATGTTCAGGGGCCCCCGGGCTCGCCAGCCCAAGGCCAATTTCACCGCGCCGGCCGGCCCGACGAGCCCGGCGGAGGTGAGCGCCCCCGCCGCGCCGTCCAGGGTGGAACTGGTGATCGTGACCACTCCGTTCCTATAGTCGCCCTTGGCGCGCAGGCGCGGGGCCGCCCCCAGCAGGCGGTCGACCTCTCCCAGACCCGCGGCGAGAGCCTGGCCCCGGGCGTCGAGGCTGAACGCCCAGGGCCTGCCCGCCGAGCCCTGGCTGGCGGACCAGGCGGCCTTGACCAGGCCCCGCGCGCCGGGGTGGGCGGCGGCGAGGTTGCTGACCGTCGCTTCGCCCTTGAAGCTCAGGCCGCCCAGAAGGCCGCGGTTTCCCGAGGCGACGACTTTGAGCCCCGCCCCGTCGAGCGCCAGGCGGCGCATAAGGAGGCGCCCGTCGGAAAGCCAGGTCAGGTCCGCCGAGCCGCGCGGCCGTGCGCCCAGCAGGGCGGCGGCGAGGCCGCGGCCGGCGCCGCCGTCGCCGGCCGCGCCGACGCTGACCACCGTTTCACCCCGCCGGCCTTCCACGCGGATGGGCCCGGCGAGGCGCGTCAGGCTGAAATCGCCGGTGGAAGGGCGATCGACGCTGAACGCGCCGTTCACCAGCCAATGCCCGGCGTCGCCGCCGAGGCCAGCCTTCAGGCGCGCCGGGCCCATCTTCGGAACGGCCACGATCCGGGTCGGGTCGGCGATGCGCAGGTCGATGGCCAAGCCATGGGGGCCGGTGGCGCGACGGCCGAAATCCGCCTCCCCGCGCCCGTCCAGGGCGACGTTCTGGCTTCGGGCCGCGAGGGCCAGGGCGTAGAAGCCGTCCGCCGCCTTGCGCCCGTCGATGTGGAAGCTCGCCTCGGGGCCGACCATGGCCTGGTAGCGGGCGAGCAGGCTGGAGGCCGAAAGGGCGATCCGCCCGTCCGCCGAACCTCCGGCGCCATCCCAGGCCCCCCGCGCTTCGAGGGGCGTCGCCCCGCCGACCCGCGTGTCGACAAAGAACCGGCCCGCGCTCGCCGAGCCGTCGGCGCGAACGGCCAGGAGAAAGGGCTGGTCGGCGGCCATGCCCGCCGCGCCGGCCAGGGCGCCGCCTTGCGCCTCGCGCGCATCGGCCTTGATGCGAAAGGCGCCGCGCCCGCCGATGTCGAAGTCGGCGGCCAGGAAGTCGCCCGCATGCAGGAGGCTGGCGGCGGATACCTTGCCCCTGACGGCGCCCGACCGCTCCACGCGAAAGGCCGCGTTAAGGTCATAGACTCCGCGGCGGCCGGAAAACCCCGGGGCCATCTCGACCCGAACCCTGGCCGCCTCGACCTCGATAAAGACCGGCTGGGGGCGCGGCGGTTCCTGGGGGGTGAGGATGGGCCGCCGGAGCAGGCTCAGGTTCCGCGCCGCGACCATGGCGAGATCCACGCGCCGTTGCAGAAGCCGCTCCCATCGCCAGCGTATCGCGACATCCCGGGCGTCGAGCCAGACGCCGTTCCCGTCGGCGATGCTGAGGCGAGCAATCGAAAAGGCGCGCCACGGGTCGCCGGCCAGGCCCTCGATCCGCAGCCGGCCGAAACGCCCGACCTTCAGGCCCGTGGCCCGCGCTTCGATGAACCGCCGGCCCGCGGGGGTGAGCGGCCCATAGCGGACGACGGCCGCCAGGGCGCCGACCAGGACGATGAGGCCTATCGCGCCGAGGGCGAGCCAGAACGCGGCTCGGCGCCCGCGCGATCGCGCCTCGGCGGCCATCAGAAGCTCTGGCCGATGCTGAGGTAGACCTGGATCACCGCATCGCCCAGGCGTGGATTGAGCGGGGTGGCGATATCCAGCCGCAGGGGGCCGAAACCCAGGTCATAACGCGCGCCGATCCCGGCCCCGACGCTGAAGTCGCGGAAATCGGGCGTGGTTCCCAGGCCCACCGTGCCGGCGTCCACGAAGGCGACCACGCCCCACTTCTCGGTGATCCGTCGGCGCGCCTCGATCGAGCCCTCCACCAGGGAGAGCCCCCCCTCTGGGGTGTTGTCGCTGAGGCGCGGGCCGACCGCCTGGTAGCCGTAGCCGCGCACCGAACCGCCGCCGCCGGCGAACAGGCGCCGGTCGGTGGGGACGTCCGGAATCGATCCGCCGAGGATGGCGCCCAGCTTCACTCGGCCGGCGATCACCGTCGCCGCGGCCCGATCCAAGGGCAGATAGGCGCTCGCCTGGGTCTGGGCCTTCAGATAGGCGAGGTTGCGGTCGCCGGTGATCCAGGTCGGCTCGGTTCGCGCATCCAGCCGCCAACCCCGGCTCGGATTGAGCGGGCTGTTGGAGCGGTCCAGGGCGAAGGCCGCCAGGCCGGTGGTGATGAACAGCTTGAGGTTCTCGTCGACCGGCGTCGCATTGCCGTTGACCGCGTTCTTTTCCCGGATGGCCACATAGTCGAGGTATCCGCCCACGGTGACGAAGGTGGTCTTGGCCCACCGTCGCTCGACCGTCGCGCGCACGCCGCCGCCGGCGTCGTCATAGGCCGGGGTCCGCTCGTTGAGCGCGTCTGCCCCGAACCGGAGGGTCTGGTCGCCGCGGCGCCAATCGGGTAGCGCCAGCAGGAGATCGAGGACCTGCTGGATGTCGTAGAGTTTCGCGGTCAGGGTGATGGTGTCCGCCCGGCGCAGGACATTGTAGTGGATCCATTTGGCGTCGACGCCCGAGCCGTCGATGCTGGTGTAGGCGCCGAGCCCCGAACCCGCCGGGGTGAAGGAGGCGTCGAACCCCTGGGCCGCGGTCGCCGAATAGGCGGCGCCCAGCTCCAAGGTTCGCGGGGGCCGTTCGGCCAGATTGACGACCACGGGGCGCAGCCCGCCCGTGGCCCGCGCCGTCGGCGCCAGGACGACGGTCACCGACTCATAGACCCCGGTGTCGATCAGCCGCCGCTCGAGTTTCGCCACCGTTTCCGGGTCGTAGATCGCCCCGCGCTTCCAGGGCGTCAGGCTGCGCACCCAGGCCGGGTTGGTCCTGCCCTTGGCAGTCACCTCGAGCCCGTCCAGCCGCACCCGCTCGCCGGCGGCGATCCGATACGTCGGCCTTACCGACCGGTCGGCATGGTCGACGATCACTTCGCGGGGCTCGACCTTCGCATCGGCGTAGCCGCGCCGTTCCAGGGCGGCGACGATGCGGCCCTCCGCCGCCAGAACTTCGGCGGCCCGCCCGGGCACGCCGGGCGCCAGCCGAACGGCGCCGATCGCGGCCTCGGCGACATCGGGCGCGGGGGGCGCGCCCACCCACCGCACGGCGGCGCCCCGGATCTGGAACCGCGCGCCGGGGGTCACGCGCACGATCGCCGTCGGCGGATCTGCGGCCGAGATATCGGCCTCGACCTTGGCGTCGTAATAGCCCTCCGAGCGCAACAGGGCGGCCGCGTCGCCCGCCGCCTCGCGCGCGCGCCGGCGGGCGTCAAGGGGGCTCTGGGCGCGGTTCTTCACCTCGCCGATCGCCCGGGCGATGTCCTGGCGCAATCCCCGGTCGAGCTCGCCCTGGATGGCCGCTTTCGGCTCGGCGGCCCAGGCGGCCGTCGCGACGAGGACGCCGAGCGTCGCGCAGGAAACGGCGATGGCGCGACCGGTTCGTCCCACGCGATCTTCCCTGACGCCACCCCGACTCCCTCTCTAGTGGCGAGGGGGGCGGCTGTCACCTTCGCCAGCGGGCGGCGCCGGGGTGGTAGGCCGGGTGGGGGTCGAACCCACGACCACTCGATTAAAAGTCGAGGGCTCTACCACTGAGCTACCGGCCCTTAAGGGGCGCGGACCATAGTCGCAGGCTCGCCCGGGCTGCAAGTCGCGCCCCGGACGGCGCCCCCCTTTGGGTGGTCATGGCGTCGGGGGACATGCGCGCAGAGCCTCTCGCAGGACGTCCGCCAGCAACGGGGCGACGGCGGTCCACTTGCCTGGATCGGCGATGAGATCCTGGCGAACTTCCAATTCCAGATAGTCGAGGCCCCGGGGGTCGGCGTGGAAGGGCACGGTGTGGTCGACGCCGTCCATGGCGTAGGGTTGATTGTCCCCCACGGCCCCGCCCAATCGCGCGCGCAGCCCAGCCAGCACGGCGCGGGAAAAGGCCGAGTCGGAGCGGTGCAGGACTCCGAACCACCAGGGACGGTCCAGTGCGCCGAAGCTCGGTGTGAAGCTGTGCAATGAAACCAGGACGGTGGGCCGGCCACCGGCGGATCGGTCATCCAACGCGGCGGCGATGCGAGCATGATAGGGCTCGAAAATCTCGCGACGGCGCGCGCGCCCGGCCTCCCGCCCGAGATCCTGATTGCCGGGGATGGTCGAGCCATCGCTCTGCCTAGGGATCGACTCTCCCGAACCAGGCGCGCGATTGCAGTCGATGACGAGACGCGAATAGCGCTGGCGGATGAAGGCGGCGTCCAGACGGGTCGCGAGGTCCCGCCCAAGACCGGCGACGCCGATGTCCCAGGCGATGTGTCGCGCCAGATCGGCCGGCCCCAGCCCAAGATTTCCCAACCGGCGCGGAATGGCGCGGCCGGCGTGATCGCCCAGCAACAGCATCGGAGACGAGCCGCCGATATTTTGCACCGCCACGGGCTCTGGATCGGAAGGGTCGAGCAGGCGGCGGCTAGACGCCCCGGCCAAATCATCCCCATCCTGAGCCAATGCCGATCCTTTCGATTCGCCACCTGACCCGCTACCGCTACCGCAAGCCGGTGGCGTTCGGCGAACACCGGATGATGTTTCGCCCGCTGGAGAGCGACGATCAGCGCCTTTTGTCGTCCGCGCTGACGATTACGCCCGCTCCCAGCCGACTGCGACACACCCGCGACGTGTTCGGCAATTGCGTCGGCCTCGCGCGGTTCGCGACCCGGGCGCGCGACCTGGTGTTCGACAGCCGCGTGACCCTCGACCATAGGCCCCCGCCCGCTTTCGTCGAAGCGGGCGACGACTTCGCCGCCCAGAGTGGGATGCCGCCGTCATTCTACGGCGCGGAAGACATGCCGAACTTGGCGCCCTCGATGGAACGCCGGCATCCGGATCCCGAGGGGGCCGTGGAGCGGTGGGCGCGGTCCTTCATGGGCCAGGACGAGCGGGTTGGCCCGCGGCGCCTGCTCGCCGACATGACGCGGGCCATACACGGCGGGTTCCGCTATGCGTCCCGCCCGCACGGCGAAGCCCAGCCGCCGGCCCAGACCCTGGCCTCGCGCACCGGCGCCTGTCGCGACTTCGCCCTGCTGATGATGGACGCGGCCCGGAGCCTGGGCTTCGCGGCCCAATTCGTCTCCGGGTATATCCACGGCCCGCCGCGGCGCGCTGTCGGCCCGGCAAAGCGCGGCGGCGGCCATACCCATGCCTGGGTCCGCGTCTATCTGCCCGCGTGCGGCTGGGTCGAGTTCGATCCCACCAACGGCGCCGTCGGCGCCGCCGACCTGGTGCGCGTGGCCATCGCGCGCGATCCGCGTCAGGCGCTGCCGCTGTGCGGAACCTGGCGCGGCGAGGCCGGAGATTTTCTGGGAATGGATGTCGAGGTGGAGGTGACGTCGGAAGAGGACTCGGCGCGCCCGGCGGCGGCGTATAGAAGCCGTCGGCAACCGGGGAGTCACTCGGCCGTTCGTCTGACCGGCTGACCGAGCACGGAAGAATTTAAGGATGCGCATCCGCGCGGGCTTCGAGATCACCTACGAATGCCCCGAGCCCTCGCCGATGCTCTTGATGCTGAACGTGCACCCGAGCCGCCGATCGGACCTCGAAACGCCGGACGTCCTGCGCAACGACCGGGAGGCGCCCCTCACCCAATATGTCGATGGCTTCGGAAACCTGTGTCATCGCGCCCTGGCCCCCGTCGGCCGCACGACGTTTCTGAGCGCCTTCACCATCCGCGACAGCGGCGTTCCCGATCCGGTTCTGCCCGAAGCCGGAATGGCCGCGGTGGAGGACCTTCCCGACGACACGCTGATCTATCTGTTGGGCAGCCGCTATTGCGAGACCGACCGGATGAGCGACCTCGCCTGGTCGCTTTTCGGTCAGGCCCGGCCCGGCTGGACCCGCGTCCAGGCCGTCGTCGACTATGTTCATGATCGAATCACCTTCGGCTATTCCTATGCGCGCGCGACCAAGACCGCATGGGAAGCCCACGAAGAGGGCCAGGGCGTCTGCCGGGACTTCGCCCACCTGGCGATCACCCTGTGCCGCTGCATGAACGTGCCGGCGCGCTATTGCTCCGGCTACCTGGGCGACATCGGCGTTCCGCCGGTGGAAGGCCCGATGGACTTCAGCGCCTGGTTCGAAGCCTGGCTCGACGGCGCCTGGCGCACCTTCGACGCGCGCCACAACCGGCCGCGCGTCGGCCGGATCCTCATGGCCCGAGGCCGCGACGCCACGGATGCGGCGATCACCACCACCTTCGGCGCCGCGCGGCTGGCCGAGTTCAAGGTGATCACCGACGAGATTCCCGACTCCTAGGGCCGCCCCGGCCCGTGGGCCGGCCGCGGCGTCCCGATTTGGCGGCTATTGTTGCTGGAGCCGTTGATCCAGGGCCGCGGAAGACGGCAAACGCCGACCGCTGCTGGAGACCGCGGGCCTCGCCGAACGCATGAACTGGGGCTCGACGGTGGCCGCGCCGGCCTTGCGCACCGATACCGCGACGGCCAGTTCGCTCTCCACATCGCCCTTGTAGACGCCGCGCGAGGGCGGCACATCGCCGTAGTCGCGACCGCTCGCCACCACGATATGGCGCTCGCCGGCCACAATGTCGTTGGTGGGATCGAAGCCCACCCAGCCGAGGGACGGCAGGAAAACGTCGACCCAGGCGTGGGTCGCCTCGGGGTTGGACCGATCTCCCACCGAGGGATCGCAAAAGAGATAGCCCGAGACGTAGCGCGCGGGCACGCCCCAGCCGCGACAGATCGCGATCATGATATGCGCGAAATCCTGGCATACGCCCCGACCCGCCTCCAGCGCGTGATCAATCGGGCTGTCGGCGCGGGTCACGCCCGGCTCGTATTCCAAGGCGCGATAGAGCCGTTTGGACAAGGCCCGGACGGCGGTCAGCGGATCGGCGCGCGCAAGACTGGCAAGGCCGTTTCCGACCATGAAACGCTCCAGGGTTTCGGTCGGCGCGGTGAAGCCGTGCGGGCACAGGAAATCATAAAACCGGCCCGCGACGCCCTCGCCGCGCAACGCGCCCCATTCGCCGGCGCCGAGCGAGTCCGGAACCTCGGTGGGCGGTCGTGTCTCGACCGTCGCCGACGATTGGATGGCGAGCCGCTCGTGAGGCTGGGGGACGTCGAAATGGTAGACGGCGTTGCCGAAGAAGTCGGCATAGGAGAACAGCTGGGCCGCGGGTTCGATCTCCAGGGCGAACCTGGCGAGCCGCTGGCGCTCGCTCTGCTGCGGCTGGACCCAAAGCTCCATGACGCTTTCACGGATCGGCGCGTCGTACCGGTACTCGGCCTGGTGGCGGATATCGAAAAACATCGGTCTAAGCCGGCAGCCGCTCTTCGAGCGGATAGCTGACGAAGGTTTCATAGATCGCGTCATGGATGGACGCGCACTCCTGGACGACCAGGGTCAGCAGGGCGTCGTGAGCCAGAGCCTCATCCATGTCGGCGTACTGCAATCGCCCGCTCAGCCGCGCCGCCAGCCTTTCCGGACGCGACGGATTGTCCAGCGGCGCGGGGCGGGCGAGGTTGGTGAGGCAGTCCTTCATTCTCTCGATCGAAAAACGGATCGATCTTGGAAATTCTTCGTCGAATAGCAAGAAATCCAGCAGAGTCCGAGGCTCGATCTCGGCGGTGTAGGCGCGCAGATAGGGTTCGAGCGCGCAGGCCATGCGCAGCACCGACATCTGGGTCATGGGGTCCCGCAAGGGCGCGTCCAAGGATTCGTCGCCGAAACAAACGTCGAGCAGGCGCGCGATCAGCTGCGCGCGCTCCAGGTGGGTCCCCAGCAACAGGAATCGCCAGCCTTGGCCGTGGCTCATGGTGGCGTCGGCCGCCCCTTTGAACAGGTGCAGGTCGGCGATGATGCCCCCCAGGAAAGCGGGCGGGTCGCGCGCAAAGGCGCGTTCGGCGTCGGCGGAGATGACCCGCAGATAGAGCAGGTTGAGCCGCTCCCAACTCTCGGTGGTGATCTGGTCCCGCACCTGCCGGGCATTTTCGCGGGCCCGTGAAAGCGAGCTGACCACCGAACCCTTGTACCCGCGGTCCAGGACGAGGTCGCGTGCCGATCCCACCCCGTCGCCCGGGCGCTCCGGCGCTCCGTCGTCGTCCGGGGCCGAGGCGGCGCGCCTGGCCACCGCGACCGCGACGTCGTTCTGATCCAGGGCGGAGGTGAGCATGACGTCGCACAGCCGGCTGTGGTGTTCCGCCCGCTCGATATAGCGGCCGATCCAGTAAAGACTGTCGGCGACCCGGGCGAGCATCATGGGGCGGGATCGCTTTCCGATAGAACCCAGGTGTCTTTCGATCCGCCGCCCTGGCTTGAGTTAACCACTAGGGAGCCGCGCCGGAGCGCCACCCGGGTCAGCGCGCCGGGCACCACGGTGATCGTCCCGCCGCAGAGCACGAAGGGGCGCAGGTCGACGTGGCGCGGTTCGATCTGGCCGTCCACCAGGCAGGGGGCGGTCGAAAGGTTGATCGTCGGCTGAGCGATGTAGTTGGCGGGATCGGACCTCAATCGCTCGGCGAAAGCCTCTCGCTCGGCCACGCTGGCGTGGGGCCCGATGAGCATGCCGTAGCCACCGGACGCCCCGACGGCCTTGACCACGAGGGTGTCCAGATTGGCCAGGACGTGATCGAGCTGGGCGGGTTCGCGGCAAAGATGGGTCTTGACGTTCGGAAGGATCGGATCCTCGCCCAGATAGTAATGAACGATGTCCGGGACATAGGCATACACCGCCTTGTCGTCGGCGATACCGGTGCCCGGGGCGTTGGCGATCACGACGTTTCCGGCACGGTAGGCGTTGAACAGTCCCGCGGCGCCCAATCCGGAATCACGGCGGAACGTCAGCGGGTCGATAAAGTCGTCGTCGACCCGGCGGTAGATGACGTCGACCCGGCGCAAGCCGGTGATCGTACGCATGTAGACCATGTTGTTGTGCACGACGAGATCGCGCCCCTCGACCAGCGGCGCCCCCATCAGCCGGGCCAGATAGGCGTGTTCATAATAGGCGGAATTATAGACCCCCGGGGTCAGCACCACGACCTGCGGATCGGGCCGCCACTCGGGCGCCAGGCTCTTCAAGGTGGTCAGCAGCAGATCCGGGTAGCGTTCCACGGGCCGCACCCGGGCGCTTCGAAAGGTGCCCGGAAAGGTCCGCTTCGCCGCGTCCCGGTTGGCCAGCATGTAGGAGACGCCGGAGGGCACCCGAAGGTTGTCCTCGAGCACGAAGAACGTCCCGTCCTCGCCGCGGATGAGATCGGCGCCGCTCACATTGACGTAGCTGCCGTGCGGGACATAGACGCCATGCATCTCCCGGCGGTAGGAAGGCGCGCCCAGGATCAGGTCGCGGGGAATCACGCCGTCGGCCAGGATTTTCTGGTCGCCATAGATGTCCGCGAGGAAGGCGTTCAGCGCCCGCAGGCGTTGGGTCAGCCCGACTTCGATCCGCGCCCATTCCTCCGCCGCGATGATCCTGGGAAAGAGATCGGTCGGGATGATCCGCTCGGTCGCATCGCCGGCCGCATAGACGGTGAAGGTGATGCCTTGGAGCAGGAAGGATTGCTCGAGGGTGCGCTGGCGTTCCGCGAGTTCCGCGGCGCCGAGCGTCGACATGCGCGCATGCAAGGCCGCATAGTGGGGGCGCAAGGATCCATCCGAGGCGAACATGTCATCGTAGGCGCGGTCATGGGCGTAGAAGGGCGCGACGGCGCCCAGCCCGCGCGTTTGATCGGCTTCCACGGTGTCCACGCCCGTTCCGCCTCCCGGTTTGCGCTGATCGAGTGTCGATCGGACATTGCGATCAAGGCACAGCTGATTCATCTTCGCACGCGCAATCTCGGCTTGAACTACTGGCGCGCGCTGAAATCCCTTCGAAACGCATTCAGCTGCCCTTGGCTGATCGCCGCGCGCAGGTCGGCCATCAGGGCGTGGAAGAAGGCGAGGTTGTGCCAGGAGAGCAGCACCTGGCCGAGGATCTCCCGCGATTTGACCAGATGGTGGAGATAGGCCCTGGAGTAGTCACGGCTGGCCGGGCAGTCCAAGGCGGCGTCGAGCGGCGCTTCGTCGTCCGCGAACGCCGCGTTCTTGAGGTTCCGGGGCCCATCGGAAGTCCAGGCCTGGCCATGGCGGCCCGAGCGAGTGGGCAGGGCGCAGTCGAACATATCCACCCCGCGCCACACCGCCTCGACGAGATCGATCGGCTTGCCGACGCCCATCAGGTAGCGCGGGCGATCGGGGGGGAGGAGGCCAGGGGCATAGTCCAGCACCTCGCACATGGCGCCGTGCCCCTCGCCGACCGCGAGGCCGCCGATGGCGTAGCCGTCGAAACCGGTTTCGACCAGGCGCTCGGCGGATTCCCGACGCAGGGCCTCGAAGGTCGATCCCTGCTGGATGCCGAACAGGGCCTGGCGGTCGCGAGCGCCGAAAGCCGCCTTTGACCTGGCTCCCCAGCGGGCGGAGAGGCGCAGGGCCTGCGCCGCGCGCGCCTCCTCGGCGGGCCAGGCCACGCACTCGTCCAGCTGCATGACGATGTCCGCGCCCAGGAAATCAGCCTGGATGGCGATCGAGCGTTCCGGCGATAGGTCGTGCCGCGAGCCGTCGATGTGGCTCTGGAACCTCACCCCCGCCTCGCTCACTTGGTTGATCTTGGCCAGGGACATCACCTGGAAGCCGCCCGAATCGGTGAGGATCGGCCCCTCCCAGCCCATGAACCGGTGCAGGCCGCCCAGGCGGGCGACGCGCTCGGCCGTCGGGCGCAGCATGAGGTGGTAGGTGTTGGCCAGGATGATTTGCGCCCCCGCGGCCCGGACCTGGCCCGCCGTCAGCGCCTTCACCGTCCCGGCGGTGCCCAAGGGCATGAAGGCGGGGGTCAGAATCGTTCCGCGTGGGGTTTCCAGCCGCCCGGCGCGCGCGGCCCCATCGGTCGCTTCGATGACGAAGGGAAAGGCCGCCATCAGGCCGCGCGCCAGAGCAGGCACGCATCGCCGTAGGAATAGAAGCGGTAACCCGCCGCGATGGCGTGGGCGTAGGCCCGCTTCATGGTCGCGGCGCCGCTGAAGGCGCAGGCCAGCATGAAGAGGGTCGATCTGGGCAGATGGAAGTTGGTGATCAGGGCGTCGGCGGCGCGGAACCGATAGCCGGGGGTGATGAAGATCGCCGTCTCGCCCGCGAACGGGACGATCCGCCCGTCTTCGCCGGCGGCGCTCTCCAGCAGGCGAAGGCTGGTGGTCCCGACACAGACGATCCGCCCGCTGGCTGCTCGGATCGCGTTGAGTGTTTGCGCCACCTCCGCCGACAGCTCTCCGTATTCGCCGTGCATGCGATGATCGGCGACGACCTCGCTCTTGACCGGCAGGAAGGTGCCCGCGCCCACATGCAGGGTGACGAAGTGCGCGGACACGCCCCGGCTCGCGAGGCGGTCCATCAGGGCGGCGGTGAAATGCAGCCCGGCCGTCGGGGCGGCGACCGAACCGTCCTCGCGGGCGAAGAGGGTCTGATAGTCGAGCCGGTCACGCTCGTCCGGCGCCCGGCGCGTGGCGATGTAGGGCGGCAGGGGCATGGCGCCGCGCTCGGCGATGGCGATGTCGAGGTCGGGCCCGGAAAGATCGAAGGCCAGGGTCACCTCGCCGTCCGCCTGTTTGGCCTCGACGGTGGCGTCCAGGGCGCCGGCCAGGCACGCCCGGTCGCCCTCCTGGCCAAAGGCGATGCGGTCGCCCGCCTTCAGCCGCTTGCCGGGCCGCATGAACGCGGTCCATCGCCAGGGCGAGAGGCGCTTGTGCAGGGTCGCTTCGACGTCGACCCCCGAGCCCTGCCGCATCCGCGTTCCCGTGAGCCGTGCCGCGATCACCCGAGTGTCGTTGAACACCAGGGCGTCGCCCGGCCGAAGACGGGAGGGCAGATCACCGATGCATCGATCGTCCAGGGCGCCGTCGCCGGCGACCTCCAGCATGCGCGCGCCGTCCCGGGGAACCGCCGGCCGCAGGGCGATCCGATCCTCCGGCAGGTCGAAATCGAAATCCGACAGCCGCCCGGCGCCGGAGGGATCCTCAGGCGTCACCCACCCTCATCGATATGATCTTTCCCGGCTCGCGGGGTGGTTCGCCCTTGGGCAGGGCGTCGACATGCTCCATGCCGGCGACGACCTCCCCCCAGACCGTGTACTGACCATCCAGGAAACTCGAGTCTTTCAAGCAGATGAAGAACTGGCTGTTGGCCGAATCGGGGTTGTTGGTCCGGGCCATGGAACACGCGCCGCGGGTGTGCGGAGCCTTGGAAAACTCCGCCTTGAGATTGGGTTTGGGCGATCCGCCACTTCCCGTGCCGCCAGGGTCGCCGCCCTGTGCCATGAAGCCGTTGATGACCCGGTGGAAGACCACGCCGTCATAGAACCCTTCGCTCGCCAGCTCCTTGATCCGGGCCACATGGCCAGGCGCGAGGTCGGGCCTAAGGCGGATGGTCACCGGGCCGGAGGCCAGGGCCATGACCAGGGTGTCTTGATCTTGCGGCATGGCGCTCACTTCACTTGGGCTGGGAAATCGAGATCGCAGATCGAAAAGTCGACGACCTTGGCGACGCGGACGCGGTCGGCCATGGCCTTGAACCACGGGCCGCGCGGGTCGATGACCCGCACCTGGGGACGCTCGGGCGCCGGAATGTCGGCGAGCACGCGCACCTTGAGCATCTTGTCCTGCGGCGCGGCCACCGGCTCGCCGGTCTTGATCGCGCGGATGACGTCGAGACCGGCGACGGCGCGGCCGAAAGTAGTGTATTTCTGGTCCAGATTGGGGGTCGCGTCGCGCATCAGGTAGAACTGGCTGTTGGCGCTGTCCGGGGATTCGGCGCGCGCCATGCCCGCGACGCCCGGGCAGAACGTGCCCCAGGCGTTGACCTTGTGATCGACCGTCAGGATGCCGAGATCCATGGTCTGGCTGATCACCGGCAGGCTTCCCAAGAACCCCGCTTCGGTGCCCGCGGCCTTGGTCGCCACCACCAGAGGCGTCTCGGGCCCGCGACGGAAGGTGAACTCGCCGGGCAGGTCCGGCTTGGCCGACCCGCCCGTGCCGTTGTCGAGCGGATCGCCGGTCTGATCCATGAAATTGTCGATGACCCGGAAGAAGGCGCGCCCGTCATAGAGTCCGGCCCGCGTGAGTTCGCGGACACGCGCGACGGCCAGCGGCGCGGCCAGCGGGCTCAATTCGACGATGATCCGCCCCTTGTTGGTGTCGATCACCAGGATGTTCTGAGGGTCGGGGGTGCGCCAATCGGCCTCGGTGGGGGCGGCGAGCGGCGCGGCGGGCGCGGCGTTGGGCGCCGCCTGGGCCTGTGCGGCGAGGGTGGCGGCGGCGCACAGAGCGAGGATGGGGGCGGATTTCATGGGCTCTCGCCTAGACCGGCCGGGCGCGGGCGGCAAGACGCGTTTCACGCGTTTAAGGCGCCCACCTTCTCCAGCATGCGCCGCTTCACCCCTTCGGGCACGAAGCGCGACACATCGCCTCCCATGCGCACGATATCCTTCACCAGCCGCGAGGCGACCGCCTGATGGCGAGGGTCGGCCATCAGGAAGACCGTCTCGATCTCGCGGTCGAGTTGCTGGTTCATGGCGGTCATCTGGAATTCATATTCGAAGTCGGCCACGGCGCGCAGGCCCCGGACGATCAGTTGGGCGCCGACCTGCCGGGCGAACTGGATGGTCAGATTGTCGAAGGGGAGGACCTCGATCTCGGCGATCAGGGCGCAGGGCCGGGTTTCCTCCTGGAGGATGGCCACTCTTTCCTCCAGGGAAAAAAGGGGACCTTTGGCGGCGCTGATCGCCACGCCGATCACCAGCTTGTCGACCAGCTTCACCGCCCGGCCGATGATGTCCAGATGACCGTTGGTGGCCGGATCGAAGGTGCCCGGGTAGAGGCCCGTCCGCTTCATCGCCCTTGCCCTCTCATGGCTCGACCCCTTCGTCGCCCGGTTCGGCCTCCCCGCCCTCGAGGCGCTCGACCGACACCACATGCTCGTCCTGGGCGGTGCGGAAGATCGTCACCCCCTGGGTATTGCGCCCGGCGATCCGGATCTGGCCGACAGGCACGCGAATGAGCTGCCCCTGATCGGTGACCAGCAGGATCTCGTCGGCATCCTCGACCGGGAATGACGCCACCAGCCGGCCGCCCCGCCGGGAGAGGTCGTGGGCCATCAGACCCTGGCCGCCGCGACCGGTGCGGCGATAGTCGAAGGCCGAAGTGCGCTTGCCGAATCCCTCCGACGACACGGTGAGGATGAACTCCTCGGCGGCGCCCAGTTCGGCGATCCGGTCCACCGAGAGGGTGACCTGGCCTTCCAGGGCGCCCTCGTCGTCTTCCTCGGGCGGGACGGCCGAACCTTCCTCGACCTCGCCGTTCGCCGCCGCGCGTATGGCGTTGGCGTGTTTCAGATAGGCGCCGCGTTCCGCCGGGCTGGCGTCCACGGCGCGCAAGATCGCCATGGAGATGACGCTGTCGCCGCCCGCCAGGCGGATGCCGCGCACCCCGGTCGACTCGCGACCGGCGAAGACGCGCACATCGCCCGCGGCGAAGCGGATACAGCGGCCGAGCGCCGTGGTCAGCAGGATGTCGTTGGCCGCCGTGCACAGGCCGACCCCGATGATCCCGTCGCCGTCGTCCAGCTTCATGGCGATCTTGCCGGCCCGGTTAATCTGGGCGAAGTCGGAAAGCTTGTTACGCCTCACGCCCCCCGAACGGGTGGCGAACATCACGTCAAGCCCCTCCCAGCTCGCCTCGTCCTCGGGCAGGGCGAGGATCGAGGTCATCGTCTCGCCAGGCTCGATGGGGAAAAGATTGACGAAGGCCTTGCCGCGCGAGGTCGGGGTTCCCAGCGGCAGGCGCCAGACCTTGAGCTTGTAGGCCTTGCCGCCCGAGGAGAAGAACAGCATCGGCGCGTGGGTCGAGGCCGAGAACACCCGGGTGACCGCGTCCTCTTCCTTGGTGGACATTCCGGCGCGGCCTTTTCCGCCGCGATGCTGGGTGCGGTAGGTGGTCAGCGCGGTGCGCTTGACATAGCCGCCGTGGGTGACGGTGATGACCATCTCTTCGCGGGCGATCAGGTCCTCGTCCTCGACGTCGGCGTCGCCCTCGACGATCCGGCTGCGGCGCGGGACGGCGAACGCCTCGCGGACCTCGACCAGTTCGGCGCGCACCACCCCCATGATCGCCTCGCGAGACGACAGCAGATCCAGATGGGCGCGGATGGCGGCGGCCAGATCGGTCGCCTCGGCGAAGATTTCCTCGCGGCCGAGGCCCGTCAGGCGCGACAGGGTCAGGGCCAGGATGGCGCGGGCCTGTTCGTCGGTCAGGCGAACCAGACCCTCCTCGACCACCACCGTGCGCGGATCGGCGATCAGGCGAATGAGGGCGATCATGTCGCCGATCGGCCAGTCCCGCGCGCCCAGGCGTTCACGGGCCTCGGCCGGGTCCTTCGACGAGCGGATGATCGCGATCACCGCGTCGATGTTGACGACCGCTATCGCCAGGCCGACGAGGACGTGGGCCCGGTCGCGGGCCTTGGAAAGCTCGTGGCGCGTTCGCCGCACCACCACCTCTTCGCGAAAATTCACGAAGGCGGCCAGCATGTCCAAAAGGCTCATCTGCTGGGGCCGGCCGCGATTGAGCGCCAGGGCGTTGACCGGGAAGGCGCTCTGCAGGGGGGTGAAGCGGTAGAGCTGGTTGAGGACCACCTCGGCCCCCGCGTCGCGCTTGAGCTCGATCACCACCCGCATGCCGGTGCGGTCGCTTTCGTCGCGCAGGTCGGCGATCCCCTCGATGCGTTTTTCCCGCACCAGCTCGGCGATCCGCTCGACCATGGCCGCCTTGTTCACCTGATAGGGAATGGCGGTGATGATGATCGCTTCGCGATCCTTGCGGATCTCCTCGATCGTGGCGACGCCGCGCATCACCACGGAACCACGGCCGGTCATCAGCGCCGCCCGGGCCCCGGAGCGGCCGATGATCTCGCCGCCGGTGGGGAAATCGGGGGCCGGCACGATGTCCGCAAGCGCCTCGAGCGCGATGTCGGGGTCGTCGATCAGGGCCAGGCAGGCGTCGATGATCTCGCCCAGATTATGGGGCGGGATGTTGGTGGCCATGCCCACGGCGATGCCGCCGGCGCCGTTCACCAGTAGGTTGGGGATCCGGGAGGGGAGGACCGCCGGCTCGGTCTCCTTGCCGTCGTAGTTGTCCTTGAAGTCGACGGTGTCGCGGTCGAGGTCGGCGAGGATGGCCATGGAGGCCTTGGTCAGGCGGCATTCGCTGTAGCGCATGGCCGCCGGCGGATCGTTGTCCACCGAGCCGAAGTTGCCCTGGCCGTCGATCAGCAGCAGGCCCATGGAGAACGGCTGGGCCATGCGCACCAGAGTGTCGTAAATCGAAAGATCGCCGTGCGGGTGATATTTGCCCATCACGTCGCCGACCACCCGGGCCGATTTGACGTAGGAGCGGTCGGGCGTGTGGCCCTGCTCGTTCATGGAATAGAGGATGCGGCGCTGGACGGGCTTGAGGCCATCACGCACGTCGGGCAGGGCGCGGCTGACGATCACGCTCATGGCGTAGTCGAGATAGGATTTCTTGACCTCGTCCTCGATCGAGATCGAGGTCACATGCCCGCGCCGGCCGTCCTGGGGCGGTATGGTCGTCTCATCGGTCAAAGGGAGGGTTCAACGCTCAGAATCGGACACCGAACGTCCGCCGTTTCGACTAGCATTCCAGGGCCGCGAACGCCACCAAAACCGGAGCGTTCCGCCCGCGCTTCCCTCATGGAGAGGAGGGTCGAAGCGCCTCAGAACGGAATTTCGTCGTCCAGATCGGCGGTGAAGGTTTCCTTGGGTCCCGAGCCGCCGGCGCGCGGGCCGCTGGCGTAGCCGCCGGCGTCGGCCTCGCCGCGCGCGCTTTCGCCGTCGCTTCGCCCGTCGAGCATGGTCAGTTCGCCGCGGAACTTCTGCAGCACGATCTCGGTGGCGGATTTCTCGACCCCCGCGGCGTCGGTATATTTGCGGGTCTGCAAGGCGCCCTCCAGATAGATCTTCGAGCCCTTGCGCAGATAGTTCTCGGCCACCTTCACCAAATTGTCGTTGAAGATCGAGACGCGGTGCCACTCGGTCTTTTCGCGCCGCTCGCCGGACGTGCGGTCGCGCCAGGTTTCCGAGGTCGCCATGGTGAAACTCGCCACCCGATCGCCCGAATTGAGTGTGCGAACCTCGGGGTCCCGCCCCAGATTGCCCACTAGAATGACCTTGTTGACACTGCCGCCCATGATCCGCTCCCTGCTCGCCCGGCGACCACGCGCGCCGGAATCTTAAGCCCGAGCTTAGCAGCCTTTCCGCGCCGCGCAACGCCTATGTTCTATTTTTGTTCCGGCGCTGTCGGCATTGCGCCGGGAACGGCGAGGCGGCCGTCGCCGGTGCGAACCATGAACGGATAGCGATAGCCGTCGTAGGACTGGGCGGTGAACACCCCTTCCCTCTGCAGGAACAGGAACTGGCTCTGATAGGCGCCGACAACTTCGCTCTGGGTCGCGCCCAGGCCAAGGAAACGCAGCCTCATCATTTCCAACTGCGCGGCGCAATGCTCGAGGTCGGGCTGGCCACGGGCCAGGACATTGAACTTGACCTTGCCGTCAGGCGCCTTGGCCAAATGCCAGCATACGCCGCGGTCCGTCGGCGCCTCCAGCGCCTTTTGGCAGCCCGCCAGGGCGACGGCGGCGAGAAGGGCGGGCAGGAGGGATAGGTGGCGCATGGTCCCAAAGGCTTACATCCGGCTCGGGCGCGAGGGAATGCCAAAGCGACCGCGACTAGCCCGGATCCTGGCCGGCGCATTCCGGGCCTTGCTCGAACAGGGTTCGGAACCGGCGATTGTCGTCGGAAATCTCCACCCGCCCGGGCACCAGGCGAAGAGTCCGGTCCGCCCACCGCCCGTAGGCCGCCCCCCCCGCGCGCTCACAACGGCCGGCGTAGAGGAGGCGCACGCAGGCGTTGAGGCTCACCTCCCAGGGCAGGCGTCTCCAGCCCGCCCCGATGTAGCGCCAGCAGGGTGCGGTCGCCGAGCGTGGACCGGCCGGAGCGTTATTGTCGGCGTCCTCGGCGATCAGCGCCGGAGGGGCGACGGCGGGCGCGGCCACGGCGGGACCGGCCGGCTCGGGATTGGGCGGCAGGGGCGTGATGTCGCTGGAGACGCCGTTGGCGGCGGCGAGCGCCCCGCTCGGGTCCAGCCCGACGTCCAGCGCGCCGGCGGCGACGCCGTTGCGCTTGGCGCAGGCGCTCAGGGGCAGGTCCCCGATGAACTGGCCGCCCACGAAACAGCGCAGCGGGCGTCCAGGATCGAGTTTGATGTCGTCGTCACGCCCGGTCTGGACGACTAGGCCGCCTTGCGAGGCGGGCGGGGCGGCGGATGGGCCTCGAGGCCGGCCCGCCATGATCGCGGCGATCACCAGGCCGGCCGCCAGGGCAAGGCCCGCGCCGCCGGCGAGGATCCAGCGCCGATCCTTGAGGCCATCCGTCATTTGAAGCGATAGGTGATCCGACCCTTGCTGAAATCATAGGGGGTCATTTCCACCAGCACCTTGTCGCCGGCCAGCACGCGGATCCGGTTCTTGCGCATCTTGCCGGCGGTGTGGGCGATGATCTCGTGTTCGTTTTCCAGCTTCACCCGGAAGGTGGCGTTGGGCAGCAGTTCACTGACCGTGCCGGGGAGTTCCAGAAGTTCTTCTTTCGCCATGCGGCCTCTCGAATTGCGACAAGCCGGCACCATACCGCACCCGAACCGTTGAGGTCGATGGCCCGCGGGCGTATCGGGATCGGTGTGCAAACGCTTACCAAGACCAGGCCCGGCCGGAGGCTCGCCGTGGCCATCGGCTTCGCCCGCCGCTGGGGCCCGCCGGCCGCGCCCGTGATCGCCTCTCTGCTCGCCGGCGCCGCGCCGACGGCGACGACCGCCCAGGCCTCCGAGGGCGGCGTCGCCTGCGGCCAAGCGCTGAGCGGGCCGATCATGAGCAAATGGGGCGCGCTCGGCGGGGCCGAGGGACCGCTTGGCTGCCCCGTCGGGCGCGAATCGGCGAGCGCCGTTTCGCCTTCCGGCGCCGCCGCCAGGGAGGCCGCCTTCAACGGCGGCGTGATTCTGTGGCATTCGTCCGGGCCGCACGCTGGCCAGACGTTCGTGGTCACCGGCTGCGGCTATCGCCTCTATTTTCAATACGGCGGCGCCAGTGGCTGGCTCGGCCTGCCGATCTCCGACCCGGTCAACACGCCTGACGGCCAGCGTCAGCGGTTCGAGGGTGGGTCCGTGACGTTCCTGCGCGCGCCCAACGAATGCAGCGCCGAGCGGAACAGCGAAACGACGCTCGCCGCCGGGTCGCCCGCCTCCAAGGCGCCGCCCGTCCGAAGCCCGCTCGACCTCTTCGCCGAGCCCGCCAGGGGCGATCACATCGTCGCCGCCTCGGCCGCCGCCGCCGCGACCGCCCAGGCGGCGGGCTACCGGCGCCTGCGGACCGAGGCCTATGTCCTCACCGAGGTCGCCGAGGGAACCCTCCCGCTGAAACTCTACTGGAACGAGGCCGTGGGCGACCATGTCACCGTCGCCACCGCCGAGGGGGAGCGCGACGCCCTGGCCAGGGGGTATGCGTTCGAAGGCTCGCAAGGTTTCGTCTACGCCGAGCCCAGACCCGGAACCGCGCCGCTCAAGCAGTTCTGGAACGCCGCGAGCCGGCGCAGCCTGCTCACCGCGACGCCTAAGGAGGAGGCGGACGCCATCGACCAGGGCTACGCCTTCGTCCGCATCGAGGGCTACGCCTTCGTCGCCCCTTGAGCGCCCTCACCCCCCGAAGGTGCGGACTTGGCCAAAGCGCCGGATGATCCTCGCCTCCAGGCCGTCGCGGACCGCGCGGTAGGCGTCCAGCACCGCCTCGCGCGCGCCCGTCGCCAGGGTCGGATCGTGGGTCGGCCAGTATTCGAGGTCCACGGCCCGGCGCCGCGCCAGTTCGCCGGCGCGATGGTGGGCTTCGGGGCTCAGGGAGACGACCGTGTCGAAGGACTCGTCTTCCAGCTCGTCGAACGTCTTGGACCGGTGGCCGGTGAGATCCACCCCCAGTTCGTCCATCACCGCCACGGCGAAGGGATCGGCCAGGGTGTCCGCGTCCAGGCGCAGGCCGCAGCTGTCCACGAACACCCGGATCCCGAACAGGCGCGTCATCAGGCCGGCGGCCATGGGTGAGCGCACGCGGTTGAGGTTGCAGGCGAACAGGACCGCCCCCGGCAGACGCCCCACGATCAGCCCCGCCAGTGCAGGGCGCAGATCAGGGTGAACAGGCGCCGGGCGGTGTCCAGGTCGGTGTGCACCTTTCCCGCCAGCCGCGACTGCAACAGGGTCGAACCGTCGTTGTGCAGGCCGCGGCGGCCCATGTCGAGGGTCTCGATACGCTGAGGCGTGGCGTTGCGGATGGCCTCGAAATAGCTCTCGCAGATCATATGGTAGTCGCGCACCACGCCCTTGAGGGGCGAGAGCGAGAGCAGGTGCCGGCGCTGATAGCCGGGGCCGGTGATGTCCAGGGCCAGGCGGTTCTCGATCAGGGCGACCTTGAGGTCATAGGGCCCGCCCGGCGCGCCCTCGGGAACGAAATGATTGTCCTCCAGAAGGTCGAAAATGGCGATCTGCCGCTCCTGCTCCTGATCGCGCGAGGCCGCCGCCAGGGAGTCTTCATCCAACTCCACGGACTGCAGGCGGTGGTTGGCGGCGTCCGCGGGCATGGGAGGGTTCTAGCCGCTGTTGGGCGCGCCCCAAAGGCCGCCGGGCGGGGGACGCTCTAACCCTCGTGCTCCGGCTTGCGCGCGGTGGACCAGGGCGCGGAGAGGTCCGCCAGGGCGGCGTCGATGCACTCCACGCTCGCGGCCAGGTCGCCGCCGGCGGCGAAGGTGAAGGTGACCACGCCTCCGGGCGCCGCCTCCGGCGCTTCGCCCGGATCGAAGGTGAGAGCCAGGAGTTCGAGCACCGCGTCCTTGGCCTCGCGCCGCAGGTTCCGCCCCCTGACCTCCAGGACACTTCCCAGCTGCAGGCCCGAGCGCACCCGCTCGCCCGGCCCGGCGGCCGCTTCCCAGCGGAAGCGGTTGAAGGCGATGGTCAGGCGTCGCGCCGCCGGCTCCCACTGGATGTCCCCGATCCGGGTCACCGCGTCCTGCAGGGCCGCGGAGATCACCGCCAAGTCCTCGCCGTCTTCGGCAAGCAGGCGCAGGGGCGGCGATCCCGTCACGTCAGGCCTCCTCGCCCGCTTCGCTGATCCGGCGCACCCGCGCGCCGCAAGCCGACAGCTTTTCCTCCAGCCGCTCGAAGCCGCGATCCAGGTGATAGACCCGGTCGACCACCGTTTCCCCCCGCGCGGCCAGGGCGGCGATCACCAGGCCGACGGAGGCCCTAAGATCGGTGGCCATCACCGGCGCCGCTTCGAGATGCTCGACCCCCCTGACCCGCGCCTCGCCGCCGTTGACTACGATGTCCGCCCCCAGGCGCGCCAGTTCGGGGGCGTGCATGAAGCGGTTCTCGAAGATGGTCTCGCGCACGACGCTCTCGCCGTCGGCCAGGGTCATCAGGGCCATGAACTGGGCTTGAAGGTCGGTGGCGAAGCCGGGATAGGGATCGGTCGTGACCTCCACCGCCTTCAGCCGCCCGCCGTTGCGCCGGACCGTCAGGCCATCGTCGTGGCGATCCACCTCCACCCCGGCCTCCTCCATCTTGACCAGCAGGGATTCGACGATGTCGGCGCGGGTGTGGGTCAGGCGGACCTCGCCGCCGGCCATGGCCGCGGCCAGGGCATAGGTGCCGGTCTCGATGCGGTCGGGGGCCACCGCATGGGTGGCGCGGGAGAGCCGCTCCACCCCGACGATCCGGATCGTCGGGCTCCCGGCGCCCTCGATCCGCGCGCCCATGGCGGTCAGGCAGGCGGCCAAGTCGACGATCTCCGGCTCGCGGGCGGCGCCGGTCAGCACCGTCTCTCCGCGCGCCAGCACCGCGGCCAGCAGCGCATGCTCCGTCGCCCCCACCGAGACGAACGGAAACGCGATCCTGGCCCCAATCAGGCCGCGCGGCGCCTGGGCGTAGACATAGCCTTCGTTGAGTTCGATTCGCGCGCCCAGGGCCTCCAGGGCCTGCAGGTGCAGGTCGACCGGCCGGGCGCCGATCGCGCAGCCTCCCGGCAGGCTGACCTTGGCTTGACCGGCGCGCGCCAACAATGGGCCCAGGACGTTGAACGAGGCCCTCATTTGGCGGACGAGGTCGTAGGGGGCGATGGTGCTGAGGATTTCGGGAGTGGTGAGGGTGGTCTGACCGCCGTTCGGCCCGTCGGTCTCGACCACCTCGGTCCCCAGGCGGCCCAGCAGCCGCCCGAGAAACCGGGTGTCCGCCAGGCGCGGCATGTTGGTCAGGCGCAGGGGCTCGTCGGTCAGCAGGCTGGCGGCCATCAGTTTGATGGCCGAATTCTTGGCCCCGCTGATCCGGATTTCGCCCACCAGCCGCTCGCCGCCCACGATGGCGATCTTGTCCATTCCGCCCTCGACCCTGGCCGCCCACCGGCGGCAAAAAAACCCCCCGCCAGCCAGCCTCTTATCCGGCGCCGGGGCGAAGCGATAGCGGCCAGCTAACCGTCAGCCTTCGGCGCCGCTTTTCGCCGCTTCAGATTGGCGCGAAGGGCCACGGCGAGCCGCGCGTCCCGCGCCGCGCCGCCCATGGGCGCCGGCGCGGGCCTGGCCGGATCGGGCGGCTTTGGCGGATCGTCCATGGCCACGACGCCTAGCCCCCCCGGCCCGCCCGTCAAGCCGATTTCGCTTTCCACCGCGCGCCCGTTTCGCTAACACCCCGCCCTTCCCCTTTAGGGAACGCCGCCGTAGCTCAGTGGTAGAGCGCATCCTTGGTAAGGCTGAGGTCCACAGTTCGATCCTGTGCGGCGGCACCAGCTTTCCTTATATTTTATATAGAGTTAGGTCGTGCGCGGCAATCTAGGTGCACCGACGAACAGGGTCAGGTCCGCACATGGTCCACACGGTGCGACGCTTTCGGTCTTTTTTCGTCGACGTCGGTCGCCGTCTCGTCAGGCCGACTGTTCAATGTGGCGTCGAGGACTTCCCAGCAAATCCCCGCCAGACCCACCGGATCACCAAGACGATCACGCTGAGCACCGCAAAGCCGATCATCCAGCCAATCAGGGCCGCGCCGGCCGCGTTCCATCCGGCGAAGCGAGCAACGCGGTCGAGGGCGAAAGCTTCGTCAATCAGCCCGCCCGTGACCGCCTCCACATAGCCGCCCGTCCTTTCCCCGAGTTCGCGCCGGCGATGCGGTTTGGCGAGAACGTCCGCCCGTCGTGGCTCCGGCAATTTGGCTGCGTATCTCGTCCACGGTCCCTTCGCACGTTCAGCGCGGCGGGCATGGCCGCCGCGGGAGCAACCGTCCGTTGGCTCGCCTCGAAGTCGGCTTCCAAATCAGCGTTTGATTCGGCCCGTCCGTTGTCAGCAGGCAGCGTTAGGGCTTGCCGAGGCGGCGGCGCTCGCGTCGGCTATGGGTGCGGTGGCTTCTGCGGTCGTAGCCGCCTCGGTTCTCGCCGCCGTGGCGCCCGCCACCACGCCCTGATAGGCACTCTGATACATTCCCCATGTCACGAACCCTCCCATGGGCCAGTAGACGCCCCGCCAGGACGATCAGGACACGGCCCCGCCACCGCTGGCCGAGCCCCCTCTCGCGGAGCGCCCCCCAATGTAAACTATATGTGTCCGAAACCGGGGGACCGCAGCTGGCCCAAAAGGCCGCAATCTGCGCCTCTACTGTCCGATTTCAGGGGACCGCAATAGCGTAACTGTCCTCTCGTTTCGGACAGTGTGTCCGGTTTTAGGGGACCGCGTTTTGCATTTGGGGGCGGCCGCGCGCCCTCCCGGCCTCAGCCCCAGGTGCGGCGCCTACACTGTCGGTCAAGACATCGCCATCCGGGGAGCCAATAGCATAGGCGGATGGGCGTAGTGCGCCTCGCTGAACATAGACACCGGCCCGTGGGTATCGCCCCCTAAGCCCGCCATGGCGGTGATGAACCGGTGGCCGGGGCTGGAAGCCGCAATCTGGTCGGGAGGCGGAGCACCGCCGCTAGGAACGTCCGAGACGGAGCCGCTCGTCACAGTGATGTTCGTCCCACCCTTGCCGTCCGAGGCGACGTGGAAGGTGGCGGCGGTATAGTCCCCACCCAGTTGCAGGGTGGCGATGGTGGTGGCGCGGTTCTTGATCACCAGGGTATCGCCGGCCCCCAGGGTGGCGGTGGTGGCTACCGTCTTCAACAGATCGATGGTGTCGGTGGAAGCGAAGCCGTGGATCGTGGCGCCGAAGCTCGCCGGATGGGTCAAGGCAAGGAGCCCGTCGCCTTCGAAGAATCTCGCCGTCAGGGTCGAGGCCACCGCCTGGTCGGCTTCCAACGTCGCCCCGGCGTCGATCTTCATTGATCCGGCGCCGGTGAGTGCGGCGGTGAAATCCAGCGTGCCGGTCGCCACCTCAATTACCCCCGTGTCGGGGGTATTGACCCCGATCACGCTGATCCCGGCACCCCCGGACTTGATGAGGAGGCCGCTGTTGTTGATGCTCGAGGCCGCGGAATTTCCCCGCGCCATGCCGCTGTCATTGTCGATCCGGTAGCTGGCGCCGACGCCGATCGAGAGTGTTGCGGCGTTCGGGCCGGCGCCTCCGATGGTGATGTCGCCGGTTTGATCCACCGTGCCCACATCACTGAGTAGGGCCGTACCGCTAACGGTCAAACCGCCCAGGGTGGCGTTCGAGAGCTTGACCGTCCCGGCGCCGCTTACCGTTCCCGCCAGGGTCGCGGCGCCGATCAGGCTCAGAGTGTCGCCCGTGGCGACGGTCAGGGTCGTGGCGGCGGCCTGGATGAAGGCGCCGGCATAGGTCAGTCCCGCGTTGAGCGTCGTCGCGGCGTCGCCGCTGATCACCCAGTTGGCTACCGTGAGGTTCGCCCCGTTCAGGGCCTGCGTCCCGCCGGCGAAGGTGAGGGTGCCGGTCCCCGCCACG